>NZ_JAIXST010000342.1 GCF_027484545.1 Runella sp. | reverse complement strand
TGTTTCCCTTGCATGAAGTTTTGAATCTTAAGGCTATATTAAGTTCCAAAGTTAGAATACTTATCGGAACAGCCGCAAAAAAACAAACAGGAAACGCCCGTGAATGCCGAATGTCAGCTTGTGTGCTTCATCTCTTCCATCCGCTCCCGCGCCTTCGGCAGTTGCCACCAAGGCAGATACGGATACGCGTGATGTTCCAGATGATACCCAAAAAAGTAACAACTCAAAAAAGCCTTAACGTGGTTGAGCGATTGACTGCGGGCATTGAGCGGCGGATTAATATGCTCGCCGCGATGGGGCAAATACGTACCGAAATAAAACAACTGAAACGTACTCAACACCGCAGGAATCATCCAAAAGACCACCAGATTTTCCCACGGAAACCATAATTTCAAAATGTTGTATGTCACAGCCATCAACAGCACTTGCACCACCGAAACGTACTCTTTGGCAAAAGCAAAAAACCACAAAAAGAAGTTTGGATACCCACCGTGGTAATCGGGGTCGTCGGGAGTGGCGGCGTAGCGGTGGTGTAAATGATGCTTGGACGAGAGTTGTTTGTAATTGTTAAACGCAAACAATGAGGCGCTTAGAAAGCCTACCCAATAATTAAGGCGCTTGTTATGAGGAGCTACCACGCCGTGAATGGAATCGTGAGCGGTGATGAACACCCCCGTGTATAAGTGCATTTGCAGCAATACAAACACATACACCAACGGGTCGCGAAAATCAATAGGATACTGAAGCAAAAAAGCCAAACTTACAAACCACAACAAAAGTACCCCAAAGGCGATCCAAAGCCCTTTTTGGCCAATGTCGGTAGGTTTGATAACGGGAATAGTGGACATCACAAAAGTGGTTATGCTTTTCTAACGCAAACGCAGCAACTTTTGTTTCTATATCCCATTTTTGTGAGGGTGTCCATTCGATACTTCTCAGGTTCTGACGCTAAGACTTGCCAGGTTTTAAAAACTTGGCAAGTCTTCCTATTATGCTGAAGTGATTTAAGCAATCGGTTCTTACGATTGTACGTTACCATTTGAGGGCAACCTATTTCAGGCAATGACATCATTTCACTCGACATTCTGCACTCTGAATTCGACACCGCGGCGGCCGGGGCCGCCCGTGCGGGACCGCAAAAAAGCTCTTCTTTCTCAAACTCCTGAACCTCCAGCGTATTGTCATCGGGCAATAGCATCGCTTCTTTCGTACTTAGGTGTGGCTTGCCGAACAGCGGATGCCGAATACCCATCACGCGGTACAAAGGCGTAATACCGTTCTTGGCCAAAATCTTAAAACTGCTTCCCCGTTCACGCACCACATGCAGCCCCAGCGACGCGTCGGTCAGTTTTAGGTTGGTGGTGCCGACATTGGCAGCGGCTTTCAAATCAATCTGATTGTTGCTGCTGTTGGAAATAATAATCGTAGCTGACTCAGCTTCTACCAATTGAGTGATCACCAACCAATCTTTGGGCCATGCATCATCCCGGTATTTTTTAATGATTTCCTTCTCAATAGCGCCCATGTTCACGATTTGATGCGTCAGCGTTTTATCAGCCTGAAAAACCACAGCATCCTGACTTTTAAAATCCAGCGTAAATCCTGCGTCGGCTTCGGTCAACATACTTCCGGCAACGGGAACCTGACCCGCCAATTTGATGCCGATGCTCACCGACTCATTGGAGGTATAATCCCAAAAACCTTCCGATTCATCTTCCATGACTTCGGGGATAATGCCTTCTTTTTCCAAATTGGAAAAAATTGTAAAAACGCCTTCTTCCAACTTCCCGACTGCCCCTACGAAAAGCGGACGATTGGGTTCCCAAGTGGCGCGATAGCCCGTTTGTTTGGCAATATGTTTGAGGTAAAATTGATGAATATTCATAACGGTAGTTGTAAGAGTAATTGTGGAAAGAAAGATAAAGTTTTATAACTGAAAGCGCAAGCATTCTACCTGCCAAACATGCCGGTTTTTAGTTAACGGTAACAAGTTAGTATCGAAACCTGCATTTTGTTACCGTTCGATAAGTTATGCCTTCTATTTTTGGCGAAACTGCGTTTTTTTTCGTAACATTATCCTTGGAAAATTCTTGCCTTCCGCCTTTTGCTCAACTCGTTATGGATACTTTATTGCTATGTTTTTCCAACAGTCAGGACGCGCCCTTGGCTACGCTCACCGACGAAGACCGAAGCCTGTTTGATACTCTTTCACCTCGTCAGGCGCGAGGTCATTTTCAGATTGTACGGGAAAGCTACGCGACTGTCAAAAGTTTGATTCAACGAATAGAAACGTACCAACAAAGCATCTCGGTTTTTCATTTTGCAGGCCACGCAGGCAAGGAAGGCATCCTCCTCGACGATGCTTGGGCGCTGGTGGGTGGCTTGTCGGCTGTTCTGGCTCGTTGTCCCAATCTTAAATTTGTTTTTTTGAACGGTTGTGCTACCAAATCGTTGGTGGAAACGCTCCAAAAACAGCCGATAAAAGCAGGAATCGTAGCCACTCAAGCACCCGTCGGCGACACACAGGCGAGTCAGTTTTCAACCTCTCTTTATAAATACCTCAATAACCAATATTCGCTCGGCGAAGCCATAAAAAGAGCGAAAGAAGACGTAAATTTATCCGTAAAAACCAATCTTCAAACCCGCGGATTAGGCCAAGACGTTGACATGTTAGATGCCGAAAACTGGGTGTTTATCAATCCAACGGGCGAGGCAGACCAATGGAGTTTGTCCACCAATTCGCAACGACAAAACAATACGTACGTTCCTAATAAACGGCTGATTGAAAGTACGTTTTCAGCTCTTCAGAACTATGATGCTACATTGCAAAAACGGTTTGAAGACGAAGCCTTGGGCGATCCCGAAATAGACGACAAAATCAAAAGTAAACTTATTATTGAATCGCTTTCGTACCCATTGGCCGAGCCACTGCGGCGCATTTTATGCCCACCGATTGTCAGCCCAGAAGACCTGATTCCCAAGCCTACCAAAAGTCGAATTCACGCGTACCAAAACCTTTTCGATTCGGTTATCTCTTTGTTTATCAGTACCTTATTGACCCAAATCCGAGATTTATATTTGCAAACTCCTCGCGGGCAAATTCAAATTACGGAACAACAGGTGGCCATTTTGAAAGGCTATTTGAAAGGAGAACACACGGCATTTGAAACGATTTTACAAACCCTGAGGGAAATCCTGAAAGCCAATCAAATCCCTTACTACGTCGAAGAATTGGAAACATTGGTGACGCGCTACTACGACCCCAACGCCAAAACCCTTTTCGACAGTCTTGAGTTTTTTGTGGATTTAAAAGCTCGCTTTCCCTACCGAGGCAACCAAGTCATCAGCGAGGCCGACTGCCTCGATATTTGTGAAATCGGGGAAGAAAATCTGAGCAATATTGCCGAAAATTCAGGCTTTTGGATACGTTACAACCTTGAATCTTATAAAAACATCCGAGTCATTAAGTATTTCCGCAAAGCACCCCAATACAAACATGAACGAGTGCGGCTCAAAACCAGTTTGGTGGTGTCAAGCGCGGATACCACAGGATTTTACCGCGAAGACCGTACTCCTTCGGCGGATTTGTGGGAAAGTCAGTCGGTATTGTTGGTAAAGAGTGTGTTGGAAGCAGGAAAAATTGAATACCTCAACCTGTCACCCTTTATTTTGGATAAAAATGTCTTTGCCAAACGAAGCGACAACGTTTTTGATTTACACATTTTTGAGTCGTATTCGCCCATTGACAAAACCCTCATTTACCGCCGAATCGGACGTCCCGAAGACGAGCCGCTGAAAATCCAAATTCAGGCCAACGACCGCCAAATCGAAGCGGATTTCGGCGTGTTGCGCGAGCAATTCAACACCTTTACCACGCTCCTGTTCAATCTCAATTATTGGGAAATGTAGTCCCCTATCTATCAAACCATGAATCACAGCCCGTTCAAATTTTTGGAGGCTTACAGCGCTCAGGACAAACACCTGTTCTTTGGGCGTGATCAGGAAATTGAAACGCTTTTCAATCTAACCTTTCGTTCGCGTTTTATTCTGGTGTATGGGCCTTCGGGAACGGGCAAAACGAGCCTTATCCGCAGTGGATTGGCCAAAAGACTGAGCGATACCGACTGGTTTTCGCTTTACATTCGACGCAAACAGGACATCAACGCTGCGCTGCGCGAGGAGCTTTCCAAATGGGACAAACGCCCCGATATTCGTCCGATTTCGGAGCAGGTCAGGTACATTTCGCTGCTTTATCTCCGTCCCGTTTATTTGCTTTTTGACCAGTTGGAAGAGCTTTTTATTTCGGGCGACGCGCAGGAACAATACGAGTTTTTGCAAACCCTCATTGAGTTGTACCAATCGGACGTTCCCTGCAAAATCATCCTTTCCATGCGCGAGGAGTACTTGGCCCAACTGTACAGTTTTGAAGAAGCATTACCCACGTTGTTTGATTACCGATTGCGCGTGGAACAAATGGGTGACGAGCGCATCAGAGAGGTAATTATTCAGACGTTCAATGCGTTACCGCAGGTCAAACTGGAAAATCCCGGTACGGATGCCGACGCCATTGTTGAGAACCTCAAAGAACCCAACAAACTCATCCAACTCCCTTACCTGCAAGTATATCTCGACCGCCTTTGGAACAGCGCCGCCGAAAAACAAAAACCCAAAACGGACGATGAAATTGTCAGTATCAATAAGGCAACCATTGACGAAGTGGGGCGGATTGATGAAGTACTGGAAGACTATGTAGAGGAGCAAATTGCGAAAGTGCAAGCCGAAATTCCTGAACTTCAAGACCGTCCGGGCTATGTTCACAAATTGCTGGATAATTTTGTCACCTCCAACGGAACCCGCAAAAACGTCAATCTCAACGACTTCCCCAACGACGGCGACAAACCGCTTCTGATCAAAGCATTAAAAGAATTGGAATACCGCCGTATTTTACTGGAAGACAACGGCAGCTACGAATTTTTTCACGATAGTTTGGCAGGCGTCATTTTCCGAAAACGCAGTTCTGAACAAAAGCGGTTGTATAACCTAATTCGCCGTTTGAAACAAGCCTTCAGTGATTATGAAAGTAACGCAAACAACCCTGATTTTTTCCTGAACAAATTATCGTCGCAGGAATTTCGAGTCAATGAAACAGATGTTCGCGAGGAATTGACTGACGATGAATTTCAGTCTATTTCTGCTTTTGTTACGAAGGGTGAGCAGTTTCGGGAATCGGAACGAATCAGCAAAGAAATTGAAAAACGAAAGCGCAAACGGGTTCTGATCAATCTGTCCATTTTACTGGCGGTGGTGGTGGGTTTTGGTTCATTGGCCATTTTGCAGTGGCAAAAATCCCTCGTCAGCAATTTGGTGTCGCTTTCGAGCAACCTGATTCTGAAATCCAATCCCGAAGACGCGCTGTCGCTGGCGTGGCAGGCGCACCGGATTCTTCCCAATTCCCTTACCGAACGTGCTCTGCTCAATGCCTTCAACGAATACGATTCTCCGGAACAGTGGGCCGAGGTTCTGACGCAGGATTTACGCGTCAAAGCGGGTGATACTCTCCAATTTATCCGCGTGGCAGCCGATGACCAATCCATTTTGGCCCTCAGAACTAAAACGGTAACTGTTTGGCATCCTTCGGGCAAATTACTCGCGGGTCTTTCTTCACCTAAAGGCTTCAAATTTGCCGATGTATCGCCCGACAGTCAATCCATTTTGACCGTTTCCAACGACAGCCTCACGCAACTATGGGACATCAATGGAAAGGAAATAAGTACATTATCCCTAACGTATCCTGCAAAAAACGCCTTTTTTCTACCTTCCATTAATCCGCTCCTGCTTGCCTTATCGAATTCTGACGAGATAACCACTTGGACAATGAAAGGCAAACCATTGGACAAATTTCGACATGGATTTCCAGTCGTTCAACTCTTTTTCTCTTCCAACGGCGAACGCATTTTTACGGTGTCGGCCAATGGCGTTTTGAAGATATGGACGCAGTACGGTGAGTTAATCAAAACCATTATTTTTCCAACTTTTCCGTCCAAAATCATTTGCAGTTCTACCAACGATTCAAATCCTGCCTATAATTATTGCGCAGCCATAGTTCAGGACAACGTCGTACAAGTTTGGTCCATTGGTCGGGCCAAATCACCTGTCACTATAAAACTCAGTGCGTCCAAACTATTGGACATTGCTTTTGAATCGGATGGAAAAACATTAAGCACGATTGAAAATGATTTTACCATAAGTCGCTGGACCGTAGACGGACATTTGGTATCTCGCAACAAATTTGACTTTTCAAATCCCGATTGTCGGTTCTCACCCGATGCCCACTGGTTGGTCAACGAAATAAAAGACGCGTCGGAAACGGGCACTCCAAGTCAATTATGGAACAGTAAAGGTGAGGCAGTTAAAGCACTTTTCAGCGACGACAGCCGCTGGGGGTTTTCCCCAAGTTCAAAGCTGTTGGCAGCGGTAGAAGTAAACAACCACCGACTGCGAATTTGGGAACGACGCGACCGATTGAGAGGTACGTTGGCGGGTCATTTTGACGCCGTTTACAAATCCTCCTTCTCGGCAGACTCTCTTTATTTATTCACGGCTTCGGCCGATGCATCCATTCAAATTTGGGATTTCAACAATCGTAAATCACTGGCTCAGACCACATACAACGGCGTAGTGAGAGACATAGCTACCCCTCGCGCCGATACGTGGTTGGTGTGTTTTGAGAACATTGCCCAACTCCAAAACAAAAACGGAGAAACCATAAATCTAAAACATTTGGGCGACGTCCACAGTGGCGAATTGTCGTCCGATGGCAAATTTGCCCTTACTGCTTCCGAAGACCATACGGCCATCCTTTGGGATCAGGCAGGCCAAAAAGTACACGTTTTTCAACATGGTAAAGGAGTCAATCGAGCTACTTTTTCGCCCGACGGTCAGTACATTTTAACGGCCTGCCACGACGATACGGCCCGCTTATGGTCGCGCAAAACGTATGAATTGCTTCAGGTATTTGCTCATACTTCTTCGGTTTCGTACGCTGCTTTCTCACCTAATTTTAAAAATCCGCTGATTGTGACAACCTCAGCCGACAGTACGGCCAAACTATGGGATTTGAACGGCGACAAATGGCTCGAACTTGCTCATAACGATTTTGTCAGCTGTGCCGCTGTCTCGAAAGACAACAGTACCATCCTGACGACTACCAACAGTGGCATTGCCCAACTTTGGGACCGAAACGGAGAAGTCAAAGGAGTTTTTGAAACCAAGTCGCCGATTTATCACGCCACTTTTTCGCCCAATGAACAATCCGTAGTGCTTTCCTGCGAAAACGGTGATGTTCAACTATGGCCCACGCTGCAAAGCATTGAACATTGGGCGGGGGGAGATACGCTCAACAACAATCATACTTTGCGCAAACACCACATCAAAGACGTCAAAGAAAAGTATCGGGTAGCTGATACCGTGTGGGACGATTTTTTCTATTTCCTAAAAGATGCTTACCAAAAAAGCACGCTGAAAGTCAACAATTGGTACCATCAACTCAAGCGAATCCTCAACGTTTAAACCCCCAATAATCCAATGCGTTATGACACTTTAGCTCCCGACGAAGCCGCTTTCAAAAACAGCACCGGCTACACGTTTACGCCCTTTGCTTTGCCCGTTATGGACGAAGACCTCACCCTGAGAGGCGTTGTTTGTAAACCCAAAAATCGGACGGATTATTTCAACACGCCCGAGCCAACGCCGACCAAACAGCAAATTGTCCTGCACTTTACGGCAGGAAATTTGAGCGGTGGGATGAGTGCCCTTACCACGCAGGACCGCCACGTATCGGTGGCTTTTGTGTTGGCCCGCGATGGCACCATTTATCAATTGTTTCCTTCCAAATACTGGTCCGGCCACATCGGAGCGGGAATTGGCAATTCGGGTACCAACAATGCTCGGGATAAAGTCACGATTGGCATTGAAATCATCAATTACGGTTATTTGGTAGAACGAAACGGTAACCTCGAAACTATTTATTCGCGCCTTCCCGAAAATCCCAATCGCGTGGATTTGTTTTGTCCGCTGACCCAAACGGAAGCCTATCAAAAATTGAATACGCCCTTTCGTGAGCAAAAATACTACGCTTCTTACACGCCCCAACAGTACGACAGTTTGGTGATTCTGCTGCGGTTCCTGACCAAAAAATACAACATCCCGCGTCAGTTTTTGGACGAATCCAAACGCTTTTTACCGACGCAGGACGTGCTGTCATTCAAAGGCATTGTTTCCCATGTCAACTACCGCCCAAGCGGCAAATGGGACATTGGACCGGCCTTCGATTGGTCACAAGTCATGTCGGGAGTGCAGGCCGCCAATTATGAACCTGCCTTTATAAAACGAGATGCGCTTGAATGGGAAGAAACAGGCGATACACTTTTCAACGAAGAAGCCATCGAAAATAAAATGGCAGCGCCGAAAGGCGTGGAAGTGGCTCCGCCCGAAGATTTTGAGTCCAATTTTAATGACGAAGAATCGAAAGGTGCTCCCAAGCCCAACTTATTTGCACTTTTGGTGGGTATCAATGCCTATGAAGACCAAGTAGTGTTGGAAAAACGGGTCATTTTCCCGCGTTTGAGAGGCTGTGTTAATGATGCCCAAAAAGTCAAGCAATACCTTGAAAATGAGACGGCTTTCGGCACCAAAAACATTACGCTCCTCACCGACCAAAAAGCCACCAAAGCCGAAGTGGTAAAGGCATTTTTAGCCCTTGGGAAAGCAAAAAAAGACGATGTAGTGCTGTTTTACTACTCGGGCCACGGCACGCAGGAAAAAGCCGATACCACCGTGTGGACAGAAGAATCTGACGGCAAGCATGAGTGTTTGGTGTGTTATTATGACGAACAACACAAAAACGACTATTTACTAGCCGACAAAGAGTTACGATATCTTATTCAGCAGGTTTCCAAAACCAAAGCGCATGTGGTAGTCTTGTCTGATTGCTGCAACTCCAGCGATAATACCCGCAACGAGGCTATTCTCAAAGCTACTTATGACGATGTTATCGAACGGCGCGTAGCTTTTATCTTTCCGCAGCGCGATTGGAAAAAATTCATTTTCAGTAAATCGCTGAAACCCGCTGATTTTAAAGGGAAACACGTTGACAAAGTTCTGCCGCCGGGCGCACACATCAGCCTCTCGGCCTGTGAGTCAGACGAGTCAGCGGTAGAAGTAGGGGGTGAAGGGATTTTTACGAAATACTTGATTAAAACGCTGGAAGCTTCAGGTGGGCAGCTCACGTATTACGCCTTGCACGGTCGCGTTAAGCAGATGCTTAACAATGCGTTTGAGCAAACACCAATTATGTACATTCCGGCAGCGTATCGTAAAAGACTGTCGTACACCAACGTGTTCAACAAGCCCGACAGCGGCGAAGCAGGCACTTACGCCGATATATTGCGCGACGGGGGCGGCAATTGGGTATTGCAGCGTGGCGCCATTCACGGAATGGGTCAAAATACCAAAAGCATTACCGTAAAAGACAGTGCGAAAACCTACGAAGCCAAGGTTAAATCCATTGAAGCAGACACGACGATTTTGGATTTTGACAATACGACCAAAGCTAAATTAGACAACGCTAAAACCTACAAAGGGTACGTCGAAGGATTGATGAGCCATCAACTCAAAATTCATTTGCACAATGAAGATAACATCCTGACCGACAGCCAACTGCTAACTGAAAAGCTGTTGACCGAAATCCCGAATCAGGTTAAACTGGAAACCGAAGAGAAAAACGCCGATTACACGCTTTCGCTGCGCAACGGTCACGCCGTGCTAACCCGTCCGCTGGACACGTTCCGTCCGTTGGTGGAGCCAATTGTGCTGGATTCGGAGGCATTTGCGTTTCAGTTGGTCAAAGATTTTAAACACTTGTCCAACTGGCATTTTTTGAAAAATTTGCGCAATGACTCCGCCTTGGTCAGTCCATTAAAAATCGAAGTAACCGATGCCAACGGCCAACCGATTGCCATAAATCAAAATACCGTCGAACTGCATTACGAACTGCAAAACAACAAATGGCAGGGTGGTGTCGGTGTGAAAGTAACCAACCAAAGCAGCCAAAAACTGTACTTCTGCTGTGTGTGCCTGGATACTCGTTTTGGAGCTTCTCTGGAATTGTTAGACCCAACTGTTACACCACTGGACCCGGGCGCATCTACACAACTTTCTTACAGAGGGGATACAACGATTCCGATGTTTTTAGAAAGTCACGTTCGGTTGTACAATTGGCCAAAAAATGTGGAATACTTGCAATTTATCGTCAGCACAACCGACCTTTCCAACGTCGAAGAACTCAATTTAGAGAGCCTACCCATGCCTTTTACGCTGAAAAAGAAAGCGACCATGCGTAGTTTAGGAAATCTGGAAGATGAAATTGAAAAAGGGCAATCCGCCTCCTGGACTACGCAGCAACTCACGTTGGAATTTATCAACCCGGAATACAACACCGTGCATGAGACCGAACTGCAATCCATGTTGGAAGACGAAAATTTGGCAGAATATGCGTTGGGGAATTATTTCAACGTCGAAACAAAACCCAATTTACAGCCTGATTATCAGCTCAAACCCGAAGTTCAACTTCGTAAAACCGACGCGCACTTAGACGAAAAGGGCTTTATCAGCGATGACTTGTTAAACGTCGCCAACAAAGCCGCCCGCACTGTCCGCAACGCCAAGTACCGAATCATGCGTTTGCGTTTTCCCAACATGCCCAAAATCGTGTCGGAAGGTGATTCGTGGTTTCAGCATCCGTTGGTAATTGATACCATCGACCACCTCTCCAAGACCTACGCCATTTACTGCGTAGCGGCGGCGGGCGACACGCTCAAAAACTACGACATAGACGGCGAATGGCTGGAAGCAGTGGAAGACAAAGAGCCCCGATTCTTCCTTATCAGTGGTGGTGGAAACGATGTGTTGGGCGAGCAGTTCCGCGACCACATCAAACAAGGGCCGCATCAAACGGGTCTTTCTGCCTCATCATACATTGAGCCTTCGCTTATTCAGGAACTCGACAGTCTGAAAAAAGTCTATCGAAAAATGTTCAACGAGTTGTTTGCCGTTCGCCCCGACATCCACGTACTGTGTCACGGCTACGACTACATCATTCCGCTCGAAACCACCAAAAAAGGCTGGCTCGGACCCTACATGATAGAAAAAGGCATGACCAGCCAAGCCGACCGCAAGAACGTTTTGACCTACATCATCGACGAGTTCAATACGCGGGTGAAAGATGTAGCGGCGGAGTTTCCGAATGTCCATTACATAGACGAGCGCAAAGCCATGCACGACGACCAATGGTACGACGAAATCCACCCCAACAAGTTCGGATTTCAAACCGTAGCAGGGCGTTTTATGGAAAAAATTGATAACTTGTTGAACGTTTGATGAATAAAACTTTACAGGTCTTGGAGACCTGTAAGGTTTAGCCAAAACCAGAAAGTATTTACTTATGCAAAATCCTTCGGGGATTGCCCCGTAAATTTCTTAAACGCCCGGTTGAAAGTAGATTTGGAATTGAAACCACATTCCAGCGCTACGCCTAACAGCGACAGATGCGCATTGGTGGGGTCTTTGAGTTGGCGTTTGACTTCTTCCACGCGGTATTCGTTTACGAAATCGTTGAAATTTTTTCCAAAATTCTGATTGATAGCCGCCGACAGGACCGACGTATTGGTTTTGAGTTTGGTGGCCAAATCGCTCAACGAAAGTTCAGGTTCGAGGTATAATTTTTGTTCCTTAAACAGTTGCTCAATCTTCGGTTTCCATTCTGAATAATCAGTGTTCGGCACGGATGGAGGATCGCTCATCGGCGTTGAAAGTTCATTTTCCAAAGGTAACGTCTTATATTCTACGAGTTTTCCCTTGAATGCTAATTTGGTGGGTTGATGCTGAGCGTATCCCTTGATACCTACGTAGCAGATAATGGCTACTGTCAGCAGGTGCCACCACCAATCCTGCTCAAAGGGTAAATCACCCAAGGCGCGGTCGGCAACAGACCAGCCAAATTTGAATACTTCGCCCGCAATGATGAGGTAAATAAAATTGCGGAGCCACACAAAACTGATGGTTTCGGTATCTGAAAACTGGGTTTCGGCCCAACGGCGGTATTCTTTATAGAGGCGCAGCGATTGGTAGAAATAATAGATATAAGAACCCCAAATGGCACTACTTTCCAACCAACCCAGCCAGTACGACAACTCCGAACTGCGAAAGGTATCCACCGCTTTTTTGCCTTGCATGAAGACTACAATATTGACCAGAAAGTAAATGGCATAGAACAGATAATGCCACAAATGGGCGGCTTTGAGCCGAAAATCACGGTTGATTTGGGCTTTCAGGTAAAAATATATGGTGGGCGCAAAGGCAAGATGGAAATAACGCGGAAAGCCCTCAAATTTCTCCCAAAGAATGTTGATTCCAGAAAACCCAAAGGTATAATCCTGAATCTCCATGGCCAAAAAGAATAGGATCCATCCCAAAAATTTGTCGGAAAGCCGCTCTTCCTGCCAACCGCGAAACCAGAGTAAAACCGCGAAAAGCAATGCTAAGAAATAGCCGAATTGTAAAGGCGTTTGATAGAAGACATCGCAGATTTTATTTCCTAAGGGAAGCTTCTACCAGTTGAGTTCTTAAGTCATTGAGCTTGACCGCATCGGTATTACTGAAAATAATGAACGTTTTATTTTCGTCAATGAGATGCAACCACGAGGTATTACTCCCCGAAATACTGCCCTGACGGTCGGCACACCGAATTTTCTTACCCGCAAATGTATTTTCGCTTACCCAAAAACCGTAGGCTACGTACCACAATTCGGGATAAGATTTCAACATTAACTCCGTACTTGTTTTGGACAAAAGCTGATTTTTAAAAATGGCTTGGTCAAATTTGAGTAAGTCCTCAACCGTCGAAAACATCGCCCCTGACGCATAGAAATTCTCAATCCAATAAGGGTCGTCGTTTATGAATGACTTGCTTGTTGAATCATACAAATAAGAGTTAGCCAACCCTTTTACAATTTTTCCGTTCGACAGCAGACCGCTGTTTTTCAGTCCTATTTTGGCGAGAATTTTTTCCTGTAACACTTGCTCAAAGGGCTTTTTGGTAATGGCTTCAATGATTTTACCCAAAAGGATGTAGTCCGCGTTTTTGTAGCTAAACTGCGAACCTGGTTCACTGACGAGCTTACCCGAACAATACTTGCGCACGATACTGTCCAACGGCCATTTAAGAGCGTACATGGCTTCGTTATTTTGGTCGAGGTTTTCAATACCGGAGCTATAGGTAAGCAGCTGATGGATGCTTATCTTTTCCCTCCCCCTGATAGTCAGGCAAATACTTTGAGATTTTATCGGTGAGTTGGAGTTTACCTTCCTCCATCAGCTGTAAAATCAAGACCGCCGTGAAGGTTTTGGTAATGGAGCATATCCGAAATTTAGTTTGTGGATGTATCAGGATGTTTTCTTGGCGATTGGCCACCCCAACTCCCTTCAGGTACTCAATCTTACCTTGATTTGCGACCAAAACGACCCCATTGAAGGTGTCATATTTTTTGAGGATGGCATCGTATTTCTGCGAAAAAGCGGAAAGGGAAATAAACAAAAAGCTGCTGAGGAAAAATTTCATAGGGCACAAATGAGAATGAATAGCTGTATATATGTCTTAGTTAACTACCTAAGGCCGGTTTGGTTTAAAAGGCTGCATTATTTTCCTTTTCGGAATTTTGTTGCTACATTTTTCTGACCTCCCCGTTCCCGGTTATGCCAGAGATAGGCTCAATTTTCCCGGGCCCAAACTGCCCAACGTTTCCGTTGCCCGAACCGTGCGCCGTAAGCGATATTTGGACATGTACGTCTACATTTCCGTTGCCGTAGCATTTCACCTTGGCGGTTTTGGCAATCAGATTTTTAGCGTTGACATCGCCATTCCCGTCTTTTTTGATGTCGAGGTCATCAATATTTCCCTGCAAAGACGCATCGCCGTTACCATTGTTCTCCAACCGAAAATACCGTCCTACAATCCCCGTAATGTGTAAAGCGCTGTTGCCGCGATGGCGAATCACGGATGCTTCCGGCATGGTCACTTTTACTTTTATGCGCGTATCTTCCACGTAGAGTTTATTGTTGGTATTTCCTTTCAAAGAAATCATCAACTCGTCCTCTTTTTCTTCTTTACTGACGTGCAACAACGGCTCCAAATTTTCATCAATTTCAATTTTTACCGAGAATGTTTTACCAATTTCGATTTCAATTTTTCCGTCCAAATCCTCCAAATGTACTTTGTCGAAACTCCGAAAATCAAAGGTTTTCGATATTAACTTACCCGTACCTTTCAATGGCCCGCGCTGCGCCTGAACCATGAGGCCAACAAGGCTAAACAACACACTTACAAATACTGTCTTTTTCATGTTTCTATTCTTTAAACAATTGATAACAAATTAATTACGAAAAACTCTTGTTGAGATCAAATGGTCTAAACCAAACCTTCCCGAACCCATCACAATGGCGTAGAGTGAAATCCAAAGAAAGCCCATTGCAGGCAACATTTCCCACACTTCTCCGCCCCATTTTTGGCAGAAAACAGCAACCAACATGGTACAGGCTACCATAAAACCCGCTATTCTGGTACCCAGTCCAAGGACCAGTAAAGCACCGCCGAATGTTTCGGCCAGTACGGCCATCCACGCAAAAAAAGCAGGAAACAAAGCAAACAAACCGCCAAATTTGGAAACATCCTCCACAAACCAATCGGGAGTAGGAAACTTACTGCCGCCAAAGTTGACAGCGAGAAAATAGCATCCAATGATGCGCGGCACTGCCAATAGAAGGTCGGAATACCAAGTGGAGGTATACACCGGCGTAATGATTTTTGAGAAAAGGGTTCTCATGGCTGTAAATGAATTTTGAGTAATAAAATAATGGGGAGTAAGCGTGATCTGTGTTTTCATGGTTTTTAGGATTTTGACTAACCGCGTCGTTGCGATTGGTGACACAAAGGTGTAGCAAGGGAAAAACTTCTACGCTTCAGAACATGATTTGAGGCGTGTCAAATCATAATTTAAGCGCATTCAGCAGCTGAACAGAGCTAAAAAGGTGAAGACGGCTTACTTTTTAATGGCAAAAGGCGTATCGCGAAGGTGATTGATTTTCAGATACATCTCGTTTTTTTGGAAGTCGAAAATAACATTGAAGCGCTTCAATAGATCATTGCCTAAGACTTTCATGGGTATCTGCGAAGATTGAGCCGCAAAACTAACCGGAACTTCTCGAAGCGATTCGCCGCCGATGCTGATTTGGGGCAATTGCTTGGTTTCGATTTTGATGATATTGTTGTAAGAATCGCGCAATTCAGAAGTACTGATGGTTTTGAGTCGGGATTGCATCGTGTATTTTTCTCCGATTTTGGGGTCTAACAAAATACTGCCGCCGTAACCCGTGTGAAACATAAAATCATCGGTATAAACGTCTTCGCCAATGCTCAAAGAGGCCTCAATATAAATAGTCCCCTGAATGATTTTCAAGCCGCTTTTGGCAAAGGTGTTACGATTTTTGGGCAGGTTTTGATGCACAATCAGTTGCTTTTTATCGTAATCAATCTCGACTATTTTGCCCGCAAACAAATCATGTCCAAACTTTCCATCGGTGCCTTCACCGGAGTTTTCGTTGGTATAAATGGTCATGTTCTCCCATTTTAAGCCGTTGATGGTCATTGTATTTCCTTTGCTGTATCGGGATTCGGCCGTACCGCCCCACGTTTGCACGGTGTTTGATTTATCTAAATTCAACGGCAGTTTTTTCGCCACCGTTTCGTTCAGTAAAGTAATCCCCGTGGAAGCCGAGTGAAACATCAGGACCAATGTATCGGAATTATTGATGCGGGCTTTGATGCAGATATTGCTTTGTCGGTTGAGGGTAAAAGCAATCGTGTCGGACTGGCTTTGAGCTATTACCCCAAAACTGATAAGCGTTAGCATACAGTGAATTAATTTTTTCATTGCCTTTTATTATGTCTCCGATGCTATGATTGAACTGTATAGATAAAAGCCCGCAAAAGTGGTTCTTACTGTTATCGTAAGTTGATGGTTTTGCCATCGTCTTCGACTTTGGCAATATAAAAAGGGGCACCTGCAAGCTGATTACCGCTCATAACTACTCTTACTTCTTTTTGAGAAGCCAAATAGAACTTCGTCCCCGGTGCTACTTTAAACTCTTTGGTAGCATAAGGCAACATAAAATCTGCCGTTGTGCCGTTTCCGGTTTCGTTTGGTGCGTAGGTAATAAACGAATACTTACGCACCAAAAGGCTGTTGTTTTTGAAGGTTACGGTTATACTTTTTGTGTTATTCCCAAGTTTTTCCTGCGCAAAAAGTGATGAGGATACTCCTAAAGAAACAATAATCAGAGCGATGATGAATGTCTGTTTTTTCATGATACAGTCAATTTAAAGGAGTTGGAAATTAATTTTTATAACCCATTGAAAGACCTGTATCCCCTTTGACCAAAAGTTCAACGGCAACTTGTTCGTTAGATTTGTTTTCGATGTGTAAAGCGGTGTTTTTGTCCACGTTTGTTTTAATGGTTTCGTTGGGTTTTACAGTCATGGGAGAATGCTGCCCGCCGCCAATCGGTGCTTTCCAAAGTTGTACCTCGTTGGCCGATACATTTTTAAGTTTTACTGAATAGCTTCCGTGTTCATTGTTTCCCAATATAAAGCTGTCCTTCGCTTTAATGTAGGTGGTAGAAGTAAGTGTCCGACATGACGTAGTAACAAATGCCAAAGTGATGATGAATGCTGACAGTACCTTTTTCATGGTTTGTGAGATGGTTAGTCAATTGCCCTGTTGCGATTGATGAGGCAAAAGTGGGGCAAGGCCAAACCTTCCATGCTTCAAAACATGATTTGACACGTCTCAAATGATGATTTGAAACGTAATCCTTGAAAAACTGCCCAAAAAGATGCTATTTCGAGGGTCAAAACTTTTAAATCATGTCAAAAAAGCAACGCAGCGGCATCGTTTATTCGACCGACCCCACTTTCCAATACAACGACGATTCTGACGAAGAACCCGAAACGCTTATGCCCAACCAACAGGAATTGAAAGTATGGCTCGAACGCAAAGGCGGCGGCAAAGTAGTAACTGCCATCAAAGGATGGACGGGAAAAACGGGAGACATGGAAGATTTGGCCAAACAACTCAAAACCCTGTGCGGTACCGGCGGCACCGCCAAAGACCGTGAGATTTTGATTCAGGGAGATTTTAGGGACAAGATTCTAACGTGGCTGTTGGCCAAGGGGTATAAGGCAAAAAAAGCGGGTGGGTAAGGGGATTTACGAATTTAGAATTACGAATGTCGAATTAGTGCAAAGGTTCTGTTCAAACCTTTAACTCCGCTGACTTTTTCTTTTTTTGGTTAACGCTTTTTCGTTTAACTTCCACAATTGAATTCCGAAATAGGCCATGGAACCTCGCGGCTGAACGCTTTTACTGACAAGCCCGCCAAAATTGCTAAAACCAATGTACGCGGGGCCAAACCGGACTGAAAAACCAATGGTGGGATTTTGATTGCCCTGTATCCAGGTAACGGGCAGGGTAAACTCCACATCTTCGCCTTCAAAACGAGAAGTCAAGGTAAACAGCTCGGGTTGGTAAATATAAGTGGGCAACGCGCCCGTATTCGTCGGTTTAATCCAAGTAGCATTGATGAAAAACGAGCGTGCAAACTGTACATCCGCATCGATGTTGACCGTACGTGGGAGTTGGGTACTGTAACTGTAGTCTCGCGAGTCAGGTTTGCCGAAAGTGGCTTCCAGATTTTTAACCGAGTTGTTTCCCAAATCAATAATTTTTTCCTGATTGATGGTCAGCTTACTGAGCGTTCCGCTGTATTGCTTTCCTGTATTGGGATACGTGATTTTACCCGCGTCCGTAATCGCCGCCCCAAAACGCAGAATGTAATTAGCTCTGTCTTGAGAATGATTGCGAATGCGCCCCAATTCAACCGTAGCCCCCAAATCAACCGCTGCGCCGGAGCCATACTCTGACGAAAACAGACTGCCCAAACTAAACGATTTTACCGGTTGCGTATAACCGTATTCATAATTGACATTCGACAAATCAAGGACATATTCTTCCTGATTCAACGGACGAACCTGATAATTAGCGCTCTTGATGTTGAGATATACATTTCGTGCTCCCGAAAGGCGTTTGATCGTCGCTCCCACTTTGACCCGAATCAGCCCTTCAATGCGTATCGGCATGGCCGCAAACGTCAGCCCTGTTTCAAAAAAAGAATGTTGATTGAACGTAAAATCCTTGAAACTTCCCGACGAAGCCTTCGTAAGACCATCATCGAGTCGGTTTTTATAACTGTCAAAAATTACCGAAGGCACGCCCGACCCCTGTACAAATCCTCTCATGCGGGACTGAAATCCCACAACCAGCCAATTATTCTTACCCAACCCCACATAGCCCGACGGTGTTCTGAGTTCAGCCGTTACGTTGACATTTTCGCCTTGCGTCAGCGTGCCCGTCAGCTTGGATTTGCCGTACATATCAGTTTCGGTATAAGGATTTTTAAAAGTATGAAAAAGTGCATCCGTCCGAAAATATTTAAAATAGCGATTGTTGACAGTAGCGTTCCAGGAAATCAAATTGATATGGTACCGATAGCGCGTCCCGGCTATCGACGACGGGTTGAACGTAGCTCGGTTAATACCCGCATAATTGCTGCTGTGTTGCCCTAAAAATTCCTGTGCGCAGAGCCGCTGAAAAAATAAAATAATAAATAGTAGAGCAATCAGTGTCCTCAATTTCATAATCAGGAGTCTCAATGTGGTCTTGTGGATAGAACGAAAAGTGTGCCAAAAATGCACAAAAATGTAATCAAAAATAATTCCGCTCACTAAATACCCCAAAGTGAATGAAACGTGACGATGCACTGTGGAAGGGACTCTTGGAAGATATCTTCGATGATTTTCTTCGTTTTTACTTTCCAAATGCCGATGACTTATTTGACATGAACCGCCCGTTTGAGTTTTTGGATAAAGAACTTGAACAACTTTTTCCCGCGGATGAAGATGATTTTTCACCCAAATACGTGGACAAATTGGTTAAAGTGATTACCAAAGAGGGGCTTGAAGGCTGGATTTTAGTACACATTGAAGTGCAGGGGTCCCATGACCGTGATTTTGCCGAGCGTATGTTCACCTATTACCATCGGATCAAAGATAAATACAAAAAGCCCATCACGGCCTTTGCCATTTTGACCGATAAAAATAAGGCATTTCGGCCAACGGCATTTGTGCAGGAATTTTTAGGAACAAAAATCAAGTATGATTTCAACTCGTACAAAGTATTGGATGCTGATGCCGAACTATTACGGCAAAGTAACAATCCTTTTGCCATAGCTATTCTGACCGTGCAAACCGCTTTACTGAAAGGAACATTTGACGAAGAGAAACTGTTGGATTTAAAAACTGAGCTGGCAAAGCACTTATTGAGTAAAGCCATTTCGAAAGAGAAAATCAGGTCATTGATGCGTTTTTTAAAACTGTATATTCGTTTTGATAATGAACGCTATATTCTTAAATTTGAGGAAACATTAAATCAACTTGCTAACCGTCAAACAACTATGGGCTTAGAAGAATTTGTATTAGACAGAGCCAAAAGACAGGGACTATATGAAGGCAGAAAAGAAGGCCTTGAGCAGGGAATTAAAGAAGGAATTAGAGAAGGAATAGAAATTGCAAGTGCCGAAAAAGAGCGCGCTTTTGTAGTCAACTTATTACAGAAAACCTCTTTGGATATACCTCAAATCGCCGATATAGCTGGCGTAAGGGTGGCGTTTGTGGAGGTAATAAAAGCATCCCTTTCCGCTTAACTTCACCTCTTCAAAACCTTTTCACAACTTTTTCCGTGCATTTTCGAACCGAAATTCCCATTACACCAAGCAGTGAAAGAATTTCCCTGCAAACGCCTGTTCTGACAATAGGCTCATGTTTTGCGGAGGTGATCGGAAACCGTTTATCCGACAACAAAATCCCTGCGTTGGCTAATCCTTTCGGGACGATATTCAATCCTGTTTCAATGGCAAAACTCCTCAAGCAAACCATTGATAATCAATCACCTGACGAGGATTTGTATGTAGAAAACCAAGGCGTTTGGTTTCATTATGATTTTCATTCATCGCTTTGGGGAAATGACAAAGCGGAATTGGCAGAGCGTCTTACTCAAAAAATGCAGGAAGTAAAAAATTGGTTACAAAAAACTGATTTCCTGATTTTTACGTTTGGAACTGCTTTTGTATATCGCCATTTGGAAACCAATCAAATTGTAGCAAATTGTCATAAAACTCCCGCCCATTATTTCCGAAAAGAATTGTTGACAATTGAAACAATTCTTGATGATTTCAAAAAATTAGTACAACAAATCGACAATCGGCATTCAAAACTCGCCATTATCCTGACGGTCAGTCCCGTTCGACATACCAAAGATACCTTACCCCTCAATGCCGTCAGTAAATCCATCCTGCGCGTGGCTTGCCACCAATTGTGCGAATCTCACCCCGACTTTCATTATTTCCCCGCTTATGAACTCCTGCTCGACGACCTTCGCGATTATCGTTTTTACAAATCAGACCTGATTCACCCCAGCGAGGTGGCCGAAGACTACATTTTTGAACAATTCTCAGCAACTTATTTTGAGAAAAGTTTACAGCAATTTATGGCGGAATGGACAAAAATTCGTCAATCCCTGGCTCACCGACCGCTCCAACCCAACACAATCACCCACCGAAAATTTTTGGAGAATCTGCTCGACAAGCTGCAAAGACTAACCGAAAAAGTGGACGTCCAGTTGGAAATTGAGCAGGTCAAAGGACAAATAAAGGCAATTTGAGTCACACAACGGTGCTTTACAATTTTATACTTTTTTAATTTTTTTACTAACCTATTCCCCAAAAAAGGGTTTTGTGTCTATATTTGTCATAAGAATATGAAAGCGACAGATAGAACACATATCATCAGAAGAATCATTTGCTGGGTAGTTTTACTGCAAATGATACATGTGTCTATGGATACCGTCAGCCCATCCAGCTTTTCGCAAAGAGGATTTTTTTACGAAACAACTCCCTCAAATACCCAAACCGATACTCTTTTCGGTTGGTTAGCCGGCACCGTTTTTAATCCTTCCGTTTTCCATCAGGATACACCTTCCAACGATAAAAGTGAAGAAAGTAATTTTCTGGAAGAATTCAGTATCGGTCTCATTTGGCCTCCCATCGATTTAGAGTTTACCCACACCGGCGGCGATGAACGCTTTGCCGACAATTTCAGGCGCTACTCAGACAACTTCGTACCGCATTACAGCGAGCCTAATTCTCCCCCGCCCAACCAAGCTTAACAGTCCACTTTTATTTAAAGTGTAATCTTTCTCATTGACTTCCGAACACCTACCACACGGGTGTTCAGGCCCTTGTATTTTATCATCCACTTTTCGTTCAATATCCATTATTGCTATGAGAAAATCCTCCGTACTTATTACGGTGGTCGTGCTATGCATAACCGCCTGTTCGCCCCCTAATCAAACAAAAAACAACTCCAAAGAGAAATTTCAGGTAACTCAACCCGTCGCCATTGACACTATGTATCACAACGATTATGTATCAGATATTCATTCTGTCAAAAATGTAGAAATCCGCGCCTGGGTAAAAGGCTATATTGAAAGTATTCACGTAGACGAAGGTAAATCCGTCAAAAAAGGCCAAGTGCTCTTTCGCATCAGCAATCAGGAATATAAAGGAGCGCTGCTGCGAGCTACGGCTGGCCTGAAAAGTGCCATTGCCGAAGCAAAAACGACCGAGTTGGATTTGCAAAATGTCAAAAAATTGGTCGATAAAAATGTGGTTTCCAAAACGGAGCTCGACATGGCAAAGGCCAAACTCGATGCGCTGAATGCTCGTGTAGAAGAAGCCGAATCGGAAGAACAAAGTGCCCGTCTTAAGTTATCTTATTCGGAAATCAAAGCCCCGTTCGACGGCATCATTGACCGCATCCCCAATAAAATGGGCAGTTTGATCGACGAAGGAACACTACTTACCACTCTTTCCGACAACAACGAAGTGTACGCTTATTTCAACGTTTCGGAAAAAGAATACCTGGAGTTTGCCTCCGGCAACCGCGAAGCGGCCCATCGCAATGAAGTTTCGCTCATTTTGGCCAATAACGAAGAGCATTCGCACAAAGGATACGTCGAAACCATCGAAGGAGAATTTGACAACGCCACAGGCAGCATTGCCTTTCGAGCCCGTTTCCCCAATCCCGAACGCATCCTCAAACACGGCTCCAGCGGAAAAGTACGTATTTTAAAAAAGGTCCATAATGCCTTAGTCATTCCTCAAAAATCAACATTTGAAATTCAGGATAAAATCTACGTATACGTCATCGACAAAGACAACAAAGTGCAGATGCGGAGTTTTGTGCCCAAATTGCGGATTCCGCACTTATACATTCTTGAATCAGGATTGAGCATGAATGACAAAATCATTTATGAAGGCATTCAGGACATAAAAGTGGGCATGCAGGTAGACCCCGAAATGGTTCCTTTAAGACAGATCATTAACCAATTGGAGCAGCAGTAAAATGCCTGCTCATTTCCTGTTATCTCACCTTTAAAGTCATTTTCGCATGTTTACCACATTCATTCACAGGCCTGTCCTGTCTATTGTTATTTCTTTGATTATTACGCTGTTGGGTATTTTGTCAATGACTCAATTACCCGTAACTCAGTACCCCGACATTGCACCGCCGGCCGTGACGGTCACGACTAAGTACACAGGTGCCAACGCCGAAACCTGCGCTAAAGCGGTCGTGACTCCCATGGAGCGCGCCATCAACGGAGTACCCGGCATGACCTATATGACGTCGGTATCCGGCAACGACGGAACGAGTATCATTCAAGTCTATTTTAAAGTAGGAACCGACCCCGACTTAGCCGCCGTTAACGTCCAAACCCGCGTCACGGCGGTATTGGACGAAATGCCCGAAGAGGTTATCAAGGCGGGAGTAGTGACCGAAAAAGAGGTCAACAGTATGCTCATGTACCTTAACCTCATGAGCGCTGATACCGCCGCCGACGAGAAATTCCTGTTCAATTTTGCCGATATCAACGTGATGGCAGAACTCAAACGCATCGACGGCGTGGGTTTTGCCGACATTATGGGCCAACGCGAATACTCCATGCGGGTGTGGCTCAAACCTGATCGCATGACCGTCTATGACGTGTCGGCGGAAGACGTTATCACCGCCCTGCGCAACCAAAACGTAGAAGCCGCGCCCGGAAAAATCGGTGAAAGCTCGGGGCGCCGTCCGCAGTCGCTGCAATATGTTTTGCGCTATACGGGAAAATTCACAAGCAAAGAGCAATATGAAAACATTGTCATCAAAGCCAACGCCAGCGGCAATATGCTGCGGCTGAAAGACGTGGCCGAAATTGAATTCGGCTCGTTGGATTATGATGTATTATCCAAAGAAAACGGCCAACCATCAGCGGCAATTTTGCTCAAGCAGCGCCCCGGCTCTAACGCCAGTGAGGTGATTGCCAACGTAAAAGCCAAAATGGCCGAGTTGAAAAGCACCACGTTTCCACCCGGCATGGATTACACCATCAGTTACGACGTGTCGCGTTTTTTGGATGCCTCCATTCACGAAGTGATCAAGACCCTCATTGAAGCCTTTATTTTGGTGGCGTTGGTGGTGTTTATCTTTCTTCAGGACTTCCGCTCTACGCTGATTCCCGCCTTGGCCGTGCCGGTTTCATTGGTGGGAACCTTCTTTTTTATGCAGTTATTCGGGTTTTCGATTAACCTGCTCACGCTTTTTGCACTCGTGTTGGCCATCGGTATTGTGGTCGATAATGCCATCGTGGTGGTAGAAGCGGTTCACGCCAAAATGGAAGAAAAAGGGTTGGATGCGCAAACCGCTACCATCGAAGCCATGGACGAAATCAGCGGAGCGATTGTCGCCATAACGTTGGTGATGTCGGCGGTGTTTGTACCGGTGGCGTTTATGGAAGGGCCTTCGGGGGTGTTTTACCGTCAGTTTTCCATTACCATGGCGATTGCGATTGTCATTTCGGGCGTCAACGCCCTGACTTTGACGCCCGCCCTTTGCGCCATTATGCTCAAAAATAATCACGGACGCAAAGAGACGCTGTTGACTCGCTTCTTTGACGGGTTTAACCATTGGTACAATCGACTTTCCGACCGCTACAAAGCCCTGCTGGGCGTCATTGCCAACCGTCGCGTGGTGACAGTGCTGATGCTGGTCTTTTTCATTGCTGCCACATGGGGAACGAGCGTTGTTCTGCCGTCCGGGTTTATTCCCACCGAAGATCAGGGAACGGTGTATGCCAACGTAACCACGCCGTCGGGCGCGACGCTGGAACGGACAGAATCGGTTATGGACGAGATTCAGAAAGAAACCCAAAAAATCGGGGCGGTGGAGTCCATTTCTACGCTGGCAGGTTTCAGTTTGATGACCGACGGCTCGGGGGCTTCCTTTGGAATGGGCATGATCAACCTCAAACCGTGGGAAAACCGCACAGAGTCGGTAGACGATGTGATTCGAATTTTGACCGAAAAGACCAAATACATCAAAGACGCCAGCATTCAGTTTTTCCCGCCTCCCGCCGTGCCGGGCTACGGAAACGCCGGCGGATTTGAAATGCGATTACAGGACAGAACGGGCAAAGGTGATTTACAGGCGATGGAAAAAGTAACGAAAAATTTCATTGAAGAACTCAACAAACGCCCCGAAATCGCCAATGCCTTCACGAGTTTTGATGCGAGTTTCCCGCAATACCTGATTCACGTCGACAACGAAAAAGCTGCTCAAAAAGGCGTTTCCATCGACAACGCCATGAGCAATCTGCAATCGCTCATCGGAAGTTTTTACGCTACCAATTTCATTCGTTTCGGACAAATGTACAAAGTGATGGTGCAGGCGTCATCAGAATACCGCACGCAACCCGATGATATTTTGAAGCTGTATGTCAAGAATAACGAGGGCGAAATGGTACCATATTCGGCCTTCGTTAAAACCGAGCGCGTGTACGGCCCCGAGCAATTGACCCGCTACAACATGTTTACTGCCGCCATGATTAATGGTGAAGCTGCGCCCGGCTACAGCAGCGGCAGCGCCATCAATGCCATCAAAGAAGTAGCCGCCCAAAAACTGCCCAAAGGCTTTACCTACGAGTGGTCGGGCATGACCCGCGACGAGATCCTTTCCGGCGATTAGGCCATTTATATTTTCATCATCTGTTTGGTGTTTGTGTATCTGTTGCTGGCAGCCCAATACGAGAGCTTTCTGCTGCCAGTGCCCGTGATTTTGTCCTTGCCGACGGGGGTATTCGGAGCGTTTTTCTTTTTGCTGCTGCTCGGGTTGCAAAACAACATTTACGCGCAGGTAGCGCTGGTGATGCTGATCGGGTTGTTGGGAAAAAATGCCATCCTGATCGTGGAGTTTGCCATTCTCAAACGCGGCGAGGGCATGAAACCCTTACAGGCGGCCATTGAAGGGGCATCGTCGCGCTTGCGACCCATTTTGATGACCTCCTTTGCCTTTATCGCCGGCTTGATTCCGCTGATTATGGCCTCGGGTGCGGGCGCGATTGGAAACAGAACCATTGGAACGGCGGCGGCGGGAGGAATGCTTTTCGGAACGGTCTTCGGGGTGATTATCATTCCCGGGCTGTACGTCATTTTTGCGACGCTTTCCGAGCGTTTTTCCACTCCCAAGAAAAAGAAAGAAGTGTACTTTAACCAGGAAATTGATGCGTAACTTATCATATAAAAACATCATCGTTGCCGCGACTTTACTCTTTGTAGGTTCAGGCTGTAAACTGTTAAAAACTCCCGAGCAACTGCCTTCGCTGACGGCCATGCCCGAGGCATATCCCATTGCGCAAAAAGAGGGTAATTCGGCCGATATTCATTGGAAAAACTATTTTTCGGATACCACGCTAACGGCGCTTATTGACACAGCCCTCAACAACAACATTGATCTGCGGCTCGCCATGCAGCGCATTGAAATGGGACGCGCGCAGATAGAACAGGCCAAAGGACTGACGCTGCCTTTCGTATCAGGCATTGGGTCGGTGGGGCAACGCCGTTTTGGAAAATACACGATGGACGGGATTGGAAATTACGAAACCAATTTTTCCAACAATATTTCCGAAGACCAAAACATTCCCGAATATTTACCCGATTTCAATATCGGTTTGCAAAGCTCTTGGGAAATTGATATTTGGGGAAAGCTACGCACCCGCAAAGAGGCTGCACTGGCGCGCTATCTGGCAACGGTTGAAGGGCGTAATTTTGTTCTTACCAATCTCATTGCTGATATTGCCCTTTTGTACTATGAATTGCTGGCATTTGAGAACGAATTGGACATCATTCGCGAAACTATCACTTTGCAGGACAACGAGTTGGCCATCATCAAAATCCAGAAAGACGCAGGCCGAGCCAATGAACTGGCTGTCAAACAGTTTGAAGCGCAAGTGCTTAATTCCAAAAGTTTTGAAGTGGAAGTTTCTCAACGCATCGTGGAAATTGAGAATAGAATCAACTTCCTGCTGGGCCGCTATCCGCAGCCTATCCGGCGCAATAAGTCACGATTTACCACACCTTTGCCTGCGTTGGTCAGGGCCGGCATTCCCGCCGAACTGTTGAAAAATCGTACGGATGTGCGGCAGGCCGACTATGAATTGACCGCCACCAAAGCGAACGTGTACATTGCCAAAGCAGCTTTTTATCCTTCTTTGAATATTACGGCGGTGCTGGGACTGCAATCTTTCAATCCCGAATTTTTGATTTCGCCGCATTCCATTGCTTACAACCTTATCGGCGGTCTGACGGCCCCCTTATTCAACAAAAGTGCAATGAAAGCTGAGTTGAAAACCGCAAGGGCTGCGCAGGTAGAAGCGTTGTACAATTACCAAAAAAGTATTCTGAACGGTTATTTTGAAGTCTATAACCAAATGGTACTCATCAATAATCTGGAAAAACTGCACGCCCTCAAAACCTCAGAAGCCGATGTACTGAACAAGTCCATTCAGACTGCTTCGGAGCTTTTTTCAACGGGTCGCGCTTCGTACCTGGAGGTAATTTTGAACCGTAAAAATGCCTTACAATCTAAAATTGAACTTATTGACGTCCGCAAACGGCAGTATTATTCTCTCATTAACATCTATCGGGCATTAGGAGGCGGTTGGAAATAAACGCTGTTTTTGTATAAGTCTGATTTTTAGAAGCTGATATTTCATTCATGAAAATTTAGTCCTTGAGATTAAATTTTCATGAATAAGGGGTCATTTTGACCTTAAAATAACTTGTCCTCACTTCGCAACTTTTTTCCATCTATATTTTCTATAAATTGCATTAATACACAAGGAATCAACCTTATACGATTTTTTGTATATGCAACTGCTATTCCCTTCAGTAACGGTTCCGCCTTATACCAATGCATTTTCAACGTTAAATGATACTAAGATGAAAAAGAAACTCTACTCTTTGAAAAATCCTGCGTTTTCTGCGCACACTTACCTGATTACTGCTTTTACTTTCGAATGGTTGATTTTTTGGGGAAATACGATTGCTGTTGCTCAGACCGGAGCGGCTTTAAATTTTGACGGAGTAAACGACTATGTCGTGGTGCCGCACAATGCCACGTTAAACTTCACCACCAATTTTACTTTCTCCTTATGGTTCAAGGCGAACAGCAATAGCCAAACGCAAAAATACCTGATGAGCAAGGGAAATTCATACGCAATTATCTATGAGTTTGTGGATAATCAAGTCGAGTTTTCTTCAAGTGCTTTTACGGGCGATGACCCGCGAACCAATTCGCAGATGCCGCTGGCGGAACAGTTTTTCTGGTACAACCGGGGGAATGTAATTGACATAATCGCTTATGAATTGGGCTTTTTTTATATATTTGTGACAGTTAGCTCACTTTTATAATCCAACTAAACCCAATTTTTTATGGCAGAAAAAACAGTATTTGGACACCCAAGAGGCTTATTCGTTTTATTTTTTACCGAAATGTGGGAGCGATTTTCCTACTACGGTATGCGAGCCATTCTCTTGCTCTTTTTATTGGATAAAACAAAGGGCGGAATGGGGCTCAACGAAGGCGAGGGGGGAGCTATCTATGGACTTTATACATTTTCCGTTTATTTGTTGTCGTTGCCCGGCGGATGGCTTGCCGACAACATTTTAGGGCAGCGAAAATCCATTTGGTACGGCGGTATCGCTATCATGTTGGGACACATTGTATTGGCCTTTCCCTCCGACCAAGCTGTATTTTTTTCGGGTTTAGGTTTAGTAGCGATTGGAACAGGACTGCTCAAACCCAATATCAGCTCCATTGTCAGTGAGTTATACCCCCAAGGCGGTGCCATCAGAGACGCCGCTTTTTCTATTTTTTATATGGGTATCAACATGGGGTCGTTTTTCGGCATCACCATTGTAGGCTATTTGGGGCAAAAAGTAGGATGGCACTATGGTTTTGGCGCAGCGGCAGTAGCGATGTTTTTAGGCTTAATTGTGTATCGAATTTTTGCGCAGCCTTATCTGCAAGACAAAGGTATGTACCCAAAAGTACAGGAGGTAAAAGCAGGTGGCGAAAAAACCAACCCGCTTGCGTGGGCATTGGTGGGGCTTCTGGTGATATTTATTACCTATTTACAATTGAGCGGAACGTTTGCTTGGGATAGTAAAAAAGGCGTGGCCACCTCCATGGGTTTGATTGCGATAGCCGTGGTCATCATTTATTTTGCCAATATGCTTTTTGCTTCCAACCTTTCCAAAATCGAGATGAAACGCGTCGTGATTCTGTTCATTTTGTTTTGGGGAGCAGTCCTGTTTTGGGCTGGTTTTGAGCAGCAAGGCTCTTCCCTGCAAATTTTTGCCGATCGCTATTCTGAATTACCCTTCGGAATACCTTCCAGCTGGTTTCAAAATTTCAATCCTTTTTTTATCCTGATCTTTGCGCCTATTTTAGGAGGATTTTGGGTGCTTTTAGAAAAGAAAAAACTCAATCCGCCCTTACTCATAAAGTTTGCCATGGGTTTATTTCTCTTGGCGTTAGGCTATTACATTATGGTTTGGGGAGCCAAAACTGCCCTTACCGGCGTAAAAGCTTCCTCCCTTTTTCTGATTTTTACGTACTTATTTCACACCCTCGGCGAAGTTTGCCTCAGCCCCGTAGGCTTAAGTGCTTATACCAAATTGGCTCCTAAAAAATATCTTAGCCAACTCATGGGCATTTGGTTTGTAGCGACAGCTTTGGGTAATCTTTTTGCCGGTTTGTTTGCTGGTGGTTTTGACGAAGAAAACGTACAACAAATGCCCCAAATGTTTATGAGCATCGTTTGGTTTTGTTTGGCCGTGGGCAGTATTATATTTATTCTTCAACGCCCTCTCAAAGACTGGATGGGTGGTATCAAATAAACCATGACAAAGCAGGAGCTACGTAACCATTTCATTCAGCGTCGCAAAGCACTTACTACTACCGAGGTAGCCGCGCAAAGCCAGGCCATTGCGCGGCTCATCTTTTCATTTTTTTCCGTCGAAAACCTCAAAGCTATTCATACTTATCTGCCCATTCGTCGCCAAAACGAGGTAGATACCTTCCCCATTATTTATACCCTTCAGGAAAAATTCCTAAAAACTCACGTAGTCATTTCCCGCAGTTTGACCGATACGTTTGAAATGGAACACTATCAATGGATTCCCGACATGACCCTAACCATAAATTCATGGGGAATTTTGGAGCCTAATCCCGTTCACAGTTTACAGTATGCAGTTCAAAATATTGATTTAGTTATTGTCCCTTTGCTGGCCTTTGACAAATACGGCAATCGCGTAGGGTACGGCAAAGGATTTTACGACCGTTTTTTGTCAAAATGCCGTTCCAATGTTATCAAAGTTGGAGTATCTTTTTTTGAACCAGCAGATAGGATTACGGATATTAATCCTTTAGATATTCGGTTGGATTATTGCATTACGCCGACCCGTGTTTGGAAGATGCTTCCCTCTTAGAATATCCTAAAACCTATAAGGTTTACAAGAACAATGAAAACAAAACCTTATAGGTTTATTGACAAAAAGTTGGTTTTTCTGTTACTTCTTTTGTTTATTCAAAAGGCCCTATCCCAAACCATTACGGGCCAAGTGACAGACAGTCAAACCAATGAGCCTCTTCCCTTTGTCAATGTATTTATCAGCAATACGACCAAAGGCACTCAAACCGACATAAAGGGAAATTTTACCTTAAAACTTCAAACGTCGGGCTATTCCAAAGTAGTGGCTTCGATGGTCGGGTACAAATCGTTTGAGCAGGAATTTGTACTTCGCCCCGACGAAGTCCGACGACTGACAATAAAACTGCAAACCGACACAAAATTTCTAAATGAAGTAAAAATTTCGGGCAAGCGCGACAAACAATGGAAACGATTGTACAAGGATTTTGAACGGGAGTTTTTGGGAAGAACCAAAAATGCCCGCAATTCTAAAATCCTAAATCCCTTTCAGATTGACATCAACCGGAAAAAACAGGTACTGACCGCTAACGCTCTCCAAGCCATCGAAATTGAAAATAAAGCATTGGGTTACGGAATTTCTTACCAACTGGAAAGTTTTCAGGTAACCGGTACATCGTATGAGTTCAGCGGAAAGACACTGTTCAAATTGCTGCCCACGACGGACGACCTCCAAACTCAGACGTGGGACAACAATAGAAATCAGACGTATCGAGGCTCACTTCGGCACTTTTTAAAAGCAGTCGCCAATCGAAAAAGTCATCAGGAAGGGTTTCGAGTGTATTTTGAAAAAGACAGTACGCTCAAAATCAGCCGCAATCGCTATTTCAACAACAACGCACTCATTGAGATAAACCCCGACACATTGGCTCAGCTCAATTCGGTTCTTCAGCGCGTTACGTTACCGGCCCGGCGTTACGAAATTCATTACCTCAACCGACGCGACCCTCAAAATTGGTATTTTGACTTAGATCGGGAAATTTCCTGGATTGAAATAAAAGCCCCAATTCTTGCTTTTTCCTACAATGGTATCCTCGAAAACTCCTACCAGATTGAAACCATTGGAAGCATGAGCAAACGCCGCGTTGCCGACTTACTGCCCGACGATTATCAACCTACCGATTCACTTTTATCCACACCTACTGAAAATGCAGGTTTGATTCCTAATTTTCAAAAACAGGAAAAGCTGCTTTTAAACATCGCACAAAACGGATATACATTGGGCGATACCGTTCAGTATGAAGTAGATGTCATCGATGCCACCACCTATCATCCCGTCGGGCAAACGGTTGTGTATCTTACCATTTGTTCCCAAAATCAATTGATAGAGCAGCAAAAATTGTGGGTAGCTCAAGGCAAATTCAAAGGAAAATGGGTGATTCCTGACACATTGAAAGAGGGAGATTATCAGTTGATTGTGCATAACAGTTGGTCCAGAAATTTTGACGAGCACTTTTGGGGACGAAAAAACATCCATATTATTTCCAATCTATCCCCTAAAAATCAATCGGACGACTCCATACAAACGGCATTTTTTCCCGAAAGCGGCACCTTTATTGCCGGTCTCTCCAATCGAGTTGGCTTTACAAGTTTTACCAAATCAGGTCATCCTGTTTCTATAAAAGGATGCGTACTAACTCCAAACGCCGATACACTTGCTGTTTTCCAAAGCAACGAGGAGGGTTTAGGAAGCTTTTACATTACTCCGCCCTCTGAACAATCTTTAAAAGCCGTATTGAATAATGGAACGATTGTACCATTTCCACAGGCCGTTCCCAAAGGGTATGTAATGCAGGCAGAAGTTTTGAAAGACACGGCATCCATTACAATTAAACTCATTAACAACCTGTTGCACACCGAGTGGAAACCTATGCGTCTGTTGCTGCATTTGCGCGGACAAATCCTGTATGAAGCCATTGTCACCCCCAAACGCAACTTAACCTTTGCCAAAATTCCCCGCGAAGACTTAGAAGGAACGGGCGTGATGCAGATATTACTTTTAGATGCACTCAATCATCCGATTGCAAACAGAGCGTTCTACCAATCTGCATCATCTTCCGATGAAGATGAAAAATCAACGGTTGATATTCGTCTGTTTGAAGCGGAATTATACGCCGGGAAGCTTTCTTCGGAACTGTTAAAAGACGAAAAAACCATTTCTAAATACACGGATATACAACTGCTTACTCATGCTGTTCGCTCATATAGTTTAGAAATCCCTCCCTCGTTTGATTACGAAACAGGAATGATAGTGAAAGGAAAAGTAATTCAACCCAATGGAAAACCCGTAACCAATACCTCCATCATTGGATTCATTAATTCCGACTCGACTCAGCTCAATTTTCAGGCACTTACCGATGCCAAAGGAGCATTTTCATCGCCACCTCTCCAATGGTTTGGAAAAGCCGACATAGTGATTCAGGTACAAAGTGAAAAAGTAAAAGCCGCCGTTATTTCGCTTGATACGGAGCCTTCTTACATTCCCAAATGGTTATGGATACCAGCCACACCACTCAACAATCCTCAAAAAGACAGCCTGTTAAGCCGTTTGCAGGAAAGAATAAAATTAAAAACGACGACAGGCGCTAAAACTCTTGAGCGGGATTTTCGCCGCAATTATGCCAAAGCCGATACTACTCTCCACATAGACGCGGCTACTATGAAGGTGTTGCCGTTTGCCAATATTCTGGAATCAGGAGGAGAAGGACTTACCCTAAAATCGGAAGGCGCTTATTTTGGTACAACTCGATTGGCGTTATTGGTAGATGGTTTACCAACTACTTTGGAGTCTTTGAAATCATTGCGCGGTTTTGAAATAGAAGCCATTGATATCATTAAATCCTCGAAAGAAGCGGCGATAAATGTGTTACTGCGGCCCCAAAGCAGCTTTTTTGAAGATCAAAATCTAAAACGCTTTGTGGTACCCGGATTAGTAAAGTGACAACTAACAGACCCTTTTTTTGCAAAAAAGATAGTATTTTCTTGACTTCTTTGCAAATATCCCTTTATTTTGCACCCACATTTTCAGCCCCCTATCCCCCGAAGGGGGAATTCTCTCACTATCATTTCTCCCCCATCGGGGGCGGGGGGCTGAAATCATCATGAAAATCGCAGTAGTAGGTGCTACCGGTTTGGTAGGCAGCGAAATCCTCAAAGTACTCGAAGAGCGCAACTTCCCAATTACAGAACTGATTCCGGTCGCATCAGAAAGATCGGTAGGTAAACAGGTTACGTTCAAGGGTAAACAGTACACCGTTGTAAGCTTTGAAGATGCGATTGCTGCCAAGCCTGCGATTGCTATATTCTCGGCAGGCGGCGGTACTTCGTTGGCCCTTGCTCCTAAATTTGCGGAGGCGGGAATCACCGTAGTGGACAACTCCTCGGCGTGGCGCATGGACCCCACCAAGAAATTGGTAGTTCCTGAAATCAACGCTTATACGTTGACCAAAGAAGATAAGATCATTGCGAATCCTAACTGCTCAACCATTCAAATGGTCGTGGTTTTGAACCCGCTTCACAAACGTTTCGGAATCAAACGTGTTGTAGTTTCGACCTATCAGTCCGTAACCGGAACGGGTAAAGCGGCGGTAGATCAGCTTTTTGCAGAACGCGAAGGTCGCACCGATGTGCCTGCCGTGTATCCGCACCCCATCGACCTCAACGTGTTGCCTCACATTGATGTTTTTCTGGACAACGGTTATACCAAAGAGGAAATGAAGATGACCAATGAAACCAAGAAAATCATGATGGACGACAGCATCGCCGTAACTGCTACGACTGTGCGCATTCCCACCATAGGAGGTCACTCAGAAGCCGTTAATATTGAATTTGAAAATGAGTTTGAACTGAGCGAAATCTACGAAATTTTAGGCCAAGCCGAAGGCGTAGTGATTCAGGATGACCCTAAAAATAAAATCTACCCAATGCCATTGACGGCACACGGAAAAGATGAGACGTTTGTAGGACGTATTCGTCGTGACGAATCGCAACCTAAGACGTTGAATCTTTGGATTGTAGCCGATAACCTTCGCAAAGGTGCCGCAACCAACGCCGTTCAAATTGCAGAATATTTAGTAAAGCATGAACTGGTAGAAGTGACGGAATTGGTTTAAGAATAAAGTTTACGCAGTAAGGCGTCGGTCGGTTTAAAGCCGCTCGACGCCTTTTTTTGTGATTTATTGCGTGCTTTCAAATAGGTTTCCGAACTTTGCGTTATTTTCCTATAGTACTGACGGATTGTGCGTTTTATAGATTACTTTTTTGACTATCAACGTCGTAAGAATAAAGAACCGGACTAATGCAAAAAAAACTATCCATATTTTTCGTATTTCTTTTTATTGTTTCCGGCTCTTTAGCCAAAGGAAAAACTCCTGCTGATACCCTCCGCAAAGCTCCCTCTTGGGCACCTAAAAAAGGACCTTATCGCCCTACTCGTACCCTTAAAAATGACATTTTACATACGCAATTAGAGTTGCGTTTTGATTGGCTCCGCCAACACGCGTTGGGAAGTGCCACCATTACGTTCAAACCTTATTTTTACCCCCAAAACACTCTTGAATTAGACGCCAAAGGCTTCGATATCAAAGGTATATTTCAATTGGATACGCTTCAACGGCTTGACACAGTTACGAAGCAATATGTAAGAGAATACATTTCTGACCCGCTCGAATACACCTACAATAAAAGTCTTCTTACGATAAAACTGCGTCGCGCTCATACTCGTTTTGACACGCTGCACGTATTGATTGATTACGTAGCTAAACCCAACGAACTCCCGGTGGGAATAGCCGGCCCCAAAGGTGATAAAGGACTTTATTTTATTAATGCGGATGGATTGGAAGAAGGTAAACCCCAACAGATTTGGACGCAGGGAGAAACCGAATATAACTCCTGTTGGATGCCGACGGTGGACAGTCCCAATGAAAAAATGACGCAGGATTTTCGGCTGACGGTAGAAAATCGTTTCAAAACCCTCTCTAACGGTAAGTTGGTCGAATCGCGCATCAATGCTGACAGTACTCGCACTGACCGTTGGGTACAACGACTTCCTCATGCTCCTTATTTGGCGGCTTTTGTGGTTGGAGATTTTGCGGTAGCGCGCGACACCATCCGAAGCGGCTTGGAACTAAGCTACTACGTCGAACCGCAATATGCCCCTTATGCCAAAGCGATTTTTGGCCGAACTCGGGAGATGATCGAATTTTTTGAGAACAAATTTGGCGTAGAATACCAGTGGGACAAATACGCCCAAATCGCCGTACGGGATTTTGTAGCGGGTGCGATGGAAAACACATCCATGACCATTCACGCTGAAAACGTCCAAACGGATGCCAGGGCCTTGTTGGATGGCAATTCCGACGATGTTATTGCGCACGAACTGATGCATCATTGGTTTGGGAATTTGGTTACCTGTGAGTCGTGGGTGCATTTGTCACTCAATGAGGCATTTGCCAACTATTCCGAGTATCTCTGGAATGAGCATAAAAAAGGAACCGCAGAAGCCGACTTGTGGTCGCAGGGGGAACAACAGCAATACTTGGGCGAAGCCGAACAGAAACAGGAACCGCTGATTCGGTACAATTATACCGACATGGAAGATATGTTCGACAGCCATTCCTACGCCAAAGGAGGGCAAATTTTGCACATGCTTCGCAAATACGTGGGCGATGAAGCTTTTTTTACGGCTTCCCGAAACTACCTGATTCGTAATGCTTTTGGAACAGCGGAAGTAAATCATTTACGCGAAGCTTTTGAGGAGGTGACGGGAGAAGATCTCAACTGGTTTTTCAACCAATGGTTTTTGTCATCGGGGCATCCTAATTTAAAAATTGAAAAAAGCTTTGATAATAGCAAAGTAACCCTGAAAATAAGTCAATTGCAGGATTCTGCCTACACTCCCATCTATCGTTTACCGTTGAAAGTGGGTGTGTGGGTGAATGGCCAAAAAACCACGCATGACATTGTAGTTAACAAAGCACGACAAACGTTTGAATTCCCTGCTGCCCAACGCCCCGATTTAGTGGATTTTGACGCTGAAAGGCAATTGTTGGCGGTGATTGAATACGAAAAGTCAAAACCTGAGTTGATCTTCCAATACCAACACGGGGAAAAATATAGGGCACGTTACGAAGCCATGATTGGATTGGAGAATCAATTGGCAGATTCGACCGTGCGGCATTTGATGATGAATGCCATGAACGATAAATTCTGGAAAATCAGACAATTAGCCGTTTCTAACTTCTCTGAATATGACGGATTGGAATTCAACGAAGTAGAACGTATTGTCCAAAGTAAAGCCCGGGTAGATGCTCACCCGCGTGTACGCATGGAAGCAGTAATTACCTTGGGCTCATTCGGCGACAACTCCAACGACCCGCTTTTCCGCGAAGCGTTGAACGACAGTTCGTATCAGGTCATTTCAGCCGCCTTGGATGCCTACCTCATCGGGAAGCCAGACGACGCTGCTGATATTGCCAAACGTTTTGAAAATGCCCCCAACAACGAGATTGTTACGGCCGTGGCCAATTACTATGCAGGGCTCAATAAACCTGAACAATATGATTGGTTTATCAAAAAAATGAATGGCTTAAAATCGGCCGAGATGTATAATTTTCTGCAAGTGTTTGGGAAATATTTGATACGTTCCAATTCGGACGTACAACGCAAGGTACTGCCCATGCTCGAAACCACTGCGCGTAACGCTTCTGCCTATTTTGTGCGTTTTGGTGCTTATCAAGTGTTGGGACTTTTGACTGATATAGAAGGAGTAAAAGCAATGCGCAAAGACATCCGCAACGCCGAGCGCGACCCTAAGTTGAAGGAGATGTACGGGCAAGTGGGAGAGTTTTGATAGAAAGGAAGTATAACAAAGATTTTTACAGTGGCCGCCCGAAGCTATCCTCTCATCGTTCGGGCGGCTGTCAATGAAATATCTAAAAACAAGACTTTGGCGCGGGCATTTCGTTCGAGATGATAGTAGCCGTCGGTGATTTCCTGAATTAATAACTCGATGGAATTGGGATTCATGGCTTTCCCGAATTTCTGCACAAAATTGAGTTCATCGTCCTGCAATCGCAACAATTCTTCTACGCCGTTTTGCCACAGAAATAAATCGCGGAACAGGTTGAGTGTATAGTCAAAAATTCCTTTTTGTCTTTCCTTACCCAACGTATCAAACTCATCGGCCAATTTTACCAAAGTCGCAAAATCACGAGAATAGCATTTACGCATCCAATTGGCAAACCACTCGTGTCGGTTATCTTCGGTTTCCTGCGTCAAACGCATCGCTTCCGAGAGATTTCCTTCACACAAATACGCGATCTGCCTGGCTCTTCGTTCGTCAATTCCTTTCTGAATCAAATAGGTCGTCACTTCCTCGTCGGTAAAAGCCCGAACGGCTACGCGTTGCGTACGGGAAATAATGGTCGTCAGCAATTTGTCGGATTGGCTGGCAACAATCAAAAACAGCGTTTTTTCGGGCGGTTCTTCCAAAATCTTCAGCAACGCATTCGCTGCCTGCACGTTCAGCAATTCGGGTTGCCAAAACAACATGATTTTAAATTCGCCCTCAAAAGCCTTAAGCGATAGTTTACCAATAATACTTCGTGATTCTTTGATAGGAATAATTCCCTGCTGATTACCCGTCGCATTGATGTAAGCCAACCACTCAGGCAGCGTTCGGTACGGATATTCGTCCAGAAATGCCCGCCATTGAGGTGTCAGGTCTCTCAATAGGTCCTCCCCTTCTTTGGGCGTACGCGGCAACGGGAAGATATGATAAACATCGGGATGAACCAGTTTACGCATCTTAGCACAGGAGGCACATCGTCCGCAGGCATCGTCGGCTTGTTTGTCTTCACAATTGACGTACGTAGCAAAAGCCCACGCCAAAGCGATTCCTGCCCCACCTACGGGCCCGTCGAAGAGTTGGGCATGAGCTACGTGGTTATTCTGAACGGAGCGGATAAGAGCGCGTTTGGTATCGTCGTGACCGAGTATATCTTTGAAAAGCAAAATAAGTAACTGTTTGTGGACTGCAAAACTAAAGAATGTCTGCTTCCTTTAGAGAGTTCAGGCTATAATTATAATCCGGGCACATCAAGCCGTTACCCGATGATAAAGGCTTGGTGTGCCCAAAACCAACTATAAAATTTCAGACTGTAATTCGTGTAACTTGTAAAATGGCGTGAAAGTGGTTCATCGTCACATTTGGTGAAAGTCGGGGTTTCCCATCAGGATGACTCTTTTGCGGAGCAACTCAAAACTCGCTCTTCCATACATCTGACGCTTGATATTTTTGAGCCTGTTTACC
>NZ_JAIXST010000352.1 GCF_027484545.1 Runella sp. | reverse complement strand
GTTGCATACGCGTTACGCACCCGTACGACGGTGTTATTGCTAACCCCTCGCCTTGCATGTATTAGGCCTGCCGCTAGCGTTCATCCTGAGCCAGGATCAAACTCTCCATCGTAAATATTTGAAATTGACTATAAAAGTCATTTAATTGTACTGTTACACGCTTTGTCGTTATTTTTCTCACCAACCTGTCAAAGAACTTAACGTTTAGAACTTCTCTAAACCTTGTGCTAATTAATTGTCTTAGCTTTTACTTTTATTTCCCTCTCTCGTTGTTTGGGGTTGCAAAGGTCTGATTTTTAAATCTTATTTCCAAATGTTTTTTTGATTTTTATTTTTCAAAACTTTTTCTGGAAAACCTTTTACTTTTATTTTTCTCTCTTGTTGTTTGGGGTTGCAAAGGTCTGATTTTTAAATCTTATTTCCAAATATTTTTTTTATTTTTCTTTGGAATTTTATTTTCTTTTTGCACTCCCTCTCTTTTTGATTTGGGAGTGCAAAGGTACGCTCTTTTTTATAAAAGTCAATAGCTTGGGTCTACTATTTAAAAAAAACATTTCGGAAACCATCTAATCAATTGACAATTAGATGGTTTATATTTCAAAAAACCTTGGCTTCTTCTTTAAAATACCGAATTACATGAATTTTCAGTAAGGTTTCCTGAGACATTAAGTTGAAATGTGGCAGTTTTTCAATCAGTCGCCAGTGTGGCCAACCATCCTTGTCCAGGCCCTCTAATTGATAAAACCCCGAAAGACTAAGAACTTTACACGTTGCAATGTGCATTAAATCCTGTTTCTGCTCTTTATTAAAGAGTATAGGGCCCCTTCCTAATTCTTGTACTCCTATTAAAAACAGTACACTATTTAAATCTGAAGGTCTTTTTCCGATTGTTTGTTCTAAAACATCCAAAAGCTGCTTCCAATCACTGTTCAAATGCTCGTCTATTTCTTCCATTGGCTTTACGTATAGGTGCAGGACTAATAACTTACGGGACGATTAAAAAGTTTTTTCCTGCTTTATATTAAATAATACAGGATTCTATGCGAATAATGAATAACCTGATATAGTTATTCTCCATTTGTCTCTACGATTTGAGGAATAGTACCAAACTTGATTTTGTGCACAGAAGTCTGCTCAATCAAATCAGCAACGAGCCCCGTCCATCCTGTTTGGTGTGCAGCTCCAAGTCCATCACCTGTATCACCATTAAAGTACTCATAGAATAAATATAGGTCTTTAAAGTGAGGATCATCCTGAAATAGTTTGGACGAACTGAAAACAGGAATATTACCTTTTGAATCGCGGCGAAATATATTAATGAGTCTTTCGGCTACACAAACGGCAGCTTCGCGAACAGTCATTACATTTCCTGAATTTGTTGGGTATTCTACTTCATAGTCGTCACCATAATAATTATAGAATTTCAGCAAGGAATCAACAATCAAAAAATTGAGCGGGAACCAGATAGGGCCTCGCCAGTTAGAGTTACCTCCAAATATACTGCTGTCAGACTCTGCAGGAGTGTATTTAACCCGAAGAACCTCTCCATTGACAAAAAATTCATACGGATGTTCGTCATGATATTTTGATAAAGCTCGAATTCCATAGTCTGATAAAAATTCAGTTTCGTCAAACATACGTTTCAAAAGCATTTTCATTCGATGTCCACGTAACAATGCCAATAAATGAGACTCTCCTTTCCCCGGCTCATGCCAACGGGATATAAGCGAAGCCAAATCCGGACGATTGGTGAGTACCCATTCTATGCGTCTTTTAAAATCTGGTAACTTAGACAATAAGTCTTCATCCAGAATTTCTACAGCAAAAAGTGGAATTAAACCCACCATTGAGCGAACTTTCAACAACATGCTTTTGCCGTCAGGAGCATGAAGGACATCGTAATAAAACTGGTCTTCTTCATCCCAAAGGCTAATTTTATGATCACCAAGTGACTTCATTGCCGCAGCAATATGCAGGAAGTGTTCAAAAAACTTAGAAGCCATGTCTTGATACGCCGGTCGTACAAGAGAAATTTCGCAGGCAATGCGAAGCATATTAAGAGTGTACATGGCCATCCAACCCGTTCCGTCTGCTTGTTCGAGATAACCTCCCGTGGGCAATTCAGCACTTCGGTCAAAAACCCCAATATTATCAAGCCCTAAAAATCCTCCCGAAAAGACGTTATTACCTTCTGCATCTTTTCTGTTTACCCACCATGTAAAGTTGAGAAGCAGTTTATGAAATACACGCTCTAAAAACGCTACATCCCCCTGCCCATTCATTTCTCGATCTATTTCATACACTTTCCAAGTAGCCCACGCATGTACGGGTGGATTAACATCTGAGAAGTTCCACTCATAGGCAGGCAACTGCCCGTTTGGATGCATATAATATTCGCGTAAGACAACCGCCAATTGCCTTTTAGCGAAATAAGGGTCTAAACGAGCCAGCGTTACTGTATGAAATGCCAAGTCCCAAGCGGCAAACCACGGGTATTCCCACTTATCGGGCATGGAAAGGATATTCGCCGTGTACATGTGCTTCCACGTAAGGTTGCGTGGATAGGCACGACCCTTAAACTCAAAAGGCATTTTAGGGTCCCCTTTAAGCCATTCATTTACATTATAATAAAAGAACTGCTTATTCCACAACATTCCTGCATAAGCTTGCCGCTGAATAGAGCGCAATTCAGGGTCAGTTACATTTTGTTGTAAATCATCGTAAAAATCATCCGCCTCTTCTTTTCTTAATTTGAAAATATCGTCAAAGTCAGCGAATGGATTAGCGATGTGTGCCTGATTGGAAAAACGTAATCGAACGCTTACACTTCCTCCTGCGGGAACAATTTTCTTATAGTGTCCCGCAGCCTTAGAACCTATATGATTAGGATTAATGTACTGTTTTTTACCCGTTGTAACATAATTATTAATCCCATCCTTAGCATACGGTGAGGCATTGGGTTTACTGAAAATGCGCTCCGTGTTTGTTTCGTTTTCACAAAAAAGCAATTCGTCAGCACCTTCAAAGTACAACTTGTATCTTCCTAACAAGCGGTGATTGATTTCTATCTGGCGATTAGCAATACCGTTTAAAATGGGCTTATAGTTAAATTGCTCGTATCCCCAAGACCAAGTATTGCGAAACCATAATGTAGGCAATAGTGTCAAAGGAGCATCTTCCTCGTATCGATTGTGAGCGGTAATCTTAATGAGGAGATCATTTTCATCTGCCTTGGCGTACTCAATAAAAATATCGAAGTAGCGATTATTATCAAAAATACCCGTGTCTATAATCTCATATTCGGGTTGAAGACGATTTCTTTTACGATTTTCATCTGCCAGTTTCGCATACGGGAAAGCAACCTGCGGGTATTTATATAACATCTTCATGTACGAGTGCGTAGGAGTACTATCTAAATAATAGTACAGTTCCTTCACATCTTCACCATGATTACCTTCAGGCCCTGTTACACCATAAAGCCTCTCCTTAATAATAGGGTCCTCATGATTCCAAAAAGAGAACGCTAAACATATATGACCTTTGTTGTCAGAAATTCCTCCAATACCGTCTTCGCCCCAACGATAGGCATACGAGCGTGCTAATTCATGAGAAATAAATCCCCATGAATCTCCCCAATAACTATAATCCTCACGGACAGTACCCCATTGACGCTCGGCTAAATAGGGCCCCCATTTTTTCCAACCTTTATTATCGGCACGCGCATGAATACGCTTTCTTTCGGCAGTATCTTTCATCGTAAGTTAAAGTGGGTTAACTAATAATTACAAAAATAGTAGAATCCGCAATACGTTTTTCTGCAATTTTGTGTCAATTAAGCATTTATTAACCCTCCTTGCAATGATATCTACGTCTTTTTTACGCTGGAAACTGCTATTACTACTGAGTTTTTTCGCAATCATCCCCGGTTTCTCACAGATTTATCATCAAAAACCAATAACTGCATTAGTAGGTGCACTGGATGAAGAAATTGAATTACTACGTCAGTCTTTACAAAAACCCAAAACCAAAATCGTTCATGGCGTCCCCTTTTACTACGGAAAAATCGGCAGACACCGCGTTGTTATTGTAAAAACAGGAATCGGTAAAGTAAATGCTACCATGACGACAGCTTTTTTATTACAGAAGTTTCGCCCAAAGAGAGTCATTTTTACGGGAATTGCGGGGGGCTTACATCCCGATTTAAGCCCGGGCGATATTGTTATAGGTAAGCAAACATTACAATATGATTATGGACAAGTTTCCAATGATAGTGTCTTCACAAGAAACACTCGTAATCCTATTAACCGTGAATTAAATCCTTTATTTTTTCCCGCAGATTCTTTACTGCTGCTTTCTGCGAAATCAGCCGTCCAAACTACCGACTTTAAAATAGTGGCAAACCAAACAAAGCCTCCTTATATAATAATAGGTACCATTGTTACGGGCGATTTGTTTGTTACATCCGAAACGAAAGTGAAAGAACTTCGTTCAAAATTTAATGCTGATGCCACAGAGATGGAGGGTGCCGCTGTAGCCCAACTTTGTTGGCAACAGCAAGTACCTTGTTTAATCATAAGAAGTATGAGCGATAAAGCCGACAGTAAAGCAAAAGAAAGTATTGATAACTTCAAAAAAACTGCGGCCTATAACTCAGCGCACCTTTTAATAAATATATTAATGAAACTGCCTGATTAATAAACTTTTTGCGCTTTATTTGCTCTTCATCATTAGACTCCGCAATCGGTTATGAGAAAAATCAAATGGTCGGCCTTTGGGTTGGCAATTTTAGTGGTTATTATTTTATTAGGAGTTTTTGCATTCTATAATGGTCGTAATCGTCACCCCGATTACTCACTTAGCTTAAACATCAAAGCACCCAAAGATACTGTAACTTATAAAGCAGGATTTGCTGCTTTGAAAATCACACCTGAAATTTCAGAAAAATGGATTGATAAAAATGATGATGCCGCCTATAATAAAGAAGACGGCGATACTTTTGAAGACAAAAATGGGAATGAAAAATTTGATGCTTATTGGCTAGCAGGATTTAGTAAAAAACGTGCCGCAAGCGGTGTTCATGATCATTTATGGGCAAGAGCTATGGTGATAGATGATGGTCATACACGACTGGCGGTAGTAGCCATTGATTTAATCGGGTTTCCTCATAACAACGTCATTAACGTTCGCAAAAAACTCGCCGACAAATTCGGCATTACCTATACTATAATATGCAGCACTCATAATCACGAAGCTCCTGATATGCTCGGGTTGTGGAGAGATAGCTTTTTGAAGAGAGGAGTAAACCCTATTTTTGAGAAATGGGTTGAAAACAGGATTGTCGAGTCTATCGGAATAGCTGTGAAAAATCTAAAAACGGCCAATCTCCGTGTGGCCCAAGATTTAACGGGTTCTGACTCGCTCAACATAGATACCCGCAAACCAATTGTAAAAGACAAGGGTGTTTATATTCTTCAAGCGACTGATGCTAAATCCGACTCTACACTGGGCGCATTTGTGGTTTGGGGAAATCATCCCGAAACGCTCTGGAGTAAGAATACGTTAATTACGTCTGATTTTCCGCATTATGTACGGGAAGGCATCGAAAAAGGAATTTATACGGATAAAAAATTGGCTAAAAAAGGATTAGGAGGCATTGTGTTGTATGCGTCGGGTTGTGTAGGCGGATTGATGACTACTCGTCCGACTGTAAAAATCAAAGATCCTTTTAAAGACGTTTATTATGAAGGGGCTACTTTCGAGAAGGCGGAAGCGCAAGGAACTACGTTGGCTTTACTGGCACTAAATGCGTTAGAAAAATCTGAGCCTGTAAAAGGAGGCATAAATCTAATAGCCAAAACCTTTGAAATGCCCGTAGGAAATATTTTGTTCCGCTTGGGAGTTGCTTTGGGAATTATAGACAGCGGATATAGTAGTTGGGCACATTTTCAAACCGAAACAGCTGCTTTGAGTATTGGCGAGGTGAGTTTTATTACTATTCCCGGAGAACTATACCCGGAAATCGCCAGTGGTGGAATAGAAACGCCGAAAGAAGGTGACTTTAAATTGGCAGAACCGATTGAAACTCCTCCGCTGCGTAACTTAATGCCCGGCAAGTACAAATTTGTTTTGGGGTTAGCAAATGATGAATTGGGATATATCATTCCTAAATCTGAATGGGACAAAGAGGCTCCTTATTTATATGATTCCCCCAAAGCTCATTATGGAGAAGTAAATTCTGCCGGCCCTGAGACCGCTCCCATATTGCATAAAACCTTGAAAGAAATGCTCGAAAAACTGCCTAAATAAGGACTTTTCCACTTGTATTCCGAAAAAATGACTCTAATGGGTCAATTAATCTTCATCAAATTATGACAAATCGCGAATTTCATCAGCAATTGCTGGATCAACTGCAACAGCGATATGAACAAGTCAAACTTGGAGGTGGAACCAAAAATATTGAGAAACACAAAGCCAAAGGAAAACTGACAGCCCGTGAACGTATTTCTTATTTAATTGATAACGAAGATGAATTTATAGAAGTCGGTGCTTTTGTGGGTGATGGCATGTACGCCGAAGAAGGAGGCTGTCCTTCGGGAGGTGTGGTGATAGGAATTGGCAAAGTTTCGGGTCGACAATGTGTGATTGTGGCCAATGATGCCACGGTCAAAGCGGGGGCTTGGTTCCCGATTACGGCCAAGAAAAACCTTCGTGCACAGGAGATTGCCCTTGAAAATCACCTACCTATTATATATCTGGTAGACAGTGCAGGAATTTACCTTCCTCTTCAGGCAGATGTGTTTGCCGATAAAGAACATTTTGGACGCATTTTTCGCAACAATGCCATCATGTCTTCTATGGGCATTTTGCAGGTGGCGGCTATCATGGGCAGTTGTGTAGCAGGTGGTGCTTATTTACCAATCATGTCCGATGAAGCATTGATTGTTGAAGGAACAGGTTCTATTTTTCTGGCCGGCCCCTATTTAGTCAAAGCCTCCATCGGCGAAGACGTAGATGCCGAAACCTTGGGCGGTGCCTCCACTCACTGCGAGATTTCGGGAGTAACGGACAATAAATACCCTGATGATTTTTCCTGTTTAGATGCCATAAAACGAATTTTTGATAAAATCGGCCATTCTCCTACGGCAGGTTTTGATAGAATTACCCCGACACTTCCTACAAAAAACCCTGACGAGATATTCGATATTCTTCCTGCCGACCGTAATAAGCCGTATGATATGCGTGAAATCATTGAGCGGATGGTGGACAATTCCGAATTTGAAGAATATAAAAAACTGTATGGGCAAAGCCTTCTTTGTGGTTATGCTCGTATTGATGGCTGGGCAGTAGGCATTGTGGCAAACCAACGAAAGATGGTGAAAGCAAAGAAAGGCAGCAATGCCGCCACCGAAATGCAAATGGGCGGCGTGATTTATTCAGATTCTGCTGACAAAGCCACTCGCTTTATCATGAATTGCAACCAAAAGAAAATCCCGCTGGTTTTTTTGCACGACGTAACGGGTTTTATGGTAGGAAGTCGTTCAGAGCAAGGTGGTATTATCAAAGATGGGGCAAAAATGGTGAATGCCGTAGCAAATTCAGTCGTTCCTAAATTTACGTTTATTATAGGCAATTCGTACGGTGCAGGTAACTACGCTATGTGCGGCAAAGCGTATGACCCACGCCTGATTTATGCATGGCCCACCGCCAAATTGGCCGTAATGAGCGGTGCTTCGGCCGCTAAAACGTTGTTACAGATTCAGGTAGCAACGCTTAAAGCAAAAGGCCAAACGATTGCACCCGAAGTAGAAAATGAGCTTTTAACAGAAATCACCGACCGATATAACGAGCAATTATACCCCTACTACGCAGCTGCTCATCTTTGGACCGACGGAATTATAAATCCACTTGATACGCGCCGCATTATTTCTTCGGGTATCGAAGCTGCCAACCACGCTCCTATTTCACGAGCTTTTAATGTAGGCGTAATTCAAACCTAAAAAACGAATTATGTCTCAACCCAAAGTAACTATACTTTTACCCGTATATAATGGGCAAGAGTCTTTGGCGCGAGCAATCTCTTCTATTATCAATCAGACCTATCCTGATTGGAAATTATTGATTCTGGAGGACGGGTCAACTGATGCTACTTCATCTATCGCGCAGAGTTTCAAAGATACCCGCATCAAAATCATAAGCGATGGCCTGCACCTTGGCATTGTAACAAGGCTTAATCAAGGAATACAACTAACTGACACACCGTACATTGCCCGTATGGATGCTGATGACGTGTCGTACCCTGAACGTTTGAAAAACCAAATCTCTTTTTTGGAAGTCAATCCAACAATTGATTTGGTAGGTACTGCCATATGCGTAGTAAACAAAGAAGGAAAACAGGTTAGGCAACATATCTTCCCCACTTCTCATCATCAAATTGTTTCTCAACCGTGGTTAAAAACCATTTCAGTAGCGCATCCTACGTGGTGTGGGCATAAAGACTGGTTTCAGCATTGGAAATACCGTGACTATATACGCAATGAAGATCAAGAATTACTCCTTCGGGCTCATAATGAAAGCAGTTACGCTAACTTACCCGACATTCTCTTAGATTATTTTGAAACACCTTCTTTTTCTAAAAAACTGACTGCCCGTTGGGGCTGGATAACCGTTTTGTGGTCTTTTTACGGGACAAAAGGCCGATTATTTCCCTTTTTAGGTGGAATACTGATAAGCACCGCAAAATTACTTCGTGACTTTTTGAAAAAAACATAGTCTATAAAATCAACGTACTCGGATTACTTAAATCCAAACAATTGATACCATGCGTGTGGTTCAGACTTTTACGGTACCAATGTCACTGTGTTTTGTGGAAGGTCAGGCGCAATTTTGGAAACAAAATGGCTACGATTTAAGCGTAGTAACCTCATCGAACAGCGATGATGGAAATGATTTAGAGGCATTTTGCTTGCGAAACAGCATCCAGATCCACCCAATCTCCTTTCGACGCAAAACTGATTTATGGCATTCATTCCTAAATTTAAGAGAACTAATTTATTTCTTAGGCACAACCAAACCTCAGATTGTTCATGGAAATACGCCCAAAGCAGCTTTTCTCACAATGATTGCTGCTCGGCTCAAGCGTATTCCTATACGAATTTACGAAATGCATGGGTTACCTTTGGAAACAGCCACCTTCTGGGGTAGACTTTGTTGGTGGTTTGCTGAAAAGACAATGTGTTTGTTTGCAACTCATGTTATAGCAGTCAGTCCTTCGCTACGCCAAAGTGCTATCCAAAAGAAGTTGGTTCAAGCATCTAAAATTTCTGTCATGCACAACGGCAGTTGTAATGGTATAGATGCAGAAAATAGCTTTAATCCCTCAAAAGTAGCCCTCGCTGCTATTGAACAACTTCGCAACAAATATCACCTTACTGAAAACCAACCCATTGTTGGATTTGTAGGGCGACTTGCCAGCGATAAAGGCATTCAGCAACTATATGATGCATGGCAGATAGTGAAACAATCTTGTCCCAACGCGAAATTGCTTTTGATTGGTGGAGAAGATGAACGGGATAAATTACCGCAAAAATTGCTGCAAAAATTAGATAACGATTCCAGTATCATTCGGTTGGGACATCAAAAAAGTGTTTTGGAATATTATGCCCTAATGGATTTTTTAGTACTTCCCAGCTATCGCGAAGGGTTGGGCAATGTTGTACTCGAAGCTGCTGCCATGAATAAACCGGCTATTGTCTCCAACGTAACAGGTTTGAAGGATGCCGTCGTTGAGAACCAAACAGGTATTTTTTGTCAACCGCGCTCTGCGGGCGATTTAGCCGAAAAAATCAAGTATTATCTTCAAAATTTCGCGGTTGTCCAACTTCACGGTAAAGCTGCCCGACAACGAGTTCAGGCCGATTTTTTTCCCTTAGATGTTTGGAATGCCAAATGGGTACTTTATCGACGTTTGATTGCAGAAACTGAATCCGTAACTTTGCAAAATGTATCGCCAATTGTTCAAACCACTGATTGACAAAATCGTTGCTTTCATTTTGCTCCTGATTACGTTGCCCGTCACGGTCATTGTTACCCTTTTATTATCTGTTTACAATGATGGTAAACCTTTCTTTTTTCAATTGCGTCCCGGTTTAAACGGGCAAATTTTCCGCATTGTAAAATTCAAAACGATGAATGACAAACGGGATGCGCAGGGGTATTTATTACCGGATGCCGAGCGGCTCACCGCAGTTGGGGCATTTGTAAGAAAAACTTCTTTAGATGAATTGCCACAATTGATTAATGTTTTAAAAGGCGAAATGTCGTTGGTAGGCCCTCGGCCACTGTTGGTGGAATATTTACCTTTATATAATAACCGCCAAAGCCGCCGCCACGAAGTGAAGCCCGGAATAACGGGCTGGGCACAAGTAAACGGCAGAAACACCATTTCGTGGCAACAAAAGTTTGACTATGACGTCTACTATGTTGAGTATCTATCTTTTGTTTTTGATGTTAAAATTTTGTGGATGACACTGTCGAAGGTCTTTAAATCAGAAGGAATCAATTCCAATCAAAGTGCAACGATGGAAAAATTCAAAGGAAACCATTGAATACCAATTAGTTGCAGTATTTTAACTATTGACAAACTGTAAACCGTACGGGCGGCCCCGTATAAACTGTAAACTTAATTATGCTTCTCTACGGTGCCAGTGGACACGCCAAAGTGATAATCAGCTGCTTACAAGCTAACGAGGTTTCAGTAAAGGGAATTTTTGATGATGACCTGTCAAAGAAAGAATTGGGGCTGATTCCTGTCGTAGGGAGTTACCGCCCTGATTATGAGCCTCAGAAACAACTTATCATTTCTATTGGTGCTAATCACATTCGGCAAAAAGTCGCGGCTTTTATTCAACACCGATTTGGTAAAGTTATTCATCCAGCGGCCCTTTTAGACGAAAGTGTGAAGGTAGGGGAAGGAAGCGTTGTTCTGCATCGTGCTGTCTTACAAGCCGATGTGCAAGTTGGCAGACACGTTATAATCAACACCTCAGCTTCTGTTGATCACGAATGCATTATTGAAGATTTTTCTCACATTGCTCCCGGCGCTATACTTTGCGGAAATGTACGTGTAGGCGAAGGAACGATTATTGGTGCAGGTACGATTGTAACGCCTAATTTGACAATTGGCAAACACTGCCTGATTGCCGCAGGAAGTGTAATTACTAAAAATATCCCTGATTTTGCAATTGTGCGCGGCAATCCTGGACGAATTATTAAAATCACTTCTTTTTAAAAACTTGGAAAAGCAATCGGCGAACGATATGATGCACCCAGCCTCCTGCTTTCACCCAAAATCCAGTTAAGACCAACAAAACGCCAAAGACAATAGCAAAGCCAGCATAGCGGCTTTCCAGCCACTCATTGAGCAGAACTGCTATCATCATAAATACAAAAATGCCTGTCATTGAGGCCAGTAAGAGCAATACAACCAAGTAGATAATTTGAATGACTATATTCTCCAGGCTTTCCTGTGCCTCTGTTTTTAATAAATCCACCCGCGCTTCAAGGTACTTAAACAAATAGTCACGGATTTCTTCGATTTTCTCAAGCATTCAAACAAGAGTTAAGTATGAATAACAATTTTACGCAAAACTATTGAGTCTTACAAAGCGTTTTCCAACTATGGGTTGTAACTTTGCAGACTTTTTACTGACTTCATACATCTATGACTGTAGTACCTTATAAAGACAAAACCGCTACTAAGCGCGAACAAATCGCTGAAATGTTCGATAATGTTTCGTCCAACTACGACTTTTTAAATCACTTCCTCAGTGCAGGAATTGATTTTTATTGGCGCAAACGCGCTATTAAATTGCTCCGCGCAGAAAAACCGCAAACTATTCTGGATATAGCCACCGGTACAGGCGATTTTGCCATCGAAGCACTTAAGCTCAATCCAACTAAAATCATTGGGGTAGATATTTCGGAAGGAATGTTAGCCGTGGGACGGGAGAAAATCAAGAAACTTGGCATGAAAAATGTCATAGAATTGAGAACAGGAGATTCTACCAACTTACTCTTGGAAAGCAATTCTTTCGATGCAGTGATTGCTTCTTTTGGAGTCAGAAACTTTGAAAACCTGCTTGCTGGATTGACAGAAATGTGCAGAGTCACTAAATCAGGGGGGACGTGTGTGGTTTTAGAGTTCTCAAAACCGAAAACTTTCCCTTTCAAACAATTATACAACTTTTACTTTCGTTACATTTTACCAGTTATCGGACGAATAGTGTCGAAAGATGCATCCGCCTACACTTATCTGCCGGAATCGGTACAGGCATTTCCTGACGGGAATGACTTTTTGAAAGTTTATGAACAGGCTGGCTTTAAAAACACAAAATGCATACCACTCACTTTCGGGATTTGTTCAATTTACGTGGGCAAAAAATAGCTCTGGGATTATTGGTGATAGTTTATGGGTTCATTGGAGCAGCTAATGCCCAAACTGGCGGCTACTATCGCAAAAATTTAGAATATTACGATGACAAGCCCATTCATTATGGTTTTCTTTTTGCGTTGCCTGTCACTCGTTTTCATATTGTTCATAATAATACCTTTCTCAACCAAGATACTACCAGCCGCATCACCGCACCTACTACAATAGGTTTTAGAATGGGATTTGTGATAAATGGCTATCTTAATGAGCATTGGGATATTCGTACTACCCCTTCTGTATCACTCTACGATCGGGCAGTAGAGTATGAGTTTGCCAAAGGGAGTACTCGTCGCGAACTGCGCGAAGCCACCTGGATAGAAATTCCTCTATTGTTTAAATACAAATCTCAACGCCGAGCTAATACCCGTATGTACATGTTTGGGGGAATGACATTTGGCTTTGAAACCAACGTTCGTAAGCGATTGCGTCAGGGATCAGATTTTCTTAACACGAAAAGTACAGATTTGACCGTCGACTATGGATTTGGTTTAGAACAGTTTTTGGCGTACACCAAATTTTCTCCCGAAATTCGCTTTTCTCATGGCATTGTCAACTTATTTCGCAACAACGACACCAATGCTGCCAGCGGCGGCATTCGCCGACTCACTTCGCATACAGTAACTATTTATTTGATGTTTGAATAACCAATTGTTTTTTCAAACTTTGCATTAGGTGTTTGAACACTCTTGCAAATTTTCAAAATCATGTCAGAAACTGCACTTTTAGACGAAATCCCGTCTTTAGATTTATCCGATTTTACTTCCGGTGACCCTGAGCACAAAGCCAAATTTGTACAAGATTTGGGTACAGCATTTAATAATATCGGCTTTGTTTCCATTAAAAATCACGGACTTACCGAAGACTTGCGTACCAAACTTTATGAGTTTGTTCAGGTTTTTTTCAAACAATCTGACGAAGTAAAAAAGAAATACGAATTTCTTGAACTCAATGGACAACGCGGCTATATCGGAAAGGGTCGCGAAAAAGCCAAAGGTTTCAAAGTAGCTGATTTAAAAGAGTTTTATCACGTAGGTCAGCCCGAGCCGGAAGGCGAAATGCCTCATAATATTTTCCCGGAAGAAACTCCCGAATTTAAAGAATATACTTCCTTAGTATTTACCACCTTTGAAAATACAGGCAAAACGCTTTTACGGGCCATTTCTGTTTATTTAGGTCTGCAGGAAGATTATTTTGAAGAAAAAGTCCGCAATGGAGACAGTATCCTGCGAGCTTTGCATTACTTCCCGCTTGACCCAGCTACAGTAGCCGATGGTGCAGTACGTGCGGCTGCTCACGGTGATATTAACCTGATTACCTTGTTGATGGGCGCAAGTGCTGATGGCCTCGAAGTACTTCGCCGTGATGGAAAATGGATTGCAATTACGGCATTACCCGACCAAATCATTGTTAACGTGGGTGATATGCTCGACCGGCTCACCAACCATAATCTCAAATCCACGATTCATCGAGTAGTAAATCCCTCTCGCGAAAAAATGAATACGTCACGCTACTCTATCCCGTTTTTTATGCACCCACGTGCCGATATGGATTTGACATGTCTGGAGAGTTGCATAGATGCTGACCATCCCAAATTATACGTAGATTTGACAGCAGGAGAATTTTTGAACGAACGACTTATTGAATTGGGCTTGAAAAAAGCATAGAATCTAACTCCTGCTCCTTTCCGTTGCTGAAGGAACAGGAAAAATCATTTTTACAACTTGTCGGAATCACTCTTACACCCACCCGTTAGACGGATTCGATATATCATCTTTTTGAGGGATGTGTTGGTGTTAGCTTTGACGTGTTTTGGGGGACCGCAAGTTCACTTAGTAATGTTCCTTGAACGGTTTGTACAAAAACGGCGCTACCTTACCGAAGCCGAACTTCTTGAATTACAAGCCCTTTGCCAAATACTTCCCGGTCCTACTTCTACACAGACAATTACTGCCTTGGGTTTCAAAATGGGAGGACCCGGCTTGGCTTACCTGACCGTATTGATATGGTCATTGCCCGCCGTGCTGGTCATGACCTTTGCCGCATTGGGAATCTATTACCTTCAAAAACACCAGATATCGCTTTCGTTCATGCGATTTGTGGAACCTATGGCTATCGGTTTTCTGACGTATGGCGGGTTTACGATTGGTGCTAAAGTCATCAAAAATCGAATACACTGGTTGATTTTGATTATTTCTGCCATTGTTGCCTATTTATTCCCTTCGCCTTACATGACACCTATTGTCATTGCATTGGGGGCAGTGGTAACAGCGCTCAAATACCGCAACTTACAGAAAATGAAGAAAACGCCAATTCGGATTGAATGGGCTAATTTTTTCCTGTGGTTGGGCGTATTGATTATAGCCGCCGTTTTAGGAAAAATAACTCACTCACTGCCAATTCGCCTGTTTGAAAACTTTTATCGCAATGGCAGTTTGGTATTTGGCGGTGGGCAAGTGCTGAATCCCATGCTTTACACCGAGTTTGTTGAATTTAAAAAATACTTGACTCAACAGGAATTTTTAACGGGAATGGCCATGGCGCAGGTGATTCCGGGACCAGTTTTTTCCATTGCTTCGTACATTGGTGCCTTATCTATGCGTTCTGACGGAATCATAGGACAATTATGGGGGAGTTTAGCGGCTTCTGCGGGAATTTTTCTACCTGGTACGTTTTTAATATTCTTTGTATACCGTTTTTGGAACGAACTCAAAAAATACCGGGGCGTCCGGGCTTCTCTGGAAGGTATCAATGCGGCCAGTGTGGGACTGACGGTGGCCGCAGTTATTCGCATGTTCACGGCTACCGCCACAGGTTCAACAGCCGTCATCTGCATTTTAGCCACTTTATTTCTGCTTTATTTCACCAAAATCCCCCCTTATGGCATTGTTTTGGGAGGAATTTTACTTGGACTCCTGTTCTAATCCATAATGTATCGAAAACACCAATAGTAGTATTTTTCTTCTTTCTAATTTTTCCAACAACAAACATGACCAAAATCAGGATCACTTTATTTGTACTCCTTACGAGTTTAACCTTCAGTTGGGCAGGCAATCCCATGGATGAAGGGATGTGGCTACCGTCGCTTATCGGGAAAAATGAAGCCCAAATGAAAAAACAGGGCTTCAAACTCACGGCCAAAGACATTTACGACATCAATAACGCAAGTTTGAAAGACGCAATTGTCTCTATGGGCGGTTTTTGTACTGCTGAAATCGTGTCTGACAAAGGCTTGATTTTCACCAACCATCACTGTGGATATGAAGCCATTGCTTCCAATTCCACCCCTGAAAACAATATTTTAGACAATGGTTTTTGGGCTAGAACGAATGCCGATGAAAAACCTATTGAAGGACTTTGGATACGGAGATTGGTGAGAATGGAAGACGTAAGCGATAAAATTATTCCCCAATTAACAGGTTTGGGAGAAAGAGAACGCGCTGCTAAAGTCAATCAATTGGGCAGCGAACTCTCCAACAAAGCCAAAGAGGGAACTCATTACGAAGCGTCCGTCACAGAATTCGCTAAAGGAAACGCTTATTATTTACTTGTTTTTGAACGCTTTACTGATATTCGTTTGGTAGGAGCACCACCTCAATCGGTGGGAAAATACGGCGGAGACACAGATAACTGGGAATGGCCACGCCATACGGGCGATTTTTCCGTTTTCAGAATTTACACCGCTAAAGACGGCAAACCCGCTACTTATTCTAAAGACAATGTACCGTACTCGCCCAAGAGATTCTTATCTGTTTCGCTTAAAGGCATCAAACCGGGTGATTTTTCGATGGTATTTGGTTTTCCGGGCCGTACCAATCGGTATGAATCTTCGATGGGAATCAAATTGGCCATTGACAAGGTGAATATGAGCATTGTTAAAAACCGCGATATTCGTCTCAAGGCTTGGAAAGAAGAGATGGATAAAGACGTAGCCACCAAACTCGCCCTTTCGGCCGAATATGCCAACATCGCCAATTACTGGAAATACTTTATCGGTCAAACACAGCAACTTCAAAAGCTGAAGGTATATGACCAAAAAGTACAACAGGAGGAACAATTTAAGACATGGGCGAAGGGAAAACCGGAATATGAAAACCTGTTTACAGATTGGGAAAAAGCATATTCGGCTTATGAACCCTACGCAATGCACCCTCAGTATTTGAACCAAGGCTTGTTTGGGGCACATTTAGCCCCGATTGTGCTTTCAATGACGCGCTTGGAAAGCGTATTAAAAGATAATAAAACAAGCGAAATCGGTCAAATCACGGGAAATTTCAAGGCCAATGCAGACGAGGTTTTTAAGGATTTTAATCTTCCTTCCGACCAAAAAATCGTTGCTCAAACGTTGTTGGCATTTTACAATGATATTCCCAAAAACCAACATCCGGAGGTAATTGCCGAGATTTTGAGTAAATTTTCGGCAGGCACACCAGAAGAATCGTTCAAAAAATTTGCTCAGGAAACCTACCTGACTTCCAATTTTTCTACGAAAGAACGGTTTTTAAAGTTTTTAGAAAACCCAACGTACGAAACCCTCACCAATGACTGGGCGTGTAAGTATTTTCAAAGCTTCCGTAAAAACTACATCACCAAATACAACAAATTTGTAACTGATTTTCAGGAAGTTGATAAAAAACTCTCTCGAACTTACATCAAAGGATTGAGTGAAATGAATCCTTCGTGGGTTCAATACCCCGATGCCAACAGTACATTACGTGTCAGCTACGGAAATGTTCAGGATTATGACCCGCGCGACGGAGTTCATTACAAGTACAAAACCACGTTGACGGGGATTATAGAAAAATACAAACCCAAAGATTACGAGTTTGATTTGCCTCAAAACTTTCTGGAGTTGTATAAAAACAAAGATTTTGGGCAATATGCCGATAGCGATGGCGATGTAACGGTAGGATTTATTACCAACAACGATATCACGGGAGGCAACTCCGGTAGTCCTGTCTTGAACGCCAAAGGAGAATTGATTGGCTTGGCTTTTGATGGCAACTGGGAAGCAATGTCGGGAGATATTGTCTTTGACAAAAAATACAAACGCTGTATCAACGTGGATATTCGCTATGTACTTTGGTGCATCGAAAAACTCGGCGGCTCCGACTTAGTGAAAGAATTGAAAGTAGTGAAATAGTTTTTAGGTTTACAGTTTGGGGTTTAGAGTGAATTAGTTGCAGAAACAACCCATAAACCCCAAACTGTAAACTCGAAACTGACTTATTTCTCTCTAAAGAATATCGTAATCGCAACTCCTTCAAAACCAAAGTTTTCGCGCATACGGTTTTCTAAATAGCGTACGTACGACTCCTTGATATATTTGGGGTGATTACAGAAAAATACAAACGTGGGCGAAGGGGTAGGCAATTGAATCATGTACTTGATTTTGATATGTTTACCCCGATGCGCTGGCGGTGGATATTTTTCAATCTCCACTTGCATCACTTCATTCAGCTTAGAAGTCGTAATTTTCTTGGACTTATTTTCATATACCTCCGTCGCCTTTTCCATTACCTGAAAAATCCGTTGCTTTTCGTGAACGGAACCGAAAATAATCGGCATATAATCCATTGGAGCAAGTCGCTCAATCATTTCCTTACGGATTTTGTCTGAGGTTTTGGAATCTTTCTCCACCAAATCCCACTTGTTCATCATAATCACAATCCCTTTTTTGGCTTTATGTGCCATGCCGATAATGTGAAGGTCCTGAGCTTCTAAACCTTTAGCAGAAGCATCAATCATCACAATTACCACATCGGATTCTTCCATGGCTTTGACCGAACGAAGCGTCGAGTAAAACTCAATAGCTTCTTTCACCCTCGCCTTCCGTCGAATACCCGCCGTATCCACCAAAATAAAATCTTTGCCATACGCTTTATAACGCGTATTAATGGCGTCGCGAGTGGTTCCGGCTATATCTGTTACAATACTTCGCTCAGTACCGGTCAATACGTTCAGAAAAGAGGATTTACCTACGTTGGGGCGGCCTAAGATGGAAATTTTAGGAATCCCAGCATCAGGATCTTCTACACCGGGCGTTTTGAAATGTTTGACAACGTCATCCAACAAATCTCCCGTTCCGTTCCCTGTTTGTGAAGAAACAGTATACGGTTCACCCAATCCTAATTCATAAAATTCAGCCGCTGCCATTTCCCTATCCCGGGTTTCGGCTTTGTTTACGACCAGAAAAACAGGTTTTTTGGACTTACGAACCACATTCGCAAAATCCTTATCTAAGTCCGTGAGCCCTGTCATACTGTCTACCATAAACAAAATGACATCTGCTTCGTCCATGGCGATTTCGACCTGTTCGCGGATAGCTCCTTCAAAAACATCCTCCGAACCTACTACATAGCCACCTGTATCAACGACTGTAAAATACTGCTCAGTCCAGTATGCGTATCCGTAATGGCGGTCGCGCGTTACGCCGCTTTGATCATCCATGATGGCCTGACGCTCTTTAATCAATCGGTTAAAAAACGTTGATTTGCCCACATTCGGGCGTCCTACTATTGCTACTATATTTGACATTGCTAAAAGCGTAAAGTGTAGGGTGTAATCGGGGTCGCCCGTGCGATGTAGAGTTTTATTTGTCTCTATCTCGAATTCGCTTAATGAGCGAGATTAACATCCCTTTAATTGCACCTGTTGATTGTTCTAATTGAGTGTATTCTTCTTTGTTGATGTATTCCAATTCTTTAGATACCAACAAACAATATTCTGTTTCCTGTATCGAGCCTAATGAAGTTTGAAAAAAATTAGCAGTATCGGCATCGGTATATTTCCCACAACCTTCTACAATAGTAAGAACAACCGAAAGACAGGCTCTTTTTAATTGAGAAGTAAGGATGTATTGTTCTTCTTTAGGAAATTTTCGAGTAATCCTGTAAATCTCAAGTATCAGTAAATGAGATTTTTGCCAAACAATCAAATCCTTATAATTCTGCATTCCAACTTTAACCTTTGTTCCTTAAACTTTAACCTCATTAAGAATTTTCGTACCCAAACTGCTTTAATCTCTGAATTTTATTGCGCCAATCAGGCTCTACTTTGACGTATTGTTCTAAGAACACCTTTTTACCGAAGAACTGTTCCATATCTTCCCGGGCAGCGGTCCCAATTTTTTTGAGCATCAAGCCTTTATCGCCAATAATAATCCCTTTTTGGGTCTGCCGTTCTACCAAAATCACAGCACGAATCACAATAATATCTTTCTTTTCTTTGAATTCTTCGATGATAACCTCCGTACTGTAAGGCACTTCCTTCTTGTAATTCATAAAAACTTTTTCCCGAATCATTTCGGCCGCAAAAAAGCGTTCGGGCTTATCTGTCAGTTCATCCTTAGGAAAATAAGGGGGATGAACGGGCAAGTATTCCATAATGGCCGTAAACAATTGATCAATCCCCTCCTGTTTCAAAGCCGAAACGGTCACAATCGCCGCCGTAAAGAGTTTTTCTTTCCAGTAAGCAATTTTTTCCTGTAACTGTTGCTCTGTGGCCAAGTCTATCTTATTGATAATCAATATCACAGCGCCCTCGGTACGAGCCAATTTTTCTAAGACTTCTTCTTCATCATGTTTCTCAAAAATATCAGTAACGAATAGTACAACATCGGCATCCGCCAACGAATCACGCACAAATTCCATCATGGATTCGTGTAATTTGTATTGGGGCTTAATGATGCCCGGGGTGTCAGAATACACTAATTGAAAGTCAGTTCCTTCGTGTACACCGTTCAAAATTCCCATAATACGATGACGGGTTGTCTGTGCTTTCGACGTAATGATAGACAGTTTTTCTCCAACCAATACATTCATCAACGTTGACTTACCCACATTAGGCTTGCCCACTATACTCACAAAACCCGCACGATGATTAGGATTATTGTAAGGTTGTATATCTTCAGTTTCCATAATTCTCAATTTTTTAAACCGTTAACCTCTTTTTTTTAAGAAGATTAACTAAAATAAAATTATTTTTTTGCAAAGGTAGTTGTTTTTTCTGGAAAAGGCATTACCTTTGCACTCCCAATACACCGCGGGATAGAGCAGTTGGTAGCTCGTCGGGCTCATAACCCGGAGGTCACAGGTTCGAGTCCTGTTCCCGCTACAACATAAAAGCCTAATTATCTGACACTTAGATAGTTAGGCTTTTTGATTTTGGTCAATGTTAAGCGTTTGGTTAAGCGTCTTAAAGTAGGCACAAAAAAACAGCCCTTTTGAGGCTGTCACTTTTTCCGTTTGGGGGACGGAATTTTTGATTTGCTTCTAAATCGTCACTTTTACACACTTGCCCAATACTTGAAATTTCAATACTACTATGTAGCTTTGCCTACACTTTGCCAAACGGTGAAGTTTTAGACAATTGAACAACAAACCCCGCCGGAGACTACCAGCGGGGTTTTTTATTAATAATCAGTGTATGCTTGACTAAACAATCAAAAATTTTCTAATATTAAATGTTTATCAAATGATAAAAAGTATCTAAGCAGACAGAAAAGAGTCAGTATTATCTGAAAAATTTAATCTGGTGATTTTTTTGAAGACAATTCTTTTCTTTTTGCGATTGCATTTAAAACATTCTCCATTGGATATTTGATTTCAGCAAAAGTAAATCCATCAACTACCCCTTCATTTGCTTTATGCCTCCCAGACTCGTTAACCACATTTAATTTTAAAGGTCTTAGCTTTGTAGTAAACAAAAAAATAGACTCTGCCGACAATAGTGTGTTTAAATCCAAATCGGACGTCATTTTCACTCTAAACTTTTTTGGATTTAATTCTTTCAGATTTTTAGCTGAACAATTGCGGCTACAATCATATTTCATTACTCTACCCAAAATATGATGCATTTGTAATGAGCTAGGCACAATTTTTCTTGTTACTAATTCGCATTTATCGCATTCAATTGATTCACCAACCAAATGTTTAACCATGGGGTATTAATTTAAAATTCTATTGAATAGAGATTCTTGTTGTATTCCAAAAATTTCAGACACATCATCAACAGATAGTTTTTTGGGTAACTTTTGTAAAACAGACGTTAATGCAATATAATCCAAATCTGATTGGATTGCTTTTAAATTAATATAAAAGTCATCTGAATTTTCCTCAATTTTCTGCTCATACTCCTCTTCTGTAATTTGATTCTCAATCAGTTGAATGTATAATTGCAGAAATTTGGTTTTCTTAAGTAAGTTTATGATTGCTGTATCTTTGAAATAATCTTTTAGTGCAAATATATTAGTAAAATGAGCTAAATCAGGCATTTCAAAATTAAATTTTGCAGCATCATCGTTTGATAAACTATCAAAACTGAATCTTAATGAAGAATCAGTAAATCCTTTATCATATCCGTTAATTCCCCCTAAATTGTCTGGAACAGTGATTAATTTCGTGTTTTCCATAAGTTATTAATATATTCAAGGTGATTATCAACTGTTTTAGAGTTAATTGATTCTAAATTTAAAACATGAAAATTGAATAATACATTACTATTATTTTCAAAAGAAATAATTAAATTTAACTGAAAATCATCTTCATCCTTTCTTAGATTAAAAGAGGTAAGTTCAAACCCGGGGAAAAGAGGGTCAGGTTTTTTTTCTACTTCTTCGTCTATCTCTACTTTATAGTTGAATCCAACACCTAACTTAGGCGTAAAGGGTAAAGTTGTCATTAAATTTAAAACTACCTTTGCAGCAATCTCCTTAGTTTCAGTAGTTAGTTCTTGACCAGCTTTAAAAATAAGGACATCCACATAATTTTCGTTGGGGATAATTCTAATACCTTTAAATATAAAAGCAGGTTGTAATTCTTTATTAAAAACAATTTCTAAGCTGTCCTTTATATTGAAATTTAAAAGCGTTTCGCTTATCCAAATAGGTGTAAAGATTTTGGTATTCCAACTACCAACAACCCTTATTACTATCTCTGTAAGTTTTGTCATTGAATTTTATAATAGTAGCATTTTACCTTGTGCAAAAACTATTCCAAGGTAAGCTACCTTCTAAAAGATTTGAAGAATTAAGGCAATTTCTCATTATTTTTACTATACCATAAGAGATTTTTTTGGCCTTTACGGCATATCATAGCATCAGTAAAAGTATTTATGATTTAGATTTGCCATATCATCTAAGTCATTGTAGTTTAATAGATTACCAATTAACTATGCTGATGTGTCCCGTTTGGGACGCAAAGTTACAATATTATTACATCTCTTCCAAATTTAACTTATTGTATAACAACACGTTACCTATTTTAAAGAAATCGAAGTTCAACAAAAATCTCTCACATTTTGCATTAGAACGACTTAAGCATTAAAATGAATGAAGAGTCCATTTACAATTTTTTATATCAATAGATGGCAAGTGAGACACCTACAAAGAGTGTTTTAAGTGCTAATTGACTATTATTTTTTTAGTTACTGTAAATAATTTGTGCAAACTATATTAGGCAGGTATTTTGAAATATGCGGTTGCGATGGCAAGATTTCGAGAACCTTTTGGGGACCAAGCCATTGCCCTTCGTTTTTGCC
>NZ_JAIXST010000203.1 GCF_027484545.1 Runella sp. | reverse complement strand
CAACAGTGCCAGGCTGCACTTTTTTTCAAACTCCAAAAGAATTTCAATATCTTCCTTTATCTCTGATGCATAGTCCATATTTGCAAATATACGACACCTTAATTCTTATTTAGTATTATAAGACAATGAAAAATGCACTATACATCATCTTTGCAGCGGTTATTCTGGCTTCATGCAGCGGCTGTTCGGATACTCTCCAAGCCAACTTGCCAACTCCCAAAAACTATGTAATTCTGCTTGATTTATCAGATCGGCTGTTACAACCTAATCAAGTGGTCAATGATAAAGCCATCGTTAAGACTGTTTTTGAAGCATTTGAGCGTACAGTTCGTACCAAAAACATGATTGTTAATTCTAAAGACAAATTCAGAATCGTGATTGCTCCTCAGAAAGGCATAACTTACGACCCAACTCCTTTTATGAATGAACTTTTCATAGACATGGAACAAATACCAATAGCGAAAAAAAGGAAGGCATTGGAGGTGTTTACAGCCCACCTTGATAATACCCTGGGCGAACTCTACCAAAAAGCAACTCAAAATAAAACACAAACTGCTGATTTTCAAGGATGTGATTTGTGGAAGTACTTTAACGAACAGTTAGAAACTGACCTAATGAAAATCCATGATAATCAACTTGTTATATTGACAGATGGGTATTTTGATTTTGAGTCTAACCCTAACATTAAACACAGTAACAATCGCTCAACAGCTACTAATTTCATAGCTTCACTTCGCCGCAGCGCTGATTGGAGGAAGGAATTAGATGAAAATGATTATGGGCTTATTCCTATAAAAAAACGCTATTGGGCTACTTCAATAATTGTCACGGAAATTTCCCCTAAGAATAATAATTTAGATGAATCTGAGATACTCACTACTGTATGGAACAAATGGCTATCGGAAATGGGATTTAAAAAAATAGGTCTTGAACTTCGAAGTAATCTATCAAAAACAAAAGGGAGAATCAGGGAGCTAATCCAATAATTACCATCTAAGATATTTTTTGGGGAAGAGGTGAAGAGCTTGCATCAAGATTTGGGGGGATGAAGAGAACGCTGATTAGTATGATTTTTCATAAAAAACATAATCAATCATACTAATCAGCGTTCCTTTTTATTGAATATCCTACTCCTCCGCCAATGTCCGTGACAGATTGATACGGTAAATTCCTAAGGAAGGAATAGCGGCAGCCAGAATACCCAATAAAATAGCTCCGCCAAACAGCCAAATTTCTTCGGGGAGTAAGCTGAAATCTGCAAATGAATAATGGTAATCCGACTCGGCAGCCCGGCTAAAAAGCCACAATCCTACACGACTCAGCAAGACGCCCGCCCCGTAGCCTACCACAGCCAACATAATACCTTCCAATAACAACATAATGAATAATTTGGTACGGGTTGCTCCCATTGAAAGCATCAACGCCATTTCGTATTTGCGTTCTTTGAGTGAATTGTAAAGCGATACAAACACGCTTACGCCCGCTATTAAAATGATAATCAAAGCGATAGCTCGTAATGTGTCAATCCCCACACCCAACATTGAAAACAGTCGGTTGATTTCAAAGGCTACCGAAGCCGCCTGCATTTTGGTGTTTTCATTGATAAAGCGCGGTAGGGCAACCATTCCCATTGGATTGCGAAACTTTACCAATAAACTCGTGATTTCCTGACTTGGATCGTCTTTCTCAGTAGAATCACCACCTGTCAGCATAGAGGTGACATTTGCGCCTTTTCCGGGCTCGTCAGTGTGCTCGTGGATTGACCAAACACTTGAAATGTCGGTCAAAATCAATTGGTCAACCACTGAATTATTGGTTTCAAAAACTCCTACCACTTTGTATTTTTTGTCTCCATGAACGTCGTCCATGTTATCGAAACCGTGGGCTCCCGAAAATACATCCCCGACTTTAAGTCCCGTAACTCGGGCTACTTTGGCACCGATGGTAGCTTCCATCGTTGTTTCAAACAGTCGTCCGTCTTTGACTTTCGCCTCAAAATGATTGGGATATTTGGCATTCGTCCCCACAATCCGGTAAGACATATAATTGTCACCCATCGCCAGCGGAATGGCCATTTTGACCAAAGGATTTTTAATAATTCGTTGAGCTTCGGCCAGTGATACATTGCCCGTAGGAGAATCTATTTGGTAAATGCTCGATAAAATCAATTGCAATGGACTACCTTTTGCCCCTATTACCATGTCAATGCCTTTGATATTTCGGCGAAATTGTTCGTCCAACTGCTTATTGAGCAGCAGAAGCAGAGAAATGATTCCGATTCCGAGTGTCATTAAAAGTGCGCTCAGAAAACTATTCAGCTTTTTATCTTTCAGATTAGCCCAACTGATTTTGAAAAGATTCATCGGTGTATATCGCGTAATTGCTATTTGTAACCAAAGTTAAGCAGAGATGAGTTGATAGAAGGCATGTAGGCTACAAATTTTCTTAGCTCGGGTTATTAGTTGATGTAAATCAGTTAGTTGGCTTGATTTTAATCAGTATTGATTTAATGCGCTGCTTCTATCTTGAGGCATAATTCATAAACTAATCGATATATCACAATGAAAAAGATTTTAGTTCCGACAGATTTTTCTGCTTTTGCACAAAATGCGCTTGAAGCTGCCGCTGATATAGCCCTAAAAACCAATGCTTCAATCATGTTGCTGAATGCCAATGAAAAGGTTGTAATGGCTACACCGATGGCTGAGTATTATCTGTATGACAAAGCCATTGAAGATGAATATTTGGATATGGTCAACGAAAGCCTGAAAAAAACACTGGCTGAAATAGCTGATAACGGCAAATTTGCAAGGGTAAAAATCGAAACAGCAGTTATCGCAGGGGGAATGATTGGAGTGATAGAAGAAGTGGTCAAAGACCATGCGATTGACCTGATTGTAATGGGAACCAGAGGAGTATCGGGAATGGAAGAGTTTTTTATTGGATCAAATACTGAGAAGGTAATTCGTAGGGCAAATTGCCCGGTGTTAGCCATTCCGGCACCTGTAGAATCTTTCGAGCGAATTGTGTTTCCAACCACGTTGAAGAACGATCAAATTGCGGCATTTACTGCGTTGGCCGGTTTACAGGATATTTTTGACGGAGAAATTGTGCTTTTGTATCTTAATAATCCAAGCCAATTGGCAGATGACGAAGCGATTGAAGCTCGGAAAGAGGAGTTGTTGAAAGTTTCAGGACTCAAAAATGCGACATTATATATTTCATCGGTAGATGTATTTAATGAAGAAGAAGCGATTTTGGATTTTGCTCACGAACAGGATGCCGATTTGATTGTGATGGCAACGCACCAACGTCGGGGCTTAGCTCACATGCTGTTGGGAAGTATTACTGAAGACACTGTCAATCACTCGGATATTCCGGTGCTGAGTTTATCCATTAAATAAGGAATAGCGCTACTTTGCCAATACTAATTCAGAAGGCTGAGTAGAAAATGTAAGCGGAAGAGAGAGAAAAAAAGTAGTGCCGAGACCCTCTTCTGATTCAAACCAAATGTTTCCTCCCGCGTGTTCGACTCCGCGTTTGGCAATGGCCAGACCTAAACCCGAGCCTCCTTGTTTTGTACTAAAGTTGGGTAAAAAAACTTTAGGGCGAATGGGCTCGGGAATACCATTTCCATTGTCCTGAACTTCGATATAGACATTGGCATCGTCGGTACGAAGGCGGAGTAATACTTCGGGCCGTCGGCCGTCGGGCACCGACTGAATTCCGTTGATAATAAGGTTAGTAATGATTCGTCCAATGAGTTGCCGATCGCCTACTACGTTGACCCGTCGCACTTGAATATCGCGGCGAAGCGTAATTTTTAGGTCATCAGAGTACAAATCGGCAGCTTTATTCAGTACCGACGAAATTTCAAATAACTCATTTTTAGGAAGCGGCATTTTGGCAAAATCCGAAAATGAGGTGGCAATGTCGCTGATGTTGTCAATTTGGTCAATGAGCGATTCAAAAGTACGCCGAATGCGCTCGCTTTGAGGCATATTGGGCGGTAAGTCACGCAACATAGTTCGCTGTAGCTGTTGAATGGTCAATTTCATCGGTGTCAGCGGATTTTTGATTTCGTGCGCTACCTGTTTTGCCATTTCGCGCCAAGCCGATTGCTTTTCATTTTTTGCCAATTCTTCTTTACTGTCGCCAAGCTTTTTAAGCATCTCATTGTAAGACTTCACCAAGGTTCCGATTTCATCATCTGATTTCCAATCAACGGGTTCATTAAGTTGATGCAGATTGATGCGCCGGAACTTGGTTGTCATAATTCGCAGCGGAATAGTCAAGAGGTTAGAGGCCCAGTAAGACAACGCTAAAAATATCAGAAACATGAAGGCAAACACGCTTAAAATCGTCGCAATGACTTCAATGATTTGGCGGTCGAGTTCGGGTTTAGAATCAAAGTGAGGAATGCTCAAAATCCCCAACGGTTTGCTGCTGCTGCTCGCCCGCACAGTGACATACGCCGTACGGTATTGCTTATTTCCTAATGATTCGCTGAGAAGCACTTCATTTTCACGGTCTTGAAGGAGGTGAATATAGGCATCAGGATTTAACCATTTCGATAACAGCTTACTTTCATAAATAAGCGGTTTGGTGGTTGTGTAGAGCGCTCCTTCGTTGGTAAAAAAATTGATGTCTACGTTGGCATCCCGGGCAATTTTTCCCAGTTCTTCCTCCATAGATTCTTTGCTGCGGGCTCCCCGCAGGTGTTCTTCGAGATAAGGAACAAAATTAACCGCTACATTTTTGGTGTTCGCCAAATACGTGCTTTCCTGATTGTTATAATAATTGGAATTGATAACACTCAAGGTGATCAATACTATCAAAATCAACGGCAGGAAAAAGGCAACATTAAGTAAAATCTGGATCTTGGTAGTGTAATTGATTTTCAGGCGGCGCAATCCGTATTTCAGTGCATATATTGCAATGATACAGATGACATACAGGACCAATATCAGGTATAAAAAAGAAAAGTTGGAAGTGATACTTTTGAATGGATACGACTTGGAAGAAACAACCACATATCGCTTGTTTTTGTCTCTGCTCGCTACGTGTTTGTAATCATAGAGTAATACGCCGCTATTAAATAACTCGGTATTTTCCAGTTCTGCCAACGGCATCTTTCTATCATAATTATAGCTTCCCAAGCTATAAATTAGCTGTTTGTTGGCGTCGTAAATGGCGTAGCTATACTGACGGGTTTCCGGTGCCTGCACAAACTTCTTATCCATCAACAATTCCGGATAAACGTTTTTGGGCTGGTCTTCGCGCGGATTTAGATTTAAAACAACCCTTCCTGTTAATATCGAATCTTTATGAATATCAATCAAACTCAAATACTGCTTTTTGAAATTATTGACGATGTCATTAATAAAAAAGAGCGAAGGATAGCGAGTTTGGTATTTGGGCTGACGATAATATTGAGTGTATTCGTCAAAAGTAAGCGCAGCGGTTGTGTTGTCGAGCGGTTGCCCGTCAGCTTGGAAAGAAAGAACTTCTATATCGTATTTATCAAAATACTTATCCAAGTGGATACTTTTGACTTTTTGCTGAATTCGCTCTCGCGACAGCACCGTATCACTCGCAAAAGTATTTTGAATATCCGGGTCTCGGCTGATAGATTCTTTGGCGCGGTCTAATAAAAACTCCCCAAAACCGTCATTTTCCGCAATGATTTGCTGCCCAAACTCTTTTTTGTTGGAGATGTCTTTTTGGTCTTCTTCGGTATAGACCACGTACGTAGTAATAAGTGCCCAGAAGAAAGCGCCTGTAAAATAATAAATCGTTGTACGATACCTGAACGAATACAGGATGCGTGGAAAACGTGAAAAATAAAGAACTAAAAAATAGACACCATGAACAATGAAAACCCACTCAATTTCAATTCCTATCAACCACATTATCAGCAAACAAACCAACGTATTGACTGTAAAGACCAGAGTACCTCGTGCTCGGTTTTTGGGATTAAAGCGGATAAATAAGCTAACGAGTAAATGAGTACCGAGGAAATAAATGCTTGAAATGAAAATAAAAATAACGGTGCAAATGATTTTCAGCATCGAAAACGAGATACTCAGCGTGATATCAAGCGTAAATTGCGATTTTTCATAAATATTTTTGAGTTCAGAAAAACTGCCGTAGAAAACCCAAAAACTAATAATGACAAACAGGGAGGATAACGCTGTTTTGAAATTTTCGGATGTATGCAGTAAATCGGTATAAAGTTTGGAGCGAAAATAAAAATCCGCTACGTACAACACCAGAATAAAAACCACGAGGCAATTCAACAGCAAATCGCCCAGCGAAGGAGCTATCGTTGAAGAAGCATAAAATTTGGGGTTGAACACATCGGTTTCGGAAAACAGAAAAGGAACTCCGAAATAGAGCATACCTACTCTCAGAATCAATAAATAGACTGCGATAAGTAAAAATGCAAATTCATATTTTCGCTGTTGTGTCCAGCGAAAAGCCCACTGAAACGTGTAAATCCCTAAAAATATAGCTGCTAATACACCCCAAATGACTGTATTGACGGGCGTAGTTTGATTGTGATAGGTTTCAAATTTTGGAGGAACAATGGAAAATAGAAAACGAGTATCATGGTCCAATACATTGCTGTAAATGGGTCCAAGATGCGTAGAAATGCTCTGTGGATCAACCGTAAATAAATCGGGATTATAGCCGGATTGTAAATAGTTGTTTTCGTTTTTATATTGATGATACAGGTTTACCACCGACACGACATCTATCTTATCCCGCAATCGAATATATTGTCGACGGCTCACTAAAAAACTTCCCTGCTCAAAAGACACTAACTGAGTTTGTGAAATACGCCGGATAGCTTCATAGTCCAGGATAAAGCGATAATCAGACCAAAAAATCAACTGGCCGTTCTGATAGACGTAATAAGGATATTTGGTGGGAAGTCGTAAATCAGAGAATTGGGTGTTGGCATTTTGAGAAAGCAAATTCATCACCTCTCCCAACTCATTTTGTGAAATGCCGAGTTCGTATTTAACCCGTTCTTTAACGGCAGAAAAATATTTTTCCTCGGAAGCCCCCAGTGCCCCTCTTTCAAAGAAAAAAAAGGACATTAACGCTAATAATAACGAAATGACGGCCAAAATAGCAAAAATATGTCTACTGATTTTCTGCACGAACTTCCAAAAATTGAGTCTTGTGAGTGTTACAGACATATCTTCCTAAAATCGTGCCAAAAGTTGGTGTTTGCCTTGAAGTATTCTTTAAAGTCCAATAAAGTGAAAATTAGTTACTTTACAATCGTAAATCCTGCCCCATGCTCGGTTTCTTCAAAATCTACCTCAGTTCCGATAACATACATCAAATGGCGTTTATCAATAATAACTTTGATTTTATCTATAACGTAAATTTGATCGTTTTCAGTAGGTAAGTCAAACCCAAGCAAAAATTGTGCCCCGCATCCCCCTCCTTTCACCCCCACCCGCAAACCATATACGTCCGGAATTTTGTTGGTGCTCAGCGTTTCCAGTATTTCCTGTTTTGCCACTTCTGAAATCCGAATTGGATTAGTACTTATCATCGTGTTTTTTACGTTTATCTACAAAATACGCACTATTTTGCCACCGGTTTGCGTTCTTTGCGGTAACTTATTTTAGATAAACAAACATTAAATACATGGAAATTGTCACCGACCTGTTGAAAATTCTTCTCCCTTCTGCTTTAGTATTGTATGCTATGTACTTGACTGTAACGGCTTTTTTGAAAAAACAATTTGAAGAAAAACAACTTGAACAACGTCGCAAGCAGGTAGAAGTAGCTTTGCCCATTCGATTGCAGGCCTACGAACGGATGTGTCTTTTTTTGGAACGAATCAGTCCTAACAACCTTATTGTAAGGATGAACGGCTCGGCAACGAGGGCCATTGAGTTTCAGCAGATTTTGATGCAGGAGGTTCGGGAAGAATTTAATCATAACTTATCGCAACAGGTCTATATGAGTCACGAGACATGGGAACAGATACGGGGTGCCCAACAGGAAGTGATTACCCTTATCAATCAGGCAGCGGTGCAGGTTGCTCCAGATGCCATTCCTTTGGAATTATCAAAGAAGATTTTTGAAAAGATTATTCAGGAAAACCGTAATCCTACTGCCAACGCCCTAAAATTGTTGAAAGAAGAAATTCAGCGAGAGTTTATGTAATCAGCCATTGAGTACTTTCATGGCAGCATTATAGCCGGGAATTCCACTAACCGCTCCTCCCCGTTTGGCACTTGAGCCACAAATATAAAGACGCTCATGCGAGGTTTCTACGCCTAAACTGCCGATTTCGTTTTCATTTTCGGCAAAAAACCAACTAAGTGCCTTGTGAAAAATATTCCCGCGAGGCAACCCTATTTCTTTTTCTAAATCCCAGGCACTTTTGGTTTCAATGCACAGTGAACCGTCGGCGGCTTGGGCAATACAATCTTCAATCGGCTCTTCCAAATAAGAATTTATCCCCTTTAGATATTCCCGGAGTACTTGTTTTTTAGTTGCTTCGGGATTTTTTTCGAATAGCTGATAGGGCATATCCAAGCCAAATAAAGTCAGGGTTTGATAGCCTTCTTGAGCAAGTTGCGGCGAAAGAATAGACGTATCTGTCAGTGTATGGCAGTAAATTTCACAAGGCGCTAACGCAGGAATCTCATTGGCGAGAGCTTCTTGATAGGCTGTGTGCATTTGAGAGTAAGATTGATTAACATGAAAAGTGCCTGCAAAGGCTTCCTCAGAACGTATCTGCATAGCTTTCAACTTGGGCAGTTTCCGCAGTAGCATATTTACTTTAAAAGCAGTTCCTTCATCCTGTGCTGTGGGTGCATAAGGAGCAGCGAGCAATTTACCCAAGGCTTCCGGTGAAGCATTGACGAGTACATATTTCGCTTTTATTTCGTAGGTTTTTTGGTCTTTTTGATAACCCACTGTATGGTAGTCACGTCCTAATTGAAGATGGGTAACGGGGGCTTCGCTTAAGAGTTGAGCACCTACCTTTAGGGCGGCATTTTTAAGGGCTTCTACTACAGCGCCCATGCCGCCAACCGGCACACGCCACTCACCCGTTTTGTTGCCCACAATGTGGTACAGGAAAGTCCGATTTTGGAGCAGACTAGGGTCATGAGCATGTGTAAAGGCTCCGATTTTTGCATCGGTCAGTAATACACCGCGCAGAATATCATCCTGTACATGACTTTCGATAAAGTTGCCGATGGGTTGTTCTACGATAGCTTGCCAGGCAATTTTTTCTTCGGGTGTACTAAACTGCTTTTCCCAAGCGGTTTTTCCCCGTAATGGCTCTAAAAAAGAATCCCAAATTTTTTCAGAAAAAAGCTGTTGAATGGCAATCATTCGTTGATATCCTGCATAATCGCCCGCATGAAGTTGTTCGATTTGCCGTTGATTAGCAACTTCGTTGGTGTTGCTTAACAATAATCCTGTGGAGTGATTGTTTCTGTCAAAAGGAGTAAATGATGCCGTTTCTCTTCTCCGAAGCTGAAGAGATAGACCTAAATCTTCAATAATTTTAGTTGGGAAAAGGCTTACTAAATACGCATAACGAGATAAGTTAGCGTCAAAATCAGGGAAAATTCGCTGAGAAGTAGTAGCACCGCCCATGTAATCATTCCGTTCAAGTACCAGAACGCTTTTTCCGGCCTTTGCCAAGTAAGCGGCTGATACTAACCCATTGTGACCTCCTCCAACAATAACTACATCATAAATCGTTTTAAGTGGATTCATCGGTTTACCCATAATTTTTGGGTAACTCGGCCTCGGTCGGGAGTGAGGTAAGTAACGAAGTAAAGACCATTTTCCAAAGTACGCTGAGGGTGAATCGACAGACTATTGGAAGTACCCGCCTGTATGTCAAACGGAATCTCCTGCCCCAGCATCGTCACCAATCGAAGGCCGTCCAGCTCCAAGTTGTTGAACTGTAATTTTATGGCTTGCCCATCCGATGGATTGGGATATATCACAAATTTAGAAGCGTCTGTATCGGGATTGACGGCAATAATTTTTGACAATTCGGAAGTTCCGTCTTTATCTACCTGTTTGAGCCGGTAATAATTCACTCCCGGCAAAGGGGCTTCATCCAGAAAATTGTATTCAATTCGCTGTCGGGAATCACCCGCCGACGTAATTTTACCAATTGTTGTAAAATCTTTTAAATCAGTACTTCGCTCCACGTTGAAATGAGAACTATTGATTTCGGTCGCGGTAGCCCAGTTCAGTCTGACACGGTCCGCTTCTGATTTTCCTCGAAAATAAATCAGTTGCACCGGAACGATACTGGACCAGGATAAACCAGTTAGGAAAATACTTTGTGTAGTAAGACCACCGAATCGTATATCTGGGCCTGTTCCGTAAGTTATTGTCAGTGTTTTGATACCCGAATTACGGAAAGTGACGGTAGTAGGAGTACTGTCAAAAGGATCGGCATTGAATCCCGAAACTACCTTGATATGAGGAGCTGTCCCGTCGGTTAAAAAAGCATAAACAGGATTATAAGAGACAGTTGGCGCGACTCCAATGCCCTTATCGTCATAGCCTTCGATGGCAATGCGGTCCTGATAATTACTGAAACTCAAGTCTCTGTCTATCCCCAGTACACTGAATGATAAATTGCTGACAGGCTCGCTAAATGTAAAATTAATCGTAACTGCCTGTAAACGACTGGTTAAGTTCATGCTGAACCAGAGCCCGCGGGGGTCAGTTCGGGGAGTACTATTATTAAAACGACCCGTAAAACCTCCAACGGTTGCAGTCACTGTGATGGGAGGGATGCCTACGTTACTGAACGTTTTTGTTAAGGTACCATCAGGTGACCAAGGCGAGGTTTCATTGCCTGAGGAAAGGTCAATAAACCCCTGTCCAAACAAAAGTGTGGAAAACAATATACTTACTATGATAATCAAGCCCCTCATACACCCGATAAAATTACGCATAAGACTTCTTTTTAGATGATAATACTATACGCAACAAGCGAAACAAAGATAAAGAAACTTTGTAAAAAAAGCACATTAAGCTTTTTACAATTCATTGGCTAGTTCAATTGCTTTCCGTAAGGCAGCCAATTTGTTATGTACTTCCTGCATTTCGGAATGAATGTTTGATTTGGCCACAACACCCATGCCGGCTTGATAAAAGAGCGTGTTATTTTTACTCAAAAATGTCCGAATCGTAATGCAATGGTTAAAATCCCCATTGAAGCTAATGTGGCCTAAGGCGCCGCCATAAATACTTCGGTTGGTAGTTTCAAGACGATTGATGATGGTCATCGCATTGTGCTTCGGTGCACCCGAAAGCGTACCTGCTGGAAAAGTATCGGCTACCAACTGGAGGGGATTCACGCCTGCGCTCATTTCACCCGTCACTTTTGAAACCAAGTGAATGACGTGCGAAAAGAACTGAGCTTCTTTGTACGTGACTACTTTGACTACATCGCAACTGCGACTCAAGTCATTACGCGCTAAATCCACCAACATAACGTGCTCAGCGGTTTCTTTAGGGTCGGCCGCTAATTGACGAGCCAGCTCAGCGTCTTTTTGGTCGTCGCCAGTTCGGCGGAAAGTGCCCGCAATTGGGTGTATCTCCGCCTGTCCGTCTTTGATGAAAATCTGTTTTTCGGGAGAAGAACCAAAAATTTTGTAACTGCCAAAATCAAAATAAAACAAGTATGGAGAAGGATTGACCGAACGAAGGGTACGATATACATTAAACTCATCGCCTTCAAATTTTTTGCTGAATCGACGGGAAGGGACAATCTGAAAAACATCGCCGCGTAAGCAGTGATTGATGCAGGTTTGGATAGTCTCAGCCATTTGGTCATCGGTAACGTTGCTTTGCTCTGTTTCGTTGGCTTTAAAACGGAACGTGGCCATTTTCGGCGCTTTTACAATCATTTCCAACGAATCCAAATCCATACCCATTGACTTGCTGTGATTTGAATCTTCGCGGGTCACGCCATAATCGTGTTCAAAAAGGTATACTTCGTCTTTGAAATGGTTAAAAGCAATCACAAACCGATACACACGATACACCATTTGAGGAATGGCGTTGTCAGGAGTTTTTTCCTGAATCTCAATATCTTCAAAATATTCTACGGAATCGTACGTAATGTGCCCAAATAAGCCTCCGTTGATGAAAGGATGTTCGTTTTTGGGGGCATCGAAACGTTGAATAAAATCCCGCAACGTTTGCATGGCGTGCTTGCGATACGGTAAACGAAACGACTCTTCGGAACCGTCGGGAAAAGTTTGGGTTACTACTTCTTCGTCCAGAATAAAAGAGGCGACGGGGTCGCAGGCAATGACGCTAAAGCCGTGCTCCATACCGTGATATTCGGCACTTTCGAGCATAACGGTATATGGAAACTTGTCGCGGAGTTTAAGGTAAATACCTACGGGAGTAAGCATGTCGCCCAATAGTTTACGACTTTGGGTAGTTACTCTGAAAGTCGTTTCTGTAGTTGTCATATTGTTTTAGGTTTAACAGTCGAAAGAATTAAAATAAAAAAGCCCGCTGTAGGATGAACAGCGGGCTTTTTTGATTAAAAAATAAGCATAGCGTTACGTGTTCATCTCTTGAAAAGAAGAACGCCACCACCAATTCATATTTTTTGTGTTAGAAATCATGTTGCAAAAGTACAATCAGTATTGAAAAAACCAAATATTCTGGGAGACAGACTTACTTCTTTTTGTAAAGATTATAAATCACAGACACCTGTAACGTGCGATTATACAGAGACTCGGTCTTTGAAGTGGACAAATTAGTGAAACCGTGTACGTATCTAATGTTTAGGCTAAAGTCTTCGGCCATGTCCATAAAATCGAATCGAAATCCCGAACCCAGGCTGAATTCGTTGCGACGAAGCGGCACGATGCTTTTGGGCGCAATCAGAGCATAGCTAAACTCCGGAGCTACTTCAAAAGTAAGACCTTCGGTAATGATGTAACCCACCACTGGTACAAAACTGGCGAAGTTAAAATTGTTGCGTACTACTTCTAATTCACCTTTAAACGTGCCTCCGCGTACAGAAAGTTGAACTTCTGGTTGGAAAGCCCATTTTTGGGTACGAAAGCGGTAAAAAACGCCCAAATTAGGGTGTGACTGACGCTTTAGATTATAGATAAAATTGGGAGAATACGTGCTGGTAGCGACGTTCAAACCTGCCCGCAGTCCAAGATGTGGTTTCATATACACCGTTTGGGCGGTTGCACTCAGGGAAATAAACGTCAGAAGAAATAGTAGTTTGCTTTTCAAATACATTTTAATTGAGTGTAAAGTTTAATCGGGAACGCCCGTGCGGTGTAGGGTATAAGGAAGGAATATATTCCTTGTTCCCGGTAATTTAGGTTTTAATTTAAACTTGGGTCGGTTGGGTAATGGGACATAATACGATATTCGCCTCCCATACGCCTTAAAACTGCCCGCCAAAATTGATTAGTGGGCGTATCGAAAATAAAAGGGGCGTCGGCTTCGGAGATGATCCAGGCATTTTTTTGAATTTCTTCATCCAATTGCCCCGCTGACCATCCTGAATACCCAATAAAGAAACGGATATCCTGTTCGGTTATTTTGCCAACGTTGAGCATACTCACAATTTGTTCAAAGTCACCACTCCAAAACAAATTGTCGCCTACGGGAATGGAGTCTTCAATAAAAGGCAAACGGTGCAGAAAATGCAACGTGTTTTGTTCTACCGGCCCTCCCAAATACAAAGGCAAACTAGTGGCAACGGGTTCCTGCAATACATCGTTCAGGAACAAATTGGTACTTTGATTAAAGACCAATCCAAACGTGCCTCGTTCATTGTGCTCGCACACAAAAACCACACTTCGTTCAAAGTTACGATCACTTAGAAACGGTTCAGCAATCAATAGTTTTCCTTTAGCGGGTTTCTGTGGAGGCATTTTTAAAAAATGTTGGCTTGTTTTTACTTTACTCTTATCCGACACTTTCGTCGCAAAAGTAACTGTTTTTGGGCAATTTACGATTTTAAAATTCAGTGCTTCGAGCGGTAGGTGTCTCTAATAAAACGCAAGAGACAAACGATTATTTTGGATGGATGGAATAGAGCAGGTTCATCATCTCAAATAACTAAATCGGAATCAGGTCTGTGAAAAAATAAGTCGAAGTTAAATCTTCTCCTGCCGAATTTTTAAATTGATAGGTTTTTTCCACTGTTTCGCCCGGTTGAAACTGAATGGGTTCGGGGAAATAAGGGGCTTCAAAAACGAAGGTGTGAAATTCACCGTTTTCGCGGCAGGGGTCAACGTTCTTGGGTAATTCTTTCACAAAATCACGATCAAGGATACGGCCGCAGAAAGAAGTATCCAACTGATTTCCATTGATACTGACTACTACGGTTTTAAAACCTAAGTCCCAGAACTCCGCCAAAAGCTCCAGGGAAGGTCGCTTCCAAATCGGAAAAATACCCTGAATTCCCACTTGCGCCAAACGCTCTTCGCGATGTTGCCGTAAATCTTCCAAAAAAATATCGCCGAATATCGAATGGGTAACTCCTTCCCCAATGAGCGGTTGCATTGTTTCAGCCATTCTCGTTTGGTATTCTTCCATCGAAACCGTTTCCGGTAAGCGCAGTTTAACCAATTCAATTCCAAGGTTTTTGGCTTGTTGGTCCAAGAGGTCTTCCCTCACGCCGTGCATTGAAATCCGTCGGAAAGAATCATTTACCGACGTCAGAAGATATCGCATATCGTACTCTTTTTGTTGCAACACATGATAAAGAGACAAGGCAGAATCCTTGCCTCCCGACCAATTCATAAGCGCTTTGGGTGTCATTTTGCGATGGATAATTGTGGAAAGCGCGCTTTTAATAACTCAAATCCGCCAAATAGCAGTGCGCTGTAGGCTAAAGTTCCGGCTAAGAAATTACGCATAAATGGAAATCCTTGGGTCAAACATTGCTGTAAACCTGCCCAATCGCGCGTTAATGGAAGCTGTGTTCTGAGGTCGGTACCGCCGCTTAGCCATACACTTACATCCGCTAAAATCCAGTGGGATAACGCGGCGATAACGCTCGCCAGAACAATGTTTTTTACGTTGATTTTTTGCAGCAGCACTTTTCCGTAAAACACAATCAAGGCAAAAATGCCGTAAACCAAGTACCAGCCGTCGTAAATAAACCCATAATGACCGCCATAAATCACGGCATTGATAATCAAATCGCTGATAAGTAAAGTAAGCATTGGGAAAACAAACGCTTTCCAACGCGTTGTAAAATAAGCGCCTCCAAAGAGTCCCATCGCACCGATTGGAGTGAAATTGGAAACGGGCGACAGTTGAGCTACGTTCAGAATTCGGATGATGGCTAAGCCTAAAATAAAGCAGAGCAAAGTCAAAAAACGGGGATTGAGTGTTTGTTTCATTGTGTTTAATCTTAGTTATGAATGGATAGAGCAGGAGCGAGGTAAAACGCTCCTGCTGAAATGTATGCTAAAAATTCAACTGCAAACCCGCCATAAAATTAAATCGGCGCGTGTTGTAGCCATACGTATCAAAGTACTGTTTATTTGTTAGGTTTTTTAAGTCTACGTAGGCTTTGATGGATTTCGAAGATTGATATTCGCCGTATACATCCAACGTCGTATAGGGGTTCAATGTTATAGTTTCAGTGTTAAAAGTGGCGCTGTTGTAGAAACAATCCAATCGTTTTCCAACACTTCTCAGCGAAGCACTTACGAATAATTTCTGCGAAATTTGGTAACCTGCGCCTACGTTTGCCAAACCCTTCGGGCGACGGTATAGGTTATTGTAAGTTGTATCTTTTCCTGAAACTTTGGTCGTAATAGCTCCTTCCAAGAGCGTCATATTTCCCCAAATACTCAGCTTGTCAATTTGTGATTTTCCTTCCAATTCCCAGCCGTGATCGTGCTGTTTGTCAAAATTAATGTAGCGGCCGTAAGGGGCTTGGGAAAGCGATTGAAAGAAAATGACGTCCTTGATGCGACGGTCAAAATACAGTAAACGTACGTTGGAAACTTTATTTTTAGAAAATATCTGAACTCCAAACTCCATTGAAACCGATTTCTCAGGATTCAACGTTTTGTTGCCGTAAGGCGAATACAAATGGTACAAAGAAGGAGCTTTGAAGCCCGACGAAAGATTGAAGAACACTTTTAGTTGATCGTGAATCAGGTACGAAGGATTGAACGAATACGTAAAATTGCTCCCATACAACGAATGATGATTATAACGCCCGCCCAGTTCTAAAAAGAAACCGACTTTGGTTTTCAGAAAACCCGAAGCATATACGCTTAGAATATTGGTTTTGGCAGTGTCAGCACCCAAGGGCGGAGATGTATATTTTCCAAAACTGCTGTACGATTCGTAGGTTTGATCCGTGTTGTTGAAACGAAAATCCGTTCCCGTAATCAATTCAAGGTGGTCATTGATTTTAAGTGAATTATAGAGTTCAACAAATTGAGTGGTGCCTCCGTAGTATTGTTTTGCATAGTTGTTAAAAGCACCTTTCTCTACCGAAGTCGAGTCATCTATATACGTGCGTTTGCTTTGGCTGAAACCGTAGTTAAAAGTTAGCTTTCCTTTCTCATACTGATGCTCCAAACCCGTGGCAATCATCCTGAATTTTTGGTCAATCGTAAAGTCTTTTTCGTCGGCAAATGCGCCAGCGTCAATATCGGATTGATACCCGTTGAGTAACGTTCGTAGTTTGAGCGTTAAGTTTTCAGAAAGATTAAGTCCCACGTTGGCCAGTAAATTGTTTTGGCTAATGCCATCAGTATCAAAGCCTCTGTTTTCTTTATCATAAGCCGAAGAAAAACCTTGGGAAGTCAAACGGGTGTATTGAACGTTGTAATACCCTTTTGAAAAAGAACCGTTAATACCTGCCGAACCCCGAAATGTGCCGTAAGAACCTCCGTTTACCGCAACCATTCCCGCCACCGATTTTGCTGATTTTCCTTTTTTTGTAAAGATATTGATAACACCTGCCACCGCGTCGGAGCCGTAGAGCGTGGATTGCGCTCCTTTTAAGATTTCAATGCGTTCACATTCGCCGACAGTTATCATGTTGAGGTCGAAAGTGGGACTGATGAACGAGGGGTCATAAACGGGCATTCCGTCGATGAGAATGAGCGTGTTTCCTGTGCTTGATCCACGTAAATACAGGTCCTGATTCGTCCCGTTGGGGCCTTGGGCGCCCACAATCATTAGTCCGACCTGGCGCGTCAGCAACTCGCCGAGGGTTTGGGATTGATACTTTTGCAGGATTGAATCCGATAAAATGCTAACAACCTTACCCGTTTGGGATTGTTTTTGGGCAAACTTGTTGGCGGTAATGGTGACTTCTTCTAAAGTTACTTCCTGTTGAGCAAACGAGGCGTGCGCTAGGAAGCCAAGCGCGGTGAAACCGACCGATTTAAAAATTCGGTTCATAGAAATGAAATGAGTTGTGTCCCTTTTTTTAGTTGAATTGGGACTTGATACAAATGAGCTACCGCTCAATCGGGGCGCATCCTCCGTACGCAGCGACTAAGAATGACTTCGGGTAGGTCTCCTGACTCGTTTCATCGCCCTTGCACCTTCCCAGTTTTTTCTAATGAGTGAATTGTGAATGAGTAAATTAGTGAATAGTTAAAATCACTCATTCATTAATTCACGCATTCACTCATTATTTTGCCAGTGGTCTTTGCAGTTTAAGAGCGACTTTGGGTGAAACTTACAGTTGCGGGGACAGTTTCCGCTTTGAACGGAATTCCCTATTAAGCCGTCGAAGCTTGTCATGAAACAAGCGTGAGGCACCCAAAACTGTTACAAAAGTAGTGAGAAGGGAGGAGGGAGACAAATGTAGAGATTAAATAAACCGAAAGAGCACCGCGTTGAACAGATGGTTTGAAGATTCGGATAGAGTCGTATTTTTGTGAAAATAAACCAAACCCCATGTCTTCCATTAAAACCGATTCTCCTGCTGCCGTACGTGATGGCGAACAACTCGACGTCGATAAATTAAACACGTATTTTAGTCAACAAGTGCCTGATTTTGGAGTGATTACGGAAGTGAGTCAATTTCCCGGAGGGTATTCCAACCTGACTTATTTTCTCAAAACAGACAATCAGAAAGAATACGTGTTGCGTCGGCCGCCGTTTGGGTCAAAACACATTAAAGGCGGCCACGATATGGGACGCGAATTTCGGGTATTGTCGCTGCTAAAGGCGGCAGGCTACTCCAAAATCCCCGCACCTATTGTGTATTGCGAAGACGAAAGCGTATTGGATTGTCCTTTTTACGTGATGGAACGGGTTCAAGGAGTAATTTTACGTGCCCATTCTGCCCCCAAAATGGGGTTGGAACCAACTCTATTGCGAGGTTTGTCGGAAGCGTTGGTCGATAATATGGTAGCTCTACACGCGATTGACATACAGGCAACGGGCCTCATTAATCTGGGTAAACCCGAGGGCTATGTACAAAGGCAGGTAGATGGTTGGTACAAACGCTATCAAGCCGCTCAAACGGATGAAGTGCCTGTCTTTGAGCAGGTACACGATTGGCTCGTACAAAACAGACCCGTTGAAAATGCGCCTACGTTGATTCACAACGATTACAAATACGATAACATGGTGCTCAATGCCCATGATTTGACGGACATTGTGGCGGTGTTGGATTGGGAAATGACCACCGTAGGCGACCCGCTGATGGATGTTGGAACGTCGTTGTCGTATTGGTCAGAGGCAACAGATAGACCTTTTGAAAAAAGCTTTAATCTGACGTGGCTTCCCGGCAATTTTACGCGTCAGGAATTTGCCGACCGGTATGCTCAGCAAAGCGGTCGTGACTTGTCGAATATTCTTTATTACTACGTTTTCGGGCTGTTTAAAAATACGGTAGTCATTCAGCAAATTTATGCGCGTTGGAAACAGGGTTTCAGTAAGGATGAACGTTTTGCAGGCTTGATTATGGGTGTCCATGCCTTGAGCAATACAGCGGCAAAGGGAATTGAAAGAGGAAGGATTTAAAGCCGTAGGTCTTAAAATAAGGAACACGCGGCAGAGCCACGCGCTATCAAGTGTAGATAATCAAACTAATAACGGTTAACCGATACACAGATAACGTACGTTTTAGCCCTTAAAAAGAGCGCTTGATAAATCCGCCCAAAAAACTGCCCGTAAACGCAGGGAAAAATTGCAAAAGGGCCGAAAATTGAGTGGCATCGACATCGAAAGCAGGAAGTAGTTTTAAGGCATCAATGACAAAATAGAAAATGGCTATCAAAACGATTTGTTCGATGGCAAGTATCCACCCTTTGCGAGGTTGCAGCCACCCCAGCCCAACTGCGGTAAGCATCCCGACCAAAAAGGGCATGTGTACAGTAGGCCCATAAAAGCAGGAAACAACTACAACGGCACTGGTAACGAGGGTGATAAGAACGTCGCGAGTAAAGTTTTTATTCCAGAAAGTGAGCATAAAACCGGTTGTGTAAGAAGTTAATTCATGCTGCAAAGGTACTTTAAACCCGTAAACGTGCTTTGATTTTCTTATTTAACGTCCGAAACAATGGAGCTGCTCAAACGCAATAACTCAATTTCTGTCACTTTTACATTATAAGCGGCCTCAATCAGGCGCGATTCCGAAGCAACGGCATTGCGTTGGGCTTCGCGAAATTCAATAGCCGTTGAGTTTCCGAATTTGTATCGTTCAAAAGCCAAGTCCACGTTTTGACGGGCAATCTTTAAGTTTTTCTCCTCAAAATCAAAAAGTTGTACGCTGTTTTGATAAGCAATATAGGTACGTTCCAATGCTGACAAAAGCTGATTTTTCAAGTCATTTTCTTGGTATTCCGTAATGATGGTGTTGATTTTTGCATTTTGTTCGCGGCGGCGTTGATTATAGCCATCGTAAATGGGAATGACCAACCGAGCACCGTAGTTGAGCGAGCCGTTTTTGCTGCTTTTTACCCCAAATCCCACTTCGTTGTTAAGGGTACTGTATGTATAACTCCCCAATAAATCGACCTGCGGCAAGCGTAACGCATGAATTTCTTTTTCACTTATGGACGCAATTTTTCGGTTTTGATTGGCCGCCAGCAGATTGGGATTTTGACTTTTAAGATTTTGTTGCAATTGAGCTATATCTAAATCTTTACGGAAGATAATCGTATCGGGTACGTTAAAGTCAACGTTGAAGTCTCTTAACAACAGTGAATTAAGGTTGACTTTGCTGTTTCTTAAAAATTGCTCTTGAGCCACCAAGGCGGCTTGGTCTTGATTGTAATCTACTTGAGCAGCCAAATATTCAGATTTGGAAGTTGTTCCTACCTCATAGTTTGCTTTGGCCAATTCGCGACGAGTTCCTGAAATATCCAACGCATCTTTCAGTGATTCTTGGCGTTGCTTTTGGCGGATGATGTCGTAATAAGCCGCAGCTACTTGGGCTACGGTATTTTCGATGTTGATTTCTACGTTTGTTTTTCCCAATTTTTCAATTTCACGCAAACGCTCGGCTGTGGCAAACATCCCCATTCCATCAAATACCGTCCATACCAAGCTGACGCCTGAAGTAGAGTTGCGGTTATGAACTCCGCTTTGTACCAACGGGTCACGCGTGGTGCTTCCTAATGGAAAAAAGGTTTGGTTAACGCTGTTGTTGTTAAAGTTGGCTTGGGTCGAACCTGCTACCACAGGCAACATTCCTGCATTGCCACGGGTATTATCGTTATGCGCAATTGATTCGCGGCTGCGGGCTATCTTAATGGCATAATTCTTTTCGAGGGCCGTTGAAATTGCATTTTCAAGGGTGAGCAACTCTTGAGAAAATGAAAGGAAGGGTTGTAGTAAAATCGTAAAAAAAAGTAGCAAAAAACGTTTCATACAAGCAAAAACGGAGTGAGTTAGCCTTTAAATACTAATTGTGAATTAGTGAATGGCGAATTGGTGAATAATTTTCTGATTATAAGAACATTATAAAAGTATATAATGCAGACTGAACTGGGTTAAGTACTAAACAGCGGAAGTATTGGCCAAATAATAGGACAAAACCCGCTTTACGTTTCAAAAATAGCGTATTAAAACGTAGTTTTAGGCAAGATTTAACCCTGACACGATGAAAAACTACTTTTACGCGCTGTTTGCCACCTTTTTAGCGTTCATTTTAGCCTCTTGCTCAAGTCGCGACAAAGCCGACCTGATTGTTTACAACGGTACTATTTATACCGTTGATTCTACCTTTAGTAAAGCCACTTCTTTTGCCATAAAAGAAGGCAAATTCGTGGCTATCGGCGATTCTGCCACTGTTTTTGGGAAGTACCAGTCTGACTCGGTTGTCAATGCCAACGGACAGGCGGTTTATCCCGGTTTGTACGATGCGCACGCCCATTTTTATGGTTTGGGCCAAATGCTTGACCAAGCCGACTTGGTAGATACGAAGTCGGCGGAAGAGATTGTGGAGCGCCTGAAAAAATACCAAACGGGGCATCCGGATGCCGTGTGGATCATCGGTCGTGGTTGGGACCAAAATGACTGGCTGGTCAAAGAGTTTCCCACCAAAGACATTCTGGATAAAGCTTTTCCCAACAATCCTGTTTATTTGACTCGTATTGACGGTCACGCGGGTTGGGTAAATACCAAAGCCCTGCAACTCGCCAAAATCACTGCCGATACCAAAGCGGAAGGCGGATTGGTGGTTTTGAAAAATGGGCAGCCCACGGGCGTACTGGTCGATCGTGCCCAACAGCTCGTTCGGGCCCTCAATCCAACCCCTACGAAGACTGAGATTACCTCAAAACTCCTCAAAGCGCAGCAACTTTGTTTTCAATATGGCCTTACCAACGTGGGGGATGCGGGTGTATCACCTGAGATTATCGACCACATGGATAGCCTCCAAAAGGCAGGAACGCTCAAAATTCGGTTGTACCCGATGGTGAGCGTGAGTCAGGAGACTATTGATAAAATGTTGAAGAAAGGCATTTATGTTACCGACCGCCTCAATGTTCGTTCGTTCAAAATTTATGCCGATGGTGCCTTAGGCTCGCGCGGTGCCTGTTTGCTCAAACCTTATAGCGATGCGCCCGAAACTACGGGTTTTTTGCTCTTTAGCCCCGCCGAACTTGAAAAATCAATTGCTCAGTTGGCCAACAGCGAGTTTCAGGCCAATACGCATTGCATCGGCGACTCAGCCAACCGTTTGATGCTCAATCTGTACGCCAAGTACCTAAAAGGGAAAAATGACCGCCGTTGGCGCATTGAACACGCGCAAATTGTGGATGCCGCCGACGTGCCCACGTTTGGTAAATTCAATATTATGCCTTCTGTGCAGCCTACGCACGCTACGTCCGACATGTATTGGGCGGGTGAACGTTTGGGCAAAGCGCGCGAGAAAAACGCTTACGCTTTTCAGGAATTATTCAAGCAAAACGGCAAAATCACCTTTGGGACGGATTTTCCAGTAGAAGCCGTTTCGCCTTTTTATACGTTTCACTCTGCCGTGTTTCGGCAAGATGCCAAAGGATTTCCGGCAGGTGGCTATCAAATGGAGGGCGCACTCAGCCGTGAGCAAACCCTGCGCGGCATGACGATTTGGGCCGCCTACGGCAATTTTGAAGAAGGCCGTTTGGGCAGCATCGAACTGGGCAAAGCCGCCGATTTTATCATCTTAGAAAAAGATTTGATGACCGCTCCCGCCAATGAATTGCGTGATGTGAAAGTGTTGAAGACGTACTTAGCGGGAGAGAAGGTGTTTGAGAGGAAGTGAAAATCATACCCACCAGTCGGTTTTGAATAGACGAACTCAGCCCGATTGAATGGATGTAAGCTTTTCCTCAAAAAAAAATAGAAGGTTGTAGTAGAAAAAAGAAGTTTGGAGAACGTTCAGGCTATGATGCCAACGTATTCCAAACTTCTTTTTATATCTTCAAAAAAGCATCACTTCGGCAATCTTACCTTACTTCTTGCCTCAATGTACACAATTATTTAATCTTCTGAACAAGGGAAAGCTATGGAAAAATCTTAAAATGCGGCCTGTCTCCAAAAATGATGCTAAATTCAATGAATGATGGACGAAGAATTAAGATATGCCCATACCGCTGTTTTTTATACCAACGGTGAGGCTTTGGAAATAGTGAAACTGCCAATTCCAGCGTTAAAATCAGGGGAATTGCTCATTCGTAATGCCTGTACTACGTTGTGTCGCAGCGATATTAGTACCTATATCGGGAAAAGAAAGGAAAAAACTCCTACCATTCTTGGTCATGAGATTGTAGGGAGAATCGAATCTTTTGGCCCGAATACTCCCCGCCAAGACCAACGCGGACAGGAACTTAAAGAAGGTGATTTGGTGACTTGGGCCATTTTTGCCAGTAACCCCCAAACGGAACTTGCGGAAAGAGGAATACCGCAGAAGGCCGAAGGGCTATTCAAATACGGACACGAGCAACTTACCGAAACCAACACTCTGCACGGAGGATTGAGTGAGTACACCATCCTGCATATCCATACGCCGCTTGCCAAACTGAAAGAAGACGTGCCCGTAAAAATAGCCGCCATTATCAATTGTGCCGTGGCTACCGTTGCGGGGGCTTATCGCTTGCTAGGAGATGTTCAAAACAGAAATATTTTGATTTCAGGAGTAGGAATGCTCGGTATTATCGCCTGCGCGATGGCGAAGGCCGCAGGCGCAAAAACTATCGTAGCAGTAGATGTAGAGGATGAGCGACTGAAAACAGCCAAGCGATTTGGAGCGGATATATGCCTGAGAGGAGATACTTCGTATGCTACCGAATTGAACGCACTTATGGGAAAATCAAATCCGATAGATGGACTTATTGAATTGAGCGGCGTAGGGGCAGTGATGGAATATACGCTCAATCTGCTCGGTATCGGTGGGACAGCGGTGTGGGTGGGGGCCGTTTTCCCCCAGCCTGCCCTGCAATTGGACGCCGAAAAAATTATCCGCAACCTGCATGTTATCAAAGGGTTGCACAATTATAATACGGAGGATTTTGTAGCCGCTGTCGTATTTATGGAGCAGTATTACGCTCAGTTTCCCTTTACGGAACTTGTCTATGATGGTTTCGACCTTGCCCACGTAAACGAAGCCTTTGAATATGCCCTAAAACAAAATCCCTATCGCGTTGGAATTCGTTTTTAGTTGCTTTTACTCCATTAGATTTTCGTAATTACCCTATACCCTTTTACCAATGACAAAAATAACGTGGCTTACCCCAACCCATAAATTGGGTTTCTCCCTCTATTGCATGATGGCCGGTTTTATTACCTATTGCAGCATGTATGCTTTTCGGAAACCTTTTACGGCCGCTACTTTCGACGGGTTACAATTGTGGGGAATTGACTACAAAATTGTGCTGATTACGGCACAGGTAATAGGATACGCCCTCTCAAAGTTTGCAGGAATCAAGATTGTATCCGAGATGCAGCCGCGAGGACGGATAAAAGCTATTTTGGGTCTGATTGGTGTCTCTTGGTTGGCCTTATTACTTTTTGCCCTTACTCCCCCATCCTTTGGTTTTGTTTGGTTGTTTCTCAATGGCCTTCCTCTTGGGATGATTTGGGGACTGGTCTTTTCTTTTTTGGAAGGCAGGAAAAATACCGAGTTATCGGGGGCGGCCATGAGTGTCAGTTTTATTATTTCTTCGGGTTTGGTAAAAGCGGTGGGAAAGTATTTGATAGAAAATGCAGGCGTCAGCGATTTTTGGATGCCTTTTTATACTGGGTTTTTATTTGTGCCTTTATTATTGGTTGGCGTATGGATGTTGAGTAAAATTCCTCCTCAAGCACCGGACGACATTCATTTAAGAACAGAGCGGGTACCGATGAGGAAAGCGGAAAGAAAGCGGTTCTTTTTAATGTTTGCGCCCGGCATTGTTTTCGTCGTGTTCATTTACATGGCTTTGACCATATTCAGGGATATCCGCGACAATTTTGCGGTAGAAATCTGGGCAAGATTAGGCTACGAAGGAAACTCCCAGGTGTTGGCTACGGCCGAAATTCCCATTGCCATTGCCATCATGATTATTACGGGTCTGATGGTGCTGATAAAAAACAATAGAGTGGCCTTTTACATAAACCTGATGATTGTTCTCTTCAGCGGGTTTCTCTTAATGCTTACTACCTATTTATTCACCAATGGGTTGCTGTCCGCGCCGTTGTGGATGATTTTGTTTGGTTTTGCCACTTACCTTGCTTACGTTACTTTTCACACCATGCTTTTTGAACGTTGGATCGCCTTGTTTCGCTACCGAAGTAATATTGGTTTCCTGCTTTATATTGCCGATGCCTTCGGGTATCTGGGGAGTGTAGGGATTCTGTTTTATCGAAATTTCCGGAGCAATCAAACGGGCTGGCTGGATTTTATACACCAAATTTCGTACGGAACGGGCGTGCTGATTATTTTGCTCAGTCTGGCGGCAATACTTTATTTTTTACAAAAAGAGAAAAACATGAGCCGTCAGAAAACCAGTTTAGTTGCTTAGAAAAGTTTTCAGATTATCTGTTGCTCAGTCCCGTTCGCTTTGTCCTACAAGTACGATAGAATGAAAAAAGTGAGGTAATCTCCTTACTTTTGTACAAAATCGTATCAACCGTGACCTTTCGTAAACGAGTCTATCATACGCTGGAATTTTCGGCCTTGGGCCGTCGAGGGCTGAGTTTGTACATCAATGTAGCTTTGGTGTCCATCATTTTTTTCAATTCGGTCGCTATTATTCTTCATACCGTTCCGGAAATCCGAAATAATCGCCTTTACGAGCGGGTTTTTCAGGATTTTGAGATTATTTCAGTGGGTATATTTACCATTGAGTATTTCCTGCGTATCTGGTCGTGTGTCGAAAACCCCGCCATTAAAAGCGGTTGGCGCGGGCGATTGTCGTATATTTTCTCCTTTTGGGCCATCATTGATTTTCTGGGTATTTTTCCTTTTTACTTCACACTGCTTACCTCCGATTTCGGGATTATTCGGATTCTGCGCGTGTTCCGGTTGTTCCGTTTGTTTCGCGCTACCCGCTACGCGCACGCCCTTAAGCTCATTCGAACCGTTATCCTGGAGCATAAAGAAGAATTGCTGCTTTGTTTTTCATTTATCTTTTTTACGCTGTTCATTTCGTCGAGCGTGATGTATTATTTGGAACACAGCATTCAGCCTACCAAATTTTCGAGCATTCCCGCCACGCTTTGGTGGGGCGTTATTACAATGACCACTACGGGCTACGGCGATATGTATCCCATGACGCCCGTCGGTAAATTTTTCGGAGGAGTTGTCCTCGTGTTAGGAATTGCTTTGTTTGCGCTTCCTACGGGTATCATTGCGTCGGGTTTTATGGAACAAATTCGTCGGGACAAAGGTCGTAAGTACATTCAGTGCCCCCATTGCAACGAATGGATTGATTTACAGAAAGTTGAGCACGTTCATAAACCTACAGAAAAAGAGTGATGCGCATCGGATTCGACGCCAAACGGGCTTTCAATAACAGGACAGGTTTAGGCAATTACAGTCGATTTGTACTGAATGCGCTGCGCAACTATGCTCCCGAGCCTACTTATTGGGCTTATACACCTAAAATAAAAACGGGGCTTTTTAACGAATTTCCGGCGGATGCTATTCGACTGCCGTCTTCTAAAAACAAACTGTACGGCGCGTGGTGGCGGAGTTATGGAATTACCAACCAACTTTCCAAAGATGGCATTCAACTTTTTCATGGATTGAGCAACGAACTTCCCACCGGACTCCAAAAGGCTGGAATTAAGTCTGTTGTGACCATTCACGATTTGATTTTTTTGCGTTATCCGGAATTGTATCCTGCGATAGACCGCTTTTTTTACCGTCAAAAATTTCGGAAAGCCTGCGAGCAAGCCGACGTGATTGTGGCCGTCAGTGAGCAAACCAAACGGGATATTATGGAGTTTTACGGGACATCTTCGGAGAAAATTCAGGTGGTGTATCAGGATTGTCATGAAGCTTTTTTTGCCTCATCCCAACCTTCCGCTCGGGCGGCCCCGTCCATTTTGGAGAAGGGCTTTTTGAGCGATATTCGCCAGAAATACGGTATTACGCAACCGTACGTTTTATGTGTAGGGACGATTGAGGCGCGGAAAAATCAGTTGCGATTGGTGCAGGCATTTCAGGCCGCTCAGTTGGCTGATACTCAGTTGGTGTTGGTAGGCGGAAAAACCAAATTTCAGCAGGAAATAGAATCTTTTGTGGTTAAAAATCAGTTAGAAACCAAAGTTAGGATTTTAAATAACGTTCCGTTTGCTGATTTACCGGCCCTGTACCAATCGGCGCGGGTGTTTGCTTATCCGTCGTTTTTTGAAGGGTTTGGGATTCCGATTGTCGAAGCATTACACAGCGGCGTTCCCGTGATAGCGGCGACAGGTTCGTGCCTGGAAGAGGCGGGTGGTGAGGGTGGATTGTATGTCAATCCTAACGATACAAATGAATTAGCCCAAAAATTACAGTTACTTTGGCAGGACGAAGGGCTTCGTCAACGATTGAGTGCCAAGGGCCAAACGCACGTAAAGCAATTTGCGGCAGAAAACATAGCAAAGAAATTAGTGACTATTTACGAATCAATCCCATTTTGATACTTCCCCAAGCATTTACCGATCAATTAAAAACCCAAATCGGCACCGAATTCGCTGATTTTGAGGCCGCTTTACTGCAAACTCCTCCCGTCAGTATTCGTTATAACCCCCGAAAAAAGCACGCCTCTGCGGGCGAAATTATTCCGTGGTGTGAGGAAGGTCGTTATCTGGAGCAACGCCCTGTCTTTACCTTGGATCCACTTTTTCATTCGGGTGCGTATTATGTGCAGGAAGCTTCTTCCATGCTTGTGGGGTACGTTTTGCCGCAGGTGGCTACTATTTCAAAACCGTTGCGCGTACTGGATTTGTGTGCAGCACCGGGAGGGAAAACTACTCTTTTGACTTCCATTTTGCACCCCGATAGCCTTATTCTGGCCAACGAAGTGATTAAAAGCAGGGTGATGATTTTGAAGGAAAATGTTCAGAAATGGGGTTTTCCTAACGTACACGTCAGCAATCATGACCCGGAGGATTTTGAGCGGTTGGAGGCATTTTTTGATGTGATTTTAATAGACGCTCCCTGTTCGGGCGAAGGGCTTTTTCGCAAAGACCCCGCTGCCGTTAATGAATGGTCGCCCGGAAGTGTGCAAGTCTGCGCGGGGCGGCAAAAGCGCATTTTGGATGCGGCGATGCCCTTGCTAAGGCCGTCGGGCATTTTGATTTATTGTACCTGTACCTACAATGACATTGAAAATCAAGAAAGCGGACAGTGGATACTGGACAGTGAACTGTTTGCGGAAATCAAAATAGATATTCCCGAATCGTGGGGCGTGGTTGCCAAACCCATTGGCTATCAATGTTATCCGCATCGGGTGAAAGGCGAGGGCTTTTTCTTTTCGGTATTTGAAAAACAATCAGGCTTTGAAACCGCCCAACCCTATGACACGCTTCCCCGACGAAGCAAAGAAGAAGGGTTTCGGTCCTGCAAGCGGCTTCACGCCAAGCAAACGCCCGAAGTGAGTCGTTGGCTGGAAAAACCCGAAAACTTTCATTTTTTTGTCAAACCCAACGGAGAGGTACTTGCGCTGATGGATAGTCAGTTGGAAGAGGTTCGGATTTTAGACAACACGCTGTCAGCCAAAGGAATTGGTTTGGAAATGGGCGAATTTAAGGGCAATGATTTTATACCTTCCCACGCGTTGGCGTTGAGTACTGCAATTTCGCCCACTATACCTCGATTGGAGTTATCGGAAAACGAAGCTTTACTGTTTTTGAAAAAAGAAAACTTAAACATTGAAGCTCCCAGAGGCTGGCTTTTGGTCACGCATCAGGGCTTGGGTTTGGGCTGGGTCAAAGGTTTGGGGAATCGGATTAATAATTATTTGCCCAAAGATTGGCGTATCCGAATGGAGATTCCTGAGTAGTTGCGAATCTCCCGTAAAACCACGAAAATTGCTTCAAAATACTGATATTTTCTCAACTATGCCTTTGCCCCGTCTACTTTACGTTTGCATTAATGATGGTTCTGATACGCGCATTAACAAAGAAATCAAGACCTTAGCCACTCAGTTTGATATTACTTATTTGGGCATTGGACGCGATGATTCTCAGTCGTTTGTAAAGCCGTTTTGTACCCAATTTTGTTTAGTAAAAGGCCACCATAAGTCGATTCCAACGCTTGCCAAGTACTTCTTAACCTTCATCAGGCTGTATTTTTCCCGTCGCTACGCAAGTATTCATGTGGTAAATGAACAGTTATTATTGATTTTCTTCCCGTTTTTGTGGGGAAGCAGAAGGCGAGTCGTGGCTGATATTTTTGACTCGATTTTTTTGCGAACCGAAAGTTCATTGGTCCGTTCGTTGCAGTCATTGGTGTATCGTTTACCCAAACAAATCATCGTTACGGACGAAAATCGTAAAGCCCTTGTTCCAACAAAATTTCAATCGAAAATCACGGTTGTCGAGAATTATCCGTATGCTTTTGAGGACGTTCAACCCAAAGCTGCCGCCGATGACGAATTATTGATTTTGTACAGTGGTTCGTTAGGGGTAACGCGCGGTACGCAACTCTTAGCTGACTTAATCCAACTTTCTCCCAAAGTACAGGTTTGGATGATTGGATGGGTCTATGATGACCCGACCCGACAGCTAAGCCAAGATCCGCAAGTGACGTTTTGGGGAGTGAAAACGCAACAGGAAACCATGCGATTGGCATCAGAATGTGATTATATTCTGTCGGTGTATGAGACCATCAACGACAACAACCTCAACGCCAGCCCCAATAAAATCTACGATGCCATTCAGGCGCAAACGCCCGTTATCATCAATGCTGAAATAAAAGTTTCGCAGTTTGTGGCGCAAAATCGCCTTGGGTACGTCTTGGAGAGTTATTATGAAAAATCCCCTTCCCGTTTGCTCCAGCAATTGATTCTACAGAAAAAAAACTTCGTATTTGACAAAATGCTTCGTCATAGCTATACGTGGGAAGCCATTGAAGATAAGCTGATAAGGGCAAATTTATGAACTGCTTCTGGGTTTACGTTTGTAGCTCATGTACTGGGTTATGGTAGCTTTTCGGCGTCTAGCTATGTGTATTTCTGACCCATCTGTCAGGCTTAACAGCGTTGGCGTTTTTCTCTCCGTGACGTAATTGATATTGATTAAACAGGATTTGTGAACCCTCACAAAGGGAAAAGGTAAAAGTTCATCATAAAAATGTAAGCTTTTACACGTGAGCACTTGGCGTCCGTCTAACAGATAAAAAAGGGTATAGTTGCCTGACGCTTCCAATCGTATGATTTCAGCAGTTTCTACCGAGAGAGTTTTGTTATGAAATGGAAGAGTAACCGTGTTCATACCGATAAGCATTTTTTTAATACCGTAAGTTAGTCGCGGTACATTGAAGGTATATTTAAGGCTACCATTATTTTATGACGAAATTCATTGAGTTTGCTGACACACATCAGCAAACCCAAATGCCATTTCCTGCACTTCACTCATTTTCCTCCGCCGTTTACGCAATGGTAACCCACCCGTTACGGGCGTTTGTGTAGTTTTCGTTCCTCAACCAAACTGCTTCCTGCTTTATGAAGATGTCTAACACTCGACAGTACCTCTGGCAAGGGTTTCTGTATGCGCTGCTCGTAGTGCTGGTTCTGATTTTTGCATAATGTCCGTTTTTTACCTCTAAACAATCGCGCTTAGTACTGAACTTTGAATAAAATTTCCCCATTTCAGCAACAATGAAAAATCTCCTTATTACTCTACTCTTACTCGTTTTGATTGTAAGTTGTTCAAAATCAGAGAGTGAGCCTGATCCTAACGGCTCCGGCAACACAAATGGTAACAACACCGGCGGCGGAACACTCGGCAAAGGCCAACCCGGCGTGGTGGGTATCGCCGGAATAGACGCCTGGGACAAGCTCGCTTCGAGCGAAAAAGACCGCATCAAAAATTGGAATGCTTTATTCCTTCATCAGTCTGTTGGACAGGATTTAGAAGAGGGCGCCAAAGCCAACGGATTTCCGTTTGATTACTATGGTCCCAACGATAAGACCGAAGGAGGATTACGGGGCGGCATCTTTGTGGATGTAGGCGGCATAGCCAACGGAAATCCCTCCGAAAAAACCAGGGTTTTTAGAGAAAATGCGACCCGAAACAAAGACTTGCTCCAAATCGCCATCTTCAAATTTGGCTATGCCGATGTGATGGACGATAATTTTGAAAAGGTAAAAACCGAATACAAAGCCTTTGTGGATGCCCTTCGGGCTCAATCTCCCAATCTTCGCTTTGTTCACGTAACACCTCCGCTGGTGTATTCCACTACTTCTTTTGAGGGCAACGCTGCCAAAATGAAAGTCGGTCAATGGATGAAAGATACCTTCAAAAGCACCGATGTCATTTTTGATTTGCAGGAGCTGGAAAGCAACAACGGAGCATGTCAGCAAAATAATGTGTGGCGTATTTGTACCGAAAATCGCAACACCGCTTCTGACCCGTCGGATGTTAACGGAATAGACTCTTCCGATGGCCAGGGGCACATTGGCAAAAAAGCAGGACAGCGTATCAGTAAGGCTTTGTTAATGAGTATTTATAACGCGGGCAAATAACTTTCAACGCTTACTAACCCTTCTCAAAAATGACCGGTAATCCCCGAATTATGTGTTTGTACGCCGCTGATTTTTTACCTTCGGTACCTTCTACGAGTTTTAACGGCACTGAAATTGGATTCAGCTACGGAATTTTTCCCAGAGGTGACATTGATATTGAGCGCATCATGAAGTGGGTTGCAACGTACTCCCTAAGTGTAGGAGGCTTGGAGAAACTGTACATTGTCTGTCATGCGCAGGGCGCTAATCTGCAAATAGGCTATCCGGGTATCAGCCTTGCTAATGTGGAAACGATTGGCAGGATTCTGAAAGGAAAAGTCAAGGTCATCGACCTATACTGCTGCGATTTGGGCAATAGTCCTTCCTTTTGTCGAAAATTGGCCGCGGCCTCCAAAGCCACCGTTATAGCGTATCCGGCCAAGGTGTTGGCGTGGACGGTTCTTTACAGCTATTATACTGGGTTGTATTTTTAAAGTTCTGAAAGACAATATTTTATAACAAAGAAGCTATGAAAAAATTGCTCGCTTACGGTATTTTGTGTGCCATTTTTATCCTCAATTCGGGAGCGGGTTGCAGTGATAAAAAGGAAGAACCTGAACCAGAATATGTTAAACTTCTTGTTGGTGGCCGATGGGATGTGTACAAAACCTATTCCGAATCAGCAAGTGACAAAATTACTTTGATGATTAAAGACGGATACTTGGGCTATAAATTTTATGCAGATGGGTCAATGGATGGATGTTATCAGCAAACTTGCCAAAAACAGGGCCGTTGGTCTTACCAAGTAAAAAGCGCAGTGGCCGGAACGGGTGAATTAACGCTCTATAACGATAATAAAGACATCGCGGAAGTATATGGGGATAAATTGGCAGGACATTTGGAAATCCTTAGTGATAATGAGATTGTCTGGGTAGTTACAGGTAGCCCATCCATTGGAAATACAGATTATAGTTTGATGAGATGGTATATGAAAAGAAACCAATAAGGCCATGAAAAAACTATTTCCTTACGCAGTGCTGTTGAGTATTTTATTCCTAAACATGGGTGCAGGATGCAGCTCAAAAACCGAAAATCCAACACCCGACAATTTCCAGTCGCTGATTGGCAAGTGGGAGGCAATACGTTTTGTTTACGAAATAGTGAAACAGGACGGTTCGGAAATTGCTACTGGAACAGAGCTGAAATCCAAAGGAACGATTATTATCTGGGAATTTTTCAGCGATGGAAGATTGGTAGCCACGGAGGGTGGAAAAAGTCGTGAAGTGCGTTGGGAATTAAAAGTTGAACGGTTGAGCGGTCAAAATATTGATAAGGGGGAATTGAAAATTATTGGAGCGGAAGAAAAAAACCTGGCCCAAACGCTGGGTCAAAGTGGTGACTTGACCTATTTTATTGAGACATCGTCCGAGGCAAAAATAATGTCCCTAAGGGTAGATGCCACCAAAATTAGCCCGTATAAAAAAAATACGCTTATTTACACCTATCATAAATTGTAAAGAACCAATGACACAGGGGATAAAATTATTGCTTTTTTTGGGTGTTTTGGCAGCGCTAAGTTGGGGCGTGTATGAGTGCAAATACTATTATAGCTACTATACCGACCTCAAAGACCGACCTTGGGCGTATAGCCGTGACGAAAACGCATCATTGCTCGTGGGTAAATGGCAAGGCACTATTCAAGACCCTGATGGAATATCAAAAACCATTGAACTCGAAATCGTGGAGCCCACGACCGACGAAGAAAGGTCAGAAAAAGCAAGCAGGCGTTCGCGGCGGCGGAGTGGCTTGGGTTCTCGAAGTGAAAAGCGCGGGTTTGATGGCTTTGCCGCCGTAACTGGTAAGTTGGGAAAGGAAGAATACGAAATTTATGGAGCCGTTGAAGAAGAGGATTTTCACCGCCTGCATTTCAATTTTCGGCCTAAAGACGAAAAGAAAAGAATTTTACCAAATTTTACGTTGGGTGAAGCAAAAAATGGTGTTTGGCAAACTAATGAGCTTCAGCTAACCCTTAGTTTTAGTTATCACAAGGCTGATGGCTCCTCGTTTTGGAGCAGTGCAGATCCTCGCTTTGATAAAAAGGTCATTGCCACTCTTATTCGCCAAAAGGAATAAAAATGTATCTAATTTCAAACAATTGAAAACAATGAAAAACGCTGGTATTTTCTTATTATTCTTAATGGGGTGGCAAATCAATAATAGTGTTTTTGCCCAACTTCCGAGCAGCGTGACGGGTACATGGAAACGCACAGCTATGACTTCCGTGGATATCAACGGCACTGCCTCCGACGACAATGCTTCGATGCTGAAGGCCATGCCCTGTGCTAAAAACATCACGTACACTTTCAAAGCTGACGGGAGTATTGTGACCAACGTGCCTGATGAGTGCGGAGCCTTGAAAAAGACACTTGAATCCATGAACGGCGATGGTAAATGCACCATGACGGGTAACAAACTCATCGTTACCTCTTCAAAAATACCGACGGCTACCTATCAGGTGGACTTCAAAGGAAATATGATGATTTGGTTTTTTGATTATTCGACCAATCCCAAGACATTGAATCCGGGTGGTAAAAGCAAATCCATGACCATCGTTTACACAAAAATCTAAATAGTAATCTTACTTCAGAGTCATGTCAAAATGAGGAAAAACCTCATTAGTGATTCTTATTGCCTCTTTCAGAAAAACAGCCTGTTTTAGTCACTATTTTTAAAATCAAAACCATGAAAAAGCAATTATTTGTTGCCCTAACTACCCTATTTCTGGTTACAGAAGGATGTAAAAAACCAACCGTCGAAACCGACGAGTGCGACGCTGACCCTACCGCCTGTGGCTGTCCGCAGGAGCCGCCGGGTTGCAGCGATCCGGGAAATAATGGCGGACAAACTATCAGTGGAAAGGCGTACGTTTCTCCCAACGGTAGCGATTCTAACGACGGAAGTGAAAGTAAGCCTTTTAAAACCATTCAAAAAGCGGCCGATGCAGCTGACCCTGTGAAAGGACTCGAAATTATCTTGCGAGGAGGTACGTACGAAAGCAAAGAAATAAAGTTTCGCACTTCCAATATCATCTTACGCTCCTATCCGGGTGAGTGGGCCATCATTAAGGCCGTTACCAACGTAGAAGATGTAACGAGCTGTATTTGGTTTCGCGAACCGGGTACCGAAAACATAACCCTCCAAGACTTGGAAATAGTGGGAGGCTACTACTACGGTATCAAGTTTGAAAGTGATTGGGATGATGATCGTAAAGTACCTTACGATAAGAAAAAAGGAATTTCAAATGTAAAAATCCTGAATTGTAAGATCCACGATACCGGTCGCGATTGCATAAAAATTACGCCTGGCTGTAAAGACATTCAGGTGCTGAACTGTGAGATTTATAAATCCGGCGTTGGTCCGGCAAATGTAAGCACCCAAAATGCGGAAGGAATTGATAATGTAAATGCGGATAGGATGATTGTTCGAAACTGTTATTTTCATGACATTGCCACCAACGCTTTGTACGCCAAAGGAGGGGCCAAGGACTGTATTTTTGAACAAAATCTTATTATGAATTGCGGGGAAGGCGGCTTGGTGGCTGGTTATTTGGATACCGATGCTGAATGGTTCAATACGACTACCAATCCAACTTATTTTGAAAGCATCAACATCATTATTCGCAACAACATTGTCGTCAATACCAAATGGGAAGGTATTGGTCTTTATGCGGCGCTCAATGCTCAAGTGTATAACAACACGCTCATTAACGTAGCACAGGAGGCAAGTGCAGCCTTGATGATTGCCCGAGGGGAAATTTATGGAACGCCTACCGGAGATAAATATCCCAAATGCAAAGACCTGAAAATTTCCAACAATATTTTTGTCCAAACAACTTCTGCTAAAGGAAAGATGGCCCGTTTGCGGGGTATACCCGAAGGTACGAATGATGTTAGTAATAATTTTTACTTTAAATCCGGAACGCTTACGTTCCGAATTGACAAAACAGACGATGACTATACAGAATTTGACGGGTTTGCCAATTGGAAGACCCAATCCAAACTCGACGCTGCGAGCACCAACGCCGATCCCAAATTGGATGCGCAATATCACCTTGCCACGGGTAGCCCTTGTATTGGAGCGGGAAAAGCCTTGGGGAGTTTGGTAGAAAAAGATTACGATGGCGGTGCCAGAGGAGTAAAATTGGACATTGGAGCCGACCAAACGAATAATGGCACTGCACTTACTGTTCCGCCGTTAATGACTGCCATCGGCACCAAAGGGACGGGTGGAAGTAACTGATGCTATATGAGACGAATACTTTCTAAGTTTTTAAAACTTGGAAAGTATGAAACCCCACAAACACAAAAAGGCGCCCACTCGGCGCCTTTTTGTGTATAAACTTGAAGATTTATTTGTTCAACAATTCATCAAACGTCAATGAAACATAATACATTGAGCCGATTGATGGGCTTCCGTAAGCTTGGAAGTAAGGTTTACCAAATAGATTGGTACCTCCCACTTTCAAAATAGATTTCAGGCTTGACATTTTGTAGCTCACCTGTGCATCTAAGTTTGTGATAGCTGGAACCTGAGTATTGGAGAAAAGAGAAACCCCCGCAGTAGTAGGTACCACAAAGTTTGACTCCCACAAGAATGCATCTTGCTGTTTGAGGGCAATGTTGAATCCAATTTTATTTCCTGAACTAATGCGCTTACCAAAATTAACATTGTAACGGTTGGTAGGTGTATTGAATCCAGAAGTCTCTAATTCAGGAGTTGGTGTAAAGTTTTGTAAGGTGTTGTTCGCAAAGTTACCACCTATGAAAAAGTTCTTTGGTAACGAGTAGTTAAGTGCAATAGAAAAACCAGTTACTACGATGTCTTGGTCGCTATTGGCAGGGCGCGAATAGCCAGCGCGCGTAGAGGCACTCCCCAAGCCAGACTCAATAGGCAAGCCAGGGCCTCCAGCAACTAATGGAACTACCACTGACACGCCGCCGATGAAGTTTTTGTAAGTGCTATGGTAGTAAGAGGCATCTATAAGTAATTTCTTGCCAACCAGGCCTTTGTAACCAATCTCAATGGATTTTACGCGCTCGGGTGTCAGTGCTTTGGCCTTGTACTTAGGTAAAGCCGCCAACCCATAAGCAGGAGCGACTTGGGTTGTTACGGCCGTTACTTGCTGAACCACCGTGGCTTGAACGTTTGACGCAATAGCTGACTGAGTTGCAGGTAAGGCCAGCTGTTGAGCTACTCCTGCTTGAATAGCAGCAGCAGCTTGTGCCGCAGGAATTTGCCCAGCAGCCACAGCCGCATTTACTTGTGCTGTTACTCCCGCCGTTACTTGCGCCGTTACTGCGGCAAGTACACCTGCCTGAATGGCGGGCAATTGCGCCGTAACGGCCGCAGTTGCATACGCTTGGGCTTGGGCAAGGACTTGTGGCGTAATGTATTTGGTTGGATTGATAGAGAAATCTACTAAGGTTTGACGCAACACCCCTGTTGACAATTTATAGCGGCTGTCAAACTCTGGCAAACCTCCAATCAAAGTACCACCAGGTGTTTGTAGGTCAATGTACTGGTTTTGGGTAGTAGGAATACGGAAGCCTGTTTGATAAGAAAGGCGGATGTTTTGCTGACCAAAAGTTGTTACGGCAGAAAGACGTGGTGAGAATTGGCCTTCAAAATTTTGGTTTTTATCATAACGAATAGAAGCCGATAGTTTCAAGTGGTTGTTAAACAGCGATTTGGCCGCCTGTGCAAAAGCGCCATACTCATTGATTGGAATGGTGCCATTTCTACCATCTTTTTGATCTGCAAACAACGTACCCTCCGACCGAAGTTGATACTGACGGATGTTTCCGCCAACCAACAGGTCCATGAATTTAACTTGGTTTTTGAAGTTGTAAACACCTTCTGCATGGTAAAGATTGGTCTTATCTAAGAAGGTACCGCCACCTTTTGTAATGGGTGTATTTCTCCACTTATCCAACAAAGTATTATAAGCGTCTGAACCTACGGCAGGCATTCCTTTGTCGGCATTTTGACGTGCCAATAAGTGCGCTTGCGCTTCGGCTACACCTGCGCCTCTTGCTTGTGCATATCCACCTACATACTCACCAAGCCAAGTAGCATGAGGTTTGACATCGTTCAACATGCCTAATGCCGTCAAACCAGCAGTGTATGAATCACCCGAACGCTCTTGTGTGGTGTATGCCCGCAAAGTAAAATTATCGCCACGTAGTTCTAATTTGGCTTGGGTCAAATTGAAACCACGCAATGAGTATTTGCCAGTACCTGTGTAGAGTGTTGTACCATAGCCGTAGTTTACTTGCGCTACTGCTTCTACTTTATCGTTAATGCGGTAGTGTAATGCACCATTAAACTTGAAACTTTTTACGTTATTATCTACCAACCCATTTTCCACAATACCCGTGCGGCTCACGTCGGTATTTGGAATAAGTGCCAATGCTGCCGAAGGCAAGCGTCCTGCGGCGATAAGGCCATTGGCTACTGTCCTCATGTTGGCCTGTACTTCGTCACCATAGATGTTTGTGCCATCAAAATCAGTATCAGTTCCTGCCCCCCTCAAAGGGTCTGCATTGCCACCTACGTTCAAATTGGTGTAGTTACTCGACTGCCAATCTTTAGCTTGGATATAGCCTAAGTTGATTTTGAAAGCAAATTTGTTGTTGAATGCTTTGGCATAGCGAATAGAAAAATCACCAAAAGGTGTAGTGGCTTCGGTGCGGTTATTGGCCGACATTACCCCTGTTTTTACTGCTGCGCTCAAGCCTTGGTACAAGAAAGGGCTTTTGCTATTCATCAATACCAAACCGTTTATGGCGTTGGGACCATAAAGTGCAGAAGCAGCACCTGGCAAAATCTCAACGCTTTCAACATCCAATTCGGGCATACCCACGATGTTATCAATCGGGAAGTTCAAGCCTGGGGCCGAGTTGTCCATTCCGTCAATCATTTGTACGGTACGTGGGTTTCCCGTTGAGCCAAATCCGCGCATGTTGATGGATTTGAACAACAAACTTTGAGTCGCCATGTCAATTCCCTTCAAGTTGGCCAATCCATCGTAAAACGATGCAGCAGGTGTTTCACGAATCGCACGAATGTCCATTTTCTCTACCGTAACGGGCGATTGTAATACACCTTCTTCTACCCGCGAAGCAGACACGACTACTTCTTGCCCCATCAATGCTTGCTCTTTCATGACAATTTTAATGTCAGTGCGATTGCCTTCTATTTTTATTTCTTGGGTTTCGTATCCTATTGAGGTCACGACCAACGTAAATGGCGTAGGTGTGTTGGTAGTCAAAGAGAAGTTTCCTTTTGAATCAGTGATAGTACCGATTACTTTTCCTTGTACCTGAACACTTATTCCCACCAAGCCTTCGCGCGTGGTGGCATCGGTGATATTACCCGAAATTTTGGTTTGAGCCAGTAACGCACCTGTACTGACTAACCACGCCGTTAGGTAAAATACGGCTCTATGTAATGCTTTACTCATAAGTTTTAGGTTGGTTTTGATTTCACTTGTTGATAAATTTACTGCGTAAATTTCGCTCTTTTAAAGATAATTTACAATTTATACTTTTTATAATTACAAAAATAAGGTGTTATGCACGCATAATTATTTGAAAAATCCAAAATGAATAAATTAAAATTTCGACTCTTAGGAGTTATTGGACTGATTTTAGGAGCTGTGACTGTTTGTACAGCCCAAGTCATATTGCAGAATTCGTACGGTTTTGGAAAAATTCCAACTGCTCCAGAGTATGAAAATCTTGATAACTGGGCTGCCTTGCCCACCAAAAAAGACGCTGCTGATAATATACCTCATAAAGCAGATGATTTGAAAGATGAACAGGCTACGGCTAAAGCCGACGTTTTTTTTGTACATCCTACCATCTATACGAATCGCCCGGCAGAAGGGACTTTTGAATGGAATGCTGATGTCAACGATGCTGAGCTGAATCGTCGAGTAGATGAATCAACCATTTTGAATCAGGCGTCTGTTTTCAACGGTTCCTGCCGAGTGTATGCGCCCCGTTATCGGCAGGCACATTATTATTCTTTTGTAACCCGCAATCAGGAAGACCGGCAAAAAGCGCTGGATTTGGCTTATTTGGATGTAAAAGCCGCTTTTCAACATTACCTTAGTCACTATAATCAGGGTCGGCCTATTGTCATTGCTGGGCACAGTCAGGGCACTCATCATGCCAAGCGCCTTCTCAAAGAGTTTTTTGATGGAAAACCATTACAACAACAGTTGATATTTGCGTATTTGGTAGGTGATATAACCGACATTCCAACTCAGCCTAACGAATTTCAACAAATAAAACCTGCTCAGACACCCGACGAAACAGGCGGGTTTGCGGCTTGGCGCACCTATCAAAAAGGCTTTTTTCCTGAAAAATACCAAACCAACAATTTTCAAACGAGTGTGTGTACCAATCCCCTGACATGGGTTTTGAATGAAGAGTACGCTTCAAAGAAACTAAATAAGGGAGGAGTTGGACTGAAATATACTTTTCATCCTCAATTGGCTGATGCTCAGGTACATAAGGGACTTTTGTGGATTAATAAACCGTATGTTAGAGGACGGATTTTTCTTAAAACCAAAGTATGGCATACGGCCGACATCAACCTTTTTTGGCAGAGCATCAGAGAAAACGTAGCTTTGCGCGTAGAAAGTTTTCTGAAAAAGCAATGAATCACACCTATGTAGTCATCATGGCGGGTGGAGTCGGAACTCGGTTTTGGCCCTTTAGTCGCAACAATAATCCCAAACAATTTCACGATGTATTGGGTACGGGACAATCGCTCCTTCAGCAAACAGCAAGCCGCTTCGAAGGAGTTTGTCCATTAGAAAATATCTATATTGTTACCAGTACGGAGTATTACGATTTAGTAAAACAACAACTCCCTTTTCTGAGCGATGACCAAATCCTGTTGGAACCAAACCGACGTAATACGGCGCCCTGCATTGCTTATGCCTGTTATAAGATTGCGAATCGTGACCCCAAAGCGAATGTGGTAGTAGCTCCGGCCGATCACATTATTTTAAAGGAAGATGTTTTTCGTGAAAAAATAAGTATCGCACTGACTGCCGCTCAAAACGATGATATTCTGTTGACCCTTGGAATTCAACCTACCCGGCCGGATACCGGTTATGGTTATATTCAATTTTTGGCGGAAGAAGGGTTGACCCAAAAAGTAAAAACGTTTACCGAAAAACCACAGTTGGAAATCGCGGTTAAGTTTTTAGAAAGCGGTGATTTTGTGTGGAATGCAGGTATTTTTGTGTGGAGTGTACAGGCTATTAAAAAGGCGTTTGCTGAATACCTTCCGGAAGTGGCTGAAGTTTTTGAGGCTGGAGAAAATGATTATTACACCGAGCAGGAAAAAGAATTCATTGAAAAAGCATACATGCTTTGTAAAAACATTTCCATTGACTTTGGAATCATGGAAAAAGCCCATAATGTATATGTGGTATTGAGCGATTTGGGTTGGTCAGATTTGGGTACGTGGAAGTCGCTGTATGATGTATCTGAAAAAGACGAACAACAAAACGTAACCGAAGGCAAACTACTGTTATACGGTACTAATCAGTGTATTATCAAAACTCCCAAAGATAAACTGGTTGTAGTACAGGGGCTGGAAGGATATATCATTGCCGAAAACGACGGCGTGTTGATGATTTGTAAAATAGAAGAAGAACAGAAAGTAAGAGACTTTGTGGCTGATGCCAAGCTGTTAGGAAATCAATTTATTTAATCAAAGGGGATGAGTTTGCATCCCCTTTGCTATTTTCTACCCATTTTGAAGAATTGCAGTTGCTTCAATCTCAATCATATATTCCGGGGATATAAGTTTCGACACTTCAACCATGGTAGTACACGGAAGAATCTCGCCGAAAAACTCCCCGTGCGCACGTCCGTAAGCTTCCCATTGTGAAATATCGGTTACAAACATCCGGGTTCGCACCACATCCGAAAGTGAAGCGCCTGTCTGCTTTAATATGGTCTCAATTTTTCTAATGATAAACTTTGTTTGGCCATACGCATCTCCCAAGGCAACAGGGCCGTTTTCATCGGTGGCTACTGTACCCGTTACTTCGACTACATTTCCCACTCGTACTGCCCTTGAATAGCCAACAACCGCCTCCCACGGTGCTCCCGAAGATATGTTGATTCGTTTCATGCGTAAGTAATTTTGAGTGAATACTGATTGTAAACACACTGCAAACTGATTCTGCTCAATTGTTTATACAAAAATAAGGGCGGAAATAAATTCCCGCCCTTGTAATACCTATTAATTTTTGGCCCCGCCTTGCTGTCCTGCTTTCGGAAGTTGGCTTTGTTGAGCTTCCCGCATCGGATTCGTGCCTCCGCCGCGTTGGAAACCCTGTCCACCTTTAAATAACTGGAATTTAGTAGGTTGTGTCGGTTGACGCGGGAAGCTGTTGCTTTCTTCGTCAATATCGGCAATCTCACGATAGGGGTCCAAAGTCCATTGAACGACTTTCTTTTTACTGGTAATTACTTTGGAAACGTTTTGGTCATTCAACCGCCAAATCTCCGCCGGGAATCGGGCTACTGAATCGGTGCCGTCTTCAAACTGCATCTTCACAATGACCGGCATCGGCAAACCGCCTTTGTTTTTTACTTTCAATGTGTAGAAATTCACCCCGGATTCGACCAATTTGCGCTCATCAGGATTTAAACTTGCCAAATAAGTCTCGTATTTTTTCTTATCAGCGTCTGTCACTTTGTAAGGGTCGTAGGTATTGTAGAAGTCTTTCATATCCGGATTTTTCTCTACCACTGATTCTTTGATATAGTCTTTGTCGCGCTGACGGGCTACGGTATTGCGTTTGGCATCGGCTTCTTTTTTGGCGTCGGCTTTGGTAATATCGGGGTTTTGAGTATCCAAGGCAAACCACTCGACTTCGACTAAGTCTTGGTCAACGGGTTCAACGCCGTAGAACCAACCTTTCCAAAACCAATCCAAGTCTACGCCTGAGGCATCTTCCATGGTGCGGAAAAAGTCAGCTGGAGTTGGGTGCTTGAATTTCCAACGGTTAGCGTATTCTTTGAAAGCATAATCAAACAATTCGCGGCCCATAATGGTCTCGCGCAGGATATTCAAGCCGGTTGCCGGCTTGGTATAGGCGTTTGGCCCAAAACCCATGATGTTGTCCGAACTTGACATAATAGGCACTTGCTTCGATGGTTCGGTGCGCATGTAGTCTACAATGTTCTGTGGTTCGGCTACGTCACCACCCATGCTGCGATCCCATTCTTTAGTGGCCAAATATTCCATGAAAGAGTTCAATCCTTCATCCATCCATGACCATTGACGTTCGTCTGAATTGACAATCATCGGGAACCAATTGTGTCCTACTTCGTGAATAACGACCTGAATCAAAAAGTTTTTAGTGCCTTGTGAGTAGGTGCCGTCAGCTTCCGGGCGTGCGCCGTTAAATGAAATCATCGGATATTCCATTCCGCCAACGGGCCCGTGAATGGACTGAGCTACGGGATAAGGATAATCAAAGGTGAGCTTGGAATACGTTCTTACTGTATGCGCTACCAGCATGGTCGAATATTGTCCCCAGAGCGGATTGGCTTCTTTAGGGTAAAACGACATGGCCATAATTTTTTTGCCGTTCAACTCTACGTTCATAGCATCCCAGATGAATTTCCGAGAAGTGGCAAAAGCAAAATCGCGTACGTTATCTGCTTTGAAAATCCACGTTTTTTTGCCGCTTGGTTTATTGGATTCGTTTTTGGTCGCTTCTTCCTGATTGACAATAAGTACAGGTTTGTCAAACGTCTTGCGAGCTTGGTCAAAACGTTTTAATTGCTCCGCAGATAGAACTTGTGTGGCATTTTGCAACTCGCCGGAAGCGCCAACCAAATGGTCATTAGGAACCGTAATCGCTACTTTATAATTTCCAAAGGCCAATGTAAATTCGCCCTGTCCCAAAAATTGCTTGTTTTGCCAACCGTTTACATCATCATAGACGCAGGCACGCGGAAACCACTGAGCTATTTCGTAGATAAAATTGCCGTCTTTTTGGAAAAACTCAGCTCCTGAGCGTCCTTGCGCATAGCGAAAATCAGTAATGTTATAATTCCAGTCTATCTGAAAACTAAACGATTGACCGGTTTTCAGGGGTGCGGGAACCTCAATGCGCATCATGGTTTCGTTGATCGTGTATTTAAGCGGTTGGCCTGTTTTGATGTCTTTTACCAACGTGATTTTATGACCATAGTCTTTTTCGATCATTGTACGCATGATAGAAGCCATTGGCATTCCTTTCTCATTGACTGAACTTGTACGCGTTTGCGATGACATGGAGTTTTTCTGAAACAGATTTTGATCCAATTGCATCCAAATGTAACGCAGTTCATCGGGAGAATTATTGAAATAGGTAACGGCTTCGGAGCCCGTTAAATGCTGTTTTTCATCATTTAGTTCCACTTTGATGTCATAATCTACGCGGTTCTGCCAATACTCTTTTCCAGGCGCACCGGAGGCCGTTCGGGTCGTATTGGGCGTAGGCATAGCGGTTCCCATTTGCTCAAAACGGGAGTTGGCGTGGTAGTTGGCGGGAGCAGGCTGCTGCGCCATGAGGAGGTGAGTCGTAACTACTAAACAGTAGGTGATTAGCCATTTTTTCATTTCAAACGTGGATTTAGTTGTTGTTAGTTGTTGATTGTACGATGTGAAATAGTGCAAAACCTTCGGGAGATAAGTACCCTAATTTGGGTGAATTTTTTTTCGCTTACCTCGGCAAGGTTTTGTACAAAACAAAGCCAATACCTGCGAAGATAATATTGGGTAGCCAAACGGCCAACATGGTATTGATTTTGCCAGACTCGGCAATGCCTTTAGCCAGCATAAAGAACAACAGATATACAAAAGCCAGAATAAAACCAAAGGCAATTTGCAGCCCCGAGCCGCGCCGACTTTTTCGGGCAGAGACCACAACCCCAATAATGGTAAGGATAATAAATGCAAAAGGGTGAGTAAAACGGGTGTGTTTTTCTAACAAATACGTTTCTACTCCGTCTGCACCGCGCAACTTGAGCAGTTCTATATAATCGTTTAGCTGAGTTAGCGTCAATTCTTCAAAGCGATTTTTATCGTTTTCAAAGTCTTTGGGGCTGAGATTGAGTGTAGTGTCTATTTGAACTCCCTGAGTAATTGTCTCATGGATTCCATTGATTTTCCTGATTTTATAATCAAAAATAGTCCATTTTTTTTTTTTTTTTTCCCACACGATGCGGTCAGAGGTCAGTTTTTCTATTAGTTGATTCCCCTCTATGTGTTCGAGTGTAAATTTAAAACCCGTCAGGGAGGCATTGTTGTAGCTTTCCAAATAGGCATAATGCTTGGGAGCTACTTTGATGTGAAAATTGCGCTGACTGAAATAATATTGATCTTCGATGTACTTATATTCAAATGCCAAACGGATTTTATTAGCCCGAGGGATGACCCAACCTACCATGTAAAATGTAAAGGCTGCCAATAGTATGGAACCGATAAAATAGGGGACTAACATTCGTAGAAAACTGATTCCGCTGCTGAAAATGGCGATAATTTCCGTGCGGGCAGCCATACGGGCTGTAAAAAATACAGTAGCAATAAATACCAATAACGGACTCAAATAATTGGCATAATACGGAATTAGATTGCCGTAATAATCCAGCAAAATTTCGTGAAGGGGAGGGTTGAATTTGCGGAAGTTGTCAATCTTTTCGGTAAAGTCAATCACGCAGATAATCAACAGCGTTACAAGTACCGTAAAGACGTAAGTAATGAGAAAGTTTTTGAGAATGTATCTATCTAAAATTTTCATGATTTGTAGTCAGAATAAACTTGATAGCTTTCTAAAAAAGCGTTTAACAGAACTTCTCGCTCTGTATTTTTTGCATCTATAATGACCGCTCCCGTGATGATAATATCATCTAAAGAGAATGAAAAGTCATATTTTTCTAAATCTGTATGACCATATTTCAAAAACCATTTATCAAAAACTCTTTTGCGAGGTAATTGTTTACGGTCAATGCTCTCACAAACATAAAGCAGCACATTTTGTGGATTTTGAAAAAAATCAGATAAAAACTGTAGTACAGTGTCAGTTACTTTTTTGTCAATTGGAAGTTCCTTATCAGCCCCGAAGCTGAACTCTACAATATTTCCTTCAGGAATAACTATATTGTTGAAATGGAAAGAGGCATCAAAAAGAGCAATACTGTAATTGATGCCATAATCTGATAAAAAAGAGTAAGTACCGTCGGGGTTTTCAACGATTGGGTAAGGAGACTCGAACAATTTTGCGGCCTTTTTGTGTGATAACAGAAGTATTTCCTTTACTCAATTCCTGATGAATTTCGTTCTTATCTTTTATCATATCCCTTACAGCCTGCTCTAAGTTGCTTCCTTTCGGAATAGTTATTGTAATTTCCATAGCTTAAATATATTATTAGTATCACAAAACTAACAAAATACAATTGAACATCCTTCAAAATAGCCTCTTTTAGAGATTTTTAACGTTTAAATTTCCCTAAGCCCGCGTCTAAAAATTGTACAAATTCTTCAGTACTTGTGTATCCTACGGGTTTGGTAAGGAGCTCACCGTCAGGTGTTACGACGCAGTAAAAAGGCTGAGCGTTATTATTGAACTTCGTGATTTGCAAATCGGCGTTTTTGTCGCCAATTGTTGTTTTTTCACGTTTATCGTAGCTCGAAACAAATTGCTTTTCTTTGGGAAGCTCGGTTTTGTCATCTACGTAAAGAGACGCGATCACAAAATCATTTTTAAGACGGTTCAGCACTTCGGACTGTGGCCAAACGTTGGCTTCCATTTTTCGGCAATTGGCGCAGTTGAAACCAGTAAAATCAATGAAAACGGGCTTTCCAACGGTTTTTGCTTGGGCAAGTGCCTGCTCGTAATCAAAATAACCCTCTAAGCCATGCGGAAGGTGTGGTTTATTACGGTCTGCTTTGGTGAATGAAGTAGAAGTACTTCCGCTTTCCACGGCATTGGTCAAATAGAAATCCTGCGTTTGTTCGGGAGGCAACCAACCCGATAAGGCCCGCAACGGAGCTCCAAACATACCAGGAATCATATAGACCACAAACGCAAAGGTAGCCGACGAAATCAACAATCGCGGAATGCTTATTCCTTTGATAGGCGTGTCTTTATCCATACGAAGTTTACCCAGTATGTAAAATCCAATGATGGAGAATAACACAATCCAAATCGCTAAAAAAATCTCGCGGTCGAGTGTGTTCCAACGATACGCCAAGTCGATATTACTCAAAAATTTAAGCGCTAAGGCAAATTCCAACAAACCGAAAACTACTTTAAACTCGTTGAGCCAACCGCCTGATTTAGGAAGGCTTTTGAGGAATTTGGGGAACATTGCCAATCCCGTGAATACAACTGCAAAAGGTACTGAAAAAGCAATCATTCCCAAGACAGGACGCATCACTTCGTTGCCTTTGGAAGCCAAAATCAGCAGCGAGCCGGCAATCGGAGCCGTACAGGAAAAAGAAACAACGACGAGGGTCAAAGCCATGAAGAAAATACCGATAAGGCCACCTTTATCGGCTTGTTTATCGACACTATTGACAAACGAATTGGGAAGCACAATTTCAAATAAACCTAAAAATGACAACCCAAAAAGGATAAATACAATAAAGAAAATGGCATTTGGCACCCAGTGAGTACTGATAAAATTAGCGGCTTGTGCTCCACCGATGCGGGATACCAAAAAGCCCAATAAGGTAAAAATTGCTACAATCGAAAGTCCATAAAGCAGTGCTTTGCCTGTGCCGTGTTCCTGTTTGGTGAAATAGCTCACCGTCATCGGCATGATGGGATAAATACACGGCATAAAAATCGAGGCCAATCCTCCTAAAAAGCAAGCCAATAGAAAACTCCAAAGAGATTCTTCGGGTTCGTTGGTAAGTGGTTCGCTATTGACAGTGGGCGACCAATCGGTTGAGGCTTGCGCTGCCGGTTCAGGTTGTGCACTTTCTAATGAAGACTTGCTGCTGTCTGCGGTGGTTGAAGTGGCAGCTGTTGCTTGCTCATTTGTGACGGGTTGCGTAGGAGTGGCTTCGACTTTTTTGGTGTCTGCGGCCACAACTTTAATGGCAGGAAATTTAAACTCTGCGCTGACTGGCACACATAATCCATCTTTTACAGTACAGGTTTGCCCATCTAAACTTCCTTCAATCACAGGATTTACCTGAAGAATCTTAATTTTTTGGACAAAGGAAGCTTTCCCTTCGGCTATACTGATTTTTGCTTCCCATATCTCATCATATTTTTCATGAAAACCGACTGGCTTAATTTTCCCTATGGTTTCAAACGTAGGATTTTTCTTAAATTTAAATTCGGCTTTTGTAGGTCCTTCGGCAGGAAATTCACTGGAATATAAATACCAACCGGCGTCAACAACCACATTGAATTTAACTTCAACTACATCCCCTACTTTTACTTCGTTTTTGGGAGATTCAAACGTCCACTGTGCCCGATTTTGGATTTGGCCAAAAGCGGTAAAAGTCAATAAAATGAAGACAGCACTGATTAAACTTTTCATAGGTAATTAAGGATGACTGGGAACAATTAACTTTTTCTCTTATTTTCCAACGACTTCGCATTCACTTTTCGTATGACGTCGCTCTTTCTGAACCTTACGCGCCATACTGCTAAATGCGTGGCATCTTCACCAAAACATTTTTGGCAAATCCTATTCGTAAGTGGGATAGGGGAGGTATATATAAATAACGAATCTCCCAACTTCTGGATATTGGAGATTTGCGAAATCTTATTTTCCGCATTGTACAGATAAGCGTCCATTACCTCCTGTTCTTTGGTGGAAAGTGCCGGATTTTTAATGTCTTTTGCCCCCAACAGGCTGATTTGAACGGCATACAGGCTTGCTAAAGAATCTATTTTACGCGTTCCCTTTAGTTGACAGAGTTGCGAAAAATCGGCTTTAGGCTTGGATAAAACACTTTCTAACTGCAGTTGGGCCTGCTTTACAATCCGCTCTCCCCAGTCATCCACAATCTCAATAACCTGCGGGTTGGTAACGCGTTTGATTTGCATGCTTTTCATTTTTTCAACGGCTTCTTTAGAGCCTTCAACGCGGCGATCCATGTTACAAGACTCCAAAAGGAAGCAAACAAACACTAAATAATAAGTTAACAGGCGGTAATTCACGGTCCGGCGTTTTTTAAATTCAAAATTACTTCTATTCTCAGCAAAATGAAAACGCCTCTTCTCGCTGTTTGGTTCAAGTACGAAATTCACTATTTTGCCGTATAAATTTTATAATACACTCTAAATTGTAAGCTGCAAACGAAAATCATGCCATTAAAAACGCTACTAATTGACGATGAACCTTTGGCCCGCGCTCGTTTGCGGCGCTTGCTTAATCAGTTTGAAGCTACTTTTGATATTATTGGGGAAGCCGGTAATGGTGTCGAAGGGCTTACTTTAATTACGGAATTACGGCCGGATGTTATTTTTTTAGACATCGAAATGCCTTTAATGACCGGTTTTGAAATGCTTGCTCATTTGACTGATATGCCCATGGTGATTTTTGCGACGGCTTATGACCAATATGCAATGAAAGCATTTGAAGAGAATTCGATTGACTACCTGCTTAAACCCATCGAAATAGAACGTTTGGCAAAAACGGTAGAAAAATTGAAGAAGTTATAGAGAACGACCGAACTTCTTGGAATCAAAACTAAAATAATTGCAATTTTGCGAAATGAAAAAGAAAGTAGAAATAAGCGAACCAGAACGATTGGCAAATTTCATGCATTCATT
>NZ_JAIXST010000114.1 GCF_027484545.1 Runella sp. | reverse complement strand
ATCAGGCACTTCGTCAAATATTTTTTTCCATTCCATCCTCAAAAATACAACCAACAACAATTATATGGCTATTTTTGACCTATGCCCTAAATTAAGATTATTAGGTGCGTTCAACCTGATAAAATAAGGAGTTTTTACAAAGTTAAGCGAAAATCCTTAATTTGTGCCAAATCTGACTCCCTTACCCGTTATGTTGCTCTACTCATTTCTCAAGTTTATTCTTAAGGTGGCGCTTCGCGTATTTTTTCGGCGATTTGAGGTCCACGGTCGTGAAAAATTACGCAATACCAAAGGTCCCTTGCTCTTGGTTTCCAACCATCCCAACACGTTCATGGATCCGTTGATTGCGGCCACACTGATGCCGCAGCGCCTTGCATTTATTGCCAACGGAAGCATTTTTACTAAGTTTACCCGGCCATTTTTTAAGTTTTTTCACGTCATTCCCGTCTACCGCCAAAAAGACACCTCCGACGTTCCTCTCTCTCCTGCCGAATTGAATAAAATGACCTTTAAAAGGTGCTACGACTACCTGAAAGCCAAAGGCAGCATCTTGATTTTTCCCGAGGGTACCAGTGAAATCGAACGTCGACTGCGTGGCATTAAAACGGGCACAGCGCGTATTGCCTTAGGAGCCGAATACGAGAACAATTTTCAATTGGGGATTACAATTTTGCCGATTGGCCTCAACTATTCGGACCCAACGCACTTCCGGAGTGAAGTATTTGTCAACGTAGGCGAGCCGATTTCAGTAAGCGATTTCAAAGAAAAATACAATTCCGATTCGTTTGAGACCGTCGAAGAACTGACTCAATTAATTCAGCAACGGTTGGCCGAAACGGTCATTATTACCGAAGATGAAGAAGAAGACACATTGGTACGACAAGTGGAGACACTTTATAAAAACCAACTTTTTGACGATTTACACCTGAACGATAATGTCAAAAAAGACGAATATGAATTGATAAAACAGTTGGTATCGGCCGTACGGTATTTTGAGAAACATCATCCGGAACAATTGAAATCGTTGCAGGTTAAAATGACCAATTACCTCGAAAACCTGCAAAAACTACACCTTTCCGACGAAATTTTTACTCAAACCCGGCGATTATACAGTCATTTGGGAACCACTCTATTGAAGTTAATCGTTGGCTTCCCCTTTTATACCTGGGGATTATTTACCAATTATGTTCCCTACATTTCACCCTCAAAAATAGCCAACCTTATTTCATCCGATGTGACGTATCGTGCTCCTATCATGATGACGGTGGGGATTATTGCTTTCCCTGTGTTTTATGGATTGGATATTTGGGCCATGCAAACCGCTTTCCAAAACTCGTGGTTGACACTCGCTTTTGCCGTTTCGCTTCCGTTAACCGGGTATTTTGTGCTGTGGTACTGGGACAAAGTCACTCGCCTGAGCCATTTGTGGCAAGCCCTTCGCCTCTTCCGTCAAAAACCAACGCTTATGGAAAGCCTCACCACCGAGCGCACTAAGATTTTCAATTTGCTCGAAGAGGCCAAAACAATTTATTTAAAACGGGAATTTGCTCAATAATGAATAAGCTGCAGTTAAACGCTGCACCGTTACAACCGAACGAGTTTTCACCCTCATTCAATGATTGCATGAAATCTTTTTAAAGAAACTATTCAGTTCTCAAGCGCTGATATACAAAGCCTTGTAACAAGTCTATCATTATCGTTACTGACATCCAAAGTTTGTAATGAAGACATTATTCAGAAGTATAGTACCTATAAAAACAACGTCACCTTCATTCAGATCGGCTCCAACAACGGCAAGCACGGCGACCCGCTTTATGAGTATATTTTAACCAAAAAATGGCGAGGAATTTTGATAGAGCCTATCCCCTATTTATTTGAAGAATTGAAAAAAACTACGCGGAAAATAAGGAGAAACTCCTCTTTGAAAACAGCGCCATAGCCCACGAAAGAGGACAACTGAAATTTTACAGATTGGAAAGAAGTGATTTACCTAACCTGCCGAGATGGTATGAACAATTAGGTTCGTTCAACAAAGAAGTGGTGATGAAACACCGCGTAAGCATCCCTTCTTTTGACGATTTATTGGTGGAAGACACTGTTAACTCCATCACTTTTGACGATTTATTGCAAAAACATTCGTTACCTAAAGTTGATTTAATTCACATTGATACAGAGGGTTACGATTTTGAAATCTTAAAAATGATACCGTTTGCCAACTTGGATGTGGAGTTGGTCATGTTTGAACACATTCATTTGTCCGACTCCGATTATAAAAAGGCGATTCAACTTATGAAAAAGAATGGGTTCAAACTTTGCAGAAAAAAAAGAGACACGATTGATCTCAAAAAAGAATTACCCTTGTTTTAAATCCATACCACTTAGCAATTCATTCAGTACCTCAATTACTCCATTTTCATCATTTGACTTTGCCTTAAAACGAGCCGCTTTTTTGATGTCGGCGTGGGCATTTTCCATGGCGTACGAATAGTAAGCTTGCCCCATCATTTCCAAATCATTGAGGTAGTCGCCAAACACCATCGTTTGTTCGGGCGAGATGCCGTACTTTTGTTGAAGCACTGCCAAGGCTTTTCCTTTATTGGCTAACTTGTGCGACATATCCAGCCATATTCCCGCCGACACTTTGACCTGTATCTGCTCTTCCCACACTTTAAAATGAGGATAACTATTTGTAGCAGAGCCCTCTAAATCACATATACTTATTTTTAAACATTCATCATCGGTTATTTCCAATAAATCATCCACGCGTTCAAAGCGTTCAAAATACTTGGTAAACTGAGCCCAAAATTCAGGTTTATCACTTTCGACGTATGCCTTTTTCTTGCCGCAAAAAATAGCGTAGGCATTCGGAATTTGACGGGCAGTTTGAATGAGTGTTTTGGCAATTTCGTTTTCAAGTGGCTGAAGGTACAATTCTTGGTTTTGATACATGACATAACTCCCATTTTCAGCCACAAAAATGACGTCGTCTTTGAGTGTTTCAAATCGTTTTTCAAGATTAAAAAATTGACGACCGCTTGCTGCTGCAAAACGAATTCCATCGACTTTCAATTTGGCAAAAACGGGGTAAAACAAATCACTTAATTCCCCCTTTGAATTCAGCAACGTACCGTCCATATCGGTTACTACTAACTTAATATCTTTCATTTCTCCTGCGAATGGGTTTTTTCAAAAATGCACAATTTCCTCGGTATGAACGTATTTTTATTGAATATGTACCGGTTTTTAGTCAATAGTTTCCATAATGATCAAGGTGTTATTCAAAACAAACTTATATTGGGCAGAAGACATTCACACCCCTTCTTGCTACTCATTTGAAAAAGACTATTTTTGAGCCTTTGATGCAACGATAATCAAACGACAGTAAGTTAACCGGAAATAACTATGAACGTAACGGCAGGAAGAATTGCAAAAATCGGTCTGATAAGTATTTTTTCACTCACCCTTATTTTTCATCTATTGATACTGACCGGAATCATTCCGTATTCAATGGTGTGGGGCAGGCGCATAAACAGTCAAAGTCAAATGATTGTTTTTGAAACCGTTTCTATCGTGGTCAATGCCTTTTTTCTATTGGTGGTACTGCTCAAATCAGGGTTCTTCAAAGTACGATTGCCCGAAAAAATCGCGAATGGGATTCTTTGGGTGATGGTCATTGTTTTCCTCTTAAATACAGTGGGCAATCTACTGTCTGCCAATTCTTTAGAAAAAATAATTTTTACTCCGATAACCCTCCTGCTTGCTGTTTTCAGCCTTATTTTGGTTTTAAATAAAAAGCCCGTTAAGTGATTTATCGGTTGCGTGAGTTTCCTCGCTCAACACAAGTGATTTTGGCCTTTACATCCAGCCCCTTCGCCTAAAATAAATCAAGAGCCCCACTGCCAACGCAACCATCCCACCAATGGTATAAAAATAGCCGTTAGGATTCCTCAACTCAGGCATATTATCGAAGTTCATACCATAAATTCCTACAATAAACGTCAAAGGCATGAAGACGGCCGAGTAAATCGTGAGGGTTTTCATGACACTGTTCATGCGCGAACTCAGCGTAGAATAATGAATATCAATCAAACCCGTCAATAATTCTCGGTTAGAATCAATGGAATCAATAACATGTGTGACGTGGTCGTGAACATCTCGAAAATACGGAAAAGTGCTCTTACTGATGAGTTTAGAGTTTTCGCGCAACCCATGACTCAGCATATCCCGCAGTGGCCATACGTACTTGCGCATCAGAGTAAGTTGACGTTTGAGATTATACAGTTGGCCAATGGGGTCTCTGTGCTTTCCTGCCAAAATAAGCCCTTCGAGTTCTTCCAATTTCTCGCTCATCCTTTCTAAGATTTCGAGGTAATTGTCCACAATCAAATCTATCAACGAAAACAGCAGATAATCAGCGCCATTGCGTCGGGTTTTGCCCACTGAAGCTTTAATGCGGTCTAAAACCGGCCTAAAAACATCGCCCGTCCGTTTTTCTTGAAAAGAAATTACGTAGTTGGCTCCTAATAAAAAACTGATGTGCTCGGCATTAATTTCTCCTGCTTCGTCCTGCCAATACAGCATTTTTAGAGAAATATACGCGTAACTATCGCCATAAAACTCAATTTTGGGCTTTTGTTTGGTATTCATGACGTCCTCCAAAATCAAGAGATGGATGTTATGAAGTTTTCCTACTGCCTCAATTACCTCTGACTCATGTATACCGTCTATATCCAACCAACTGATGTAGGGCTTTTCGCCCGAAATTTGACAATCTTTGAGGTTTTTAATGGTACGTTGCTCATGGTACTCCTCGTTGTATTCGACGAGTTTAATCGTGGTGTCTTTGGCAACTTCCGGGCCTACATACACCAACGTACCGGGCGAAAGGCCAAAAGTAGAAGAGTTCGATGAAGGGGGTGGAGTCATGTGATTGCCGATTTTTGATATTCGAGCGGTCCGCCGCCGCGGGTCCGATTTTATTTTTGACATGGTCTAACTGTTCATTAGGCGCAACACTTTTTCTACGTCTTCGGGGGTATCAATACAGTGACTTTCGTAAGAAGTGAGCCCCATTTTGATTTTGTAGCCATTTTGTAACCAACGCAATTGTTCCAACGATTCAGCCTTTTCCAAATCTGAAACGGGCAGTTGCGTGATTTTCTCTAAAATATCGGACCGGTACGCATACATTCCGACCTGACGGTAATAGGTATGGTGTTTGTGCCATTCTTTCGGGTCTACACCTTTCAAAAAAGGTAACACCTGACGGCTAAAATAAATGGCTTCAAAATCTTGGTTTACAATCACTTTGGCTTCCCCAACATCAAACAGCACTTCATGGTCACTGACAGGAATCATCTGCGAAGCCAATTCCACACTCCCATCCAACACCGCGCCCAATTCATCAATTTGCTCTGGCGCCACAAAGGGCTCATCACCTTGGATGTTTATGATGTACAGCCCCCTGGCCCCCAATGGGGGAATTATTTGTTCCCCCATTGGGGGCCAGGGACGGTACGCCGCGCGGGCTTGAACTGCTTCCCAACACCGATCCGTTCCGCTTGGATGGTCAGGGTGGGTCAATACAGCTTTGCCACCAAAGGATTGAACATGTTCGAGAATGCGCTCATCATCAGTGGCCACGATGACATCAGACAGGCATTTTGCCTGCGACGCCTGCTCATACACGCGCTGAATCATGCTTTTGCCTTGAATATCAATGAGTGGTTTGCCGGGAAAACGCGTGGAGGCGTAGCGAGCGGGAATAATTCCGATAATCATATTTGCAAAATGTAAATTTGTCCTTTTTCTGTAGTTGGAATAAGGGCAACAATTTTAGGTAGAAGAGGTTGAACAAACTCATATTTAAGATTTGACACATTTAGAATAATGATTGCCAAGTCTATTTGAGATATATTATGCTGATAAGGAATATTTTTGTCAGTAGTGATAAAAACATCAAAGCCATTTTCTACTGCCAGTTTGAGCAATTTTCCATTCTTAATGCTAAGCCAATCCATATCACGAACGGTTAGCACATTTACTCCTGCATCTAAAAGCCTAAACTTAAGTCTTTTAGGAATATTCTCATCTAACAATATTTTCTGCATTGATAATTTGATACGCTTGAAGCAATAAATGCCCGGATTGCTCAATTACAACCAAGGCTTGTTCTTTCGTAACCGCAGGAAAATCTTCCAAATAGGTTTCTAAACTTTCGCCCGTACTTAAATAATCGAAAAGGCTTTTTATCGGGACACGGGTTTGAAAAAATACAGGTTCGCCACTCTGTATTTCAGGATCTATTTGAATGACCGGGTTTTTCATGATGGCTCGCATTGAAGGTAGAATGTAAAGTTACGAAAATGTCGCCAATCCCTCACCCTACATCAAATAACCCAGCTCACGGAGGCGGTTTTTGAATTTGACTTGCTGATTTTGGGCAACCAATACCCGAAAACCTTCGGCTTTGATGACCAACGTTTTCAGGACAGGATCTTGCGCCAACAATCGAATAAGTGTTTGATTAGTAGACGGAATTTGAAAAACCAACAAATCACTGACGGCTCTGAGCGGCTCGGCTTTGACCAATAAATCATCAAAAAAATGGTGCCAATTGGGGGGTAAATGGGGCGCAACCGATTTCTGAAAAAGCGTAATCTTGGACATCAGCTGCGACCGCGATTTGCAATCTTTCAAAAACGTATCGGCCGTCACCCGAAAACGAGTCGAGCTTACGCGCTCGGCGTAATTGGCCAGTACGGTCTCGGCGACGGCATTTTCGGGGTCACAAAAAATGAGCAGCGATTGGTCATCAAAAACCAGTTCCTGCGTCGCTTTATTGACCTTGGGCGTATACTCACCCGCAGGACTGCGCCCGAAAATGTAGGCCCCCAAATCATTGAGCCGCACGCATTTGAGGCCATCGTAACTTGAATAGTAATCCTCTGCAAACGTTCCATTGGGAGCTTCGTACGCAATATCAAGCCAACCCAGAGCCGCCATCAGAAAAAAGCTCGACAATAAAGCGGGACGCTCCACAAAGAAATACGCATTCCCCCCCGAAATATTGAGCTTGTTGGTATGTGAGCCAAACTGAGAAGGTACTTCATAGGCCAAGCTTTGGTATTCGCTCGGCGAAGCGGGCTGCATTTTAAGGTCATGAATTTGGGCGTAAGCCGTCAGGTTTTCTACCGACACCCATTCGTTTTTGGGTAGCCGCTCCATCCACTCAATCAGGGTCTTTTCAGCTTGTCGTTTATAATAATGCAGATTGACGTAACCATGATTTTTGAGGTCGTTGAGCAGGAATAAAATGTTAAAATCCTTGTCAAGTGTTTTGCGAAGCTGTTTCAAAATTTCTAACGAATCAATGTTTATCTGATTCTTTTTTGGTTCATAAGAAGCCAACATTTGCGCCAGACAGGTGGTACGAAGCAACGAAAAGGATTCCTCATCGGGCACAAACTCCCTTACTCCCAAGGTTTTGCGCATTTTCTTAAACGCGGTGGCCGCTACTTTCCCCGAAGTATTGACCGTAATAGCTCCTTGCAACCGATACGCCAGTAACTTTTGGATTTCTTCAAAAATAACCACTTCTCCTTCTTCCCAACGCAGCAGGTTTCCGGGTGGCTCGGAGATGGTTTTAATGTAAAAACTTTCGGGAACGGGATATACACCTCGCAAAAATTCGCGCAAATGCGCCGGCCAAGCAAAAGTGATATTGCCGTTCCAAGACTCAATTTTGTGCGGCAAAGCTTTAAACACCTGACTGATTTCGACAGAGCTATCGTAATAAGATGAACTTTTCTTCTTCGTGGTAGGAATTCCTATCAAATCACTTAATATCTCGGCTTTGGCTTCTGAAATCCACGTCAATTGCTCAAACGCCTTTTGCAAAGCTTCGGGCAGTTCGGCATGAAACTTCCGCATCACCTCGGGTTTACTGAAAATCACCGCCACACTCCACACCAATTTAGCCTTAGGAGCGGTATTGATATCTATTTTGTTCACCAAATCATAAGGCAACTTCAAATTCAGTGACTCTAACCAATTTTTATTGGCATTGACCATTTTACGGACATACTTCGCCAATTCAACCAACCCTTCTTTAAAATAATGATTGTCTATATCGCTGATAATATCCTCCTTCAATGGGCAGCCCGATTGTCGTAGGTACTGCTTTGCCACATCGCTCGCAATGGTATTACGGCTTTTTTGGTTGCTCGTGCCGTTTTTTATGAGTAGCTCAATAAGTTCTATAAGTTCGGCTTGTGTCATTTTAAATCTGCAATTTTAATTCTTTAACTACCCCAACATAAAGGCAATATCGGCCTCACTGAACGATTTCAACGAGGCGGCATCCGAAGAAATAATGGCGTTGAGCAGTTCGGCTTTCTTTTCCTGTAACTGCATGATTTTCTCTTCGATGGTTCCCTGCGTAATCATCTTATAGGCCATCACTTTCTTGGTTTGTCCAATGCGGTGCGTACGGTCTATGGCCTGATTTTCGGCGGCTTTGTTCCACCAAGGATCAAAAACAAACACCATATCGGCAGCAGTGAGGTTCAGGCCTGTTCCGCCCGTTTTGAGGGTCATCAAAAACACCTTGCAATTGGTATCATTCTGAAAACGCTCCACCAACCGCTGCCGGTCACGGGTAGAGCCGCTCATGCTCACGTAGTCGATACCCTGCGCATCAAGCTGCTCACCGATGCGCTCAAGGGCGTTAAGGAAATTAACAAACACCAACATTTTATGGCCGTTGGCGGCGGCGTCTGAAAGTTGTTCTATTAAGGTTTCGATTTTGGGCGACTCCATCGGACGGTCGGCTTTGGCTTCGGGCACACTGGCAATTTGGCGCAACTCATTGAATGCCTGAAAGATAAAGAATTGACTCTGCTCCAACCCTTTCTCGGCAATTTGTCGCTCAATGTTATCTTTGTAAAAACGACGACGTTGTTCATAAAACAGCCGCTGCTCTTCCGACATCTCCACGTACAGCACCTGCTCTATTTTATCGGGGAGTTCGGTCAACACATTTTTCTTCAAACGCCGCAGGATAAAAGGGTATATTTTCTTGCGTAATTCTTGAATCACGTCCGGGTCGTTATGTTTTTGGATGGGTGTCAGGTAATGCTGATTGAACGCCTCCGCCGTGCCAAACATGGCAGGATTCAGGAACCGAAACAGCGAATACAGCTCCGACAGGTTGTTTTCGATGGGCGTACCACTCAAGGCCAAGCGGTGGTCGGCTTTGAGCAACACCACCGCTCGACTGGCCTGCGATTGGAGATTCTTGATGTTTTGAGATTCGTCCAATACCACGTAGAAAAACTCCTTCTTCTGAAACTTTTCAATGTCGTTGCGGAGCAGGGCGTAGGTCGTAAAAATCAGGTGATGCTTACAAGCTTCGTCCAAATCGCGGGTATCGGCATAATAGGTGTAAGTAGTCAGATTGGGGTTAAAACGTTCGATTTCTTTTTGCCAGTTGAACAACAAACTTTTAGGCATCACTACCAGCGTAGATTTAGCTTGCTTAGGATAAAACCGCGATAGCAACGTAATCGTTTGCAGGGTTTTGCCCAAGCCCATGTCGTCGGCCAAGCAGCCGTTGAGCTTACTTTCCTGTAAATATTCCAACCACTGCACACCGCGCTGTTGATACGGTCGCAAGGTAGCGTTGACTTTGGCCGTTTTCGGTTTTTGGTTGGCCAACTGATTGAGTCCTTCAAAGAAGGAACGCGATTTTTTGAGGGTAGCTTCGGCTACGGCACTTTCGAGAAGTTCTTCTACCAACGGCAAATCAAAAAACGAAAGTTGCACTTTGTCTTTCTTAGCCTTCTTAAACAGACGTTCCAGCTTTTGGATATACGACTCATTCACCAGCGCGTGACTGCCATCGGTAAGTTGAATGTAGCGTTGTTGGCGGTATTGCCTGATGACTTCAAACAGCCCCAAACGCTCTTCGCCAAAGCTGATGGTGGCATCTCCTTCCAGAAAATCAATGCCGTGATTGAGGCTCAAATCCAAGCGCGGCGGATGGGTGCTGATTTTGTATTGCTTGAGCTTTTCGGCCCCAAAAAGCTGAAAGGTTTCGAGCAAATTGGGCAATTCCTGATAAATAAAACTGCCCGCAATTTCGCGGGGAATGACGAATAAATTACCTTCCACGATGTATTGCCCCGACGATTTACGACGGCCTTTTTCCTTGGGAACGTGCTTTTCGACCAGTTTTTCGATGGTTTGAATCAGTAAATCAAGCGATTGACGCTCAATGACGCGTACGTAAATCGTCCGTTCCAATTCATTTATATCGGCGTAGCGATAGAGTTCAAACTCTTCCAAAAAGTCAGTATCCGTTTGGGGAAGTTGTTGGGCTACGCGGATGTACAGCGAATCGTCGGCGTCAATTTTTTCAAAAATCAAACAGGGTGAGGCAACGATGGGATCGGCCGCTTTAAGTTGAAAATCTTCGTACTCCACCCGCACATTTTCCAAATACGACAACGCCAACGACAGGTATTTGGTCAATTCGGAAGGCAGCAACTCCGTGTCAAACAAAGGAATACGGTTAAACGCAGGCCCCACTTCATTGATTTCAATAACTCGCCCGTTCGACAGCGCGTATCGTTCGTTCAGCAATAAAAAATCTTCTTCATAACTGCCTTCCACTAGCAATCGCACGCGCGATTCAAATTTTTTGGGGTCCTGTTTTTGGATTTGAAGGTGTAATTCGCCCCGTAAATCTGTAAATACCACGGGTTTATGACGCTCATCAATCACGTCGGAACACTGCCGAACGTATTCGAGTAAGTAGTCGTATTGGTGCAGATAAAGCTGCGAAGAAGGATTTTCCCAATCAATCACAAACTCATTGCGTTCATGGATTTGCTGAATTGCCCTTACTAAATTGCGCAATGTCCCGCTATAGGACTGATAATCAGGCGTAACTATCTCATTTTTAGCGTTAAGAAGCTGAACGTACGCCCCATTTTCATCAAAGCAAAGCTGCACACTAATACTCTCTTTTTTGCCTGACGTTGAGGCAACTGCCAATGCTTTGGATTTACGAAATTGTTCAAAAAGCGAATTGCTCATTTTTTAGTGGAAAAGTTATTTGTATATCTGTAATCCGTGTATCCGTTTTCCGTGTATCTGTTATCCATTATCCACTTTTCCTTTTTCCATTTCTTCATACAATTCCTTCCAAAAAGCAGTTTGGTCAAAAACAGCGTTAGGGTCTTTTTTGAGTCGTTGGCGGTGGTGGTGAATTTGTTGAATGAATCCCGTGGCCGTAACAGCGTGATTCTCAATAATATCTTCCAAATCAATTAAATCATACACATTTACCCAATCGTCATCTATCAGGATTTCGAGGGTAGGATTTAGCAAATAATGCCCTTGGCGAAGCCTGACAAAAAGTTTCTTATTGTATTTATCTGTACCCAAGACTTCATTTTTACCCAAAATACTGCTCAAATACGCCCGTTTACGGCGGTACTCGGGAATCACCTGCTCAGAAAGGCCTTCGTAAAAGCTCAGGAAATCTTTGGTTTGGAAAGTGGGCATATCTTGGTCTGTGCCGTAAAACCACTGTTTGTTTCCAGTGCCTTTAATCAGATGCGGACGCAAGACTGCCAACATAAAATTGAGCATCACAAACTCTGCTTGATGATTATCGACTTTGATAAGGCGATTGTCCACTTTTACCCGAATGGCATCTCCTTTGAGTAATGAATAAAGACGGTTAATGGTTTTGGCTTTGAGCGTGGCATCGGCATAGACCTTCAGCATCACTATTTGGAGCGCATTGCGGCCATAGCTGTCGGTCAGGTGCGTATTAGTCCCGTTCTCGGCTAAATATTTCAGAATGTTTTCAGCCCCGTAATTGATTGCCAACATAAACGGTGTCAAATTGAGTTCATTCCGAAAATCTACGCCGTAGCGTTGGAGTTTGGGCTGCAACAATTTTAAGTTGTCGGCGGCATATTCCGAAAACATGCGTTTCAAAATGCCTTTCCCTTCCTGTTCCCAACGCTCGGCAGGGCGGTATTTGAGAGCTTTGAGTTTGTCAAAGTAACTCGTCTCATTGTAATACAGCGCATACTCAAAGAGACAATCTTTGGCTTTTTTGTTAAAACTTTCGGGATTCAGCGCCTGAGTGATTACATCATGCAGTTTGGCGCGGGTGGTTACCTCCCATGGCACGGGTTGCACATTCAATATCTGTTGGCGAATGGCATCGGCCTGTTCCTGTTTGCCCTGCATTTCGAGACGGCGGGCTTCGCGCTGCCATTCTTCCTGACTGGAGGCTTGGTCTTTGAGTGAGGTTTGTTGCTTAAAATTAGTCAACCCAAGCAGTTGAAGCAAATCGTGTTTTTTGTTGGATTCGACCACGTACAGATTTTTGACGGCTCGGGTCATGCCTACGTAGAGGGCGTTCACGTAAAATTTAAACTCGTCCAACGACTTATCAGATTTGTCTTTTCCGCGCGAAAATTTGATATTTTCTACCTGCAAATCTTCACTTGAAACGCCGTTGGTCAACTCCCTGAATTCTTTGTCGTAGTTGGAAATGACATTATACAAAATGATATTTTCGTACTCCAATCCTTTGGCTTCCTGCACCGAAAACAACAGCGGTGTTTGGAAAAACCGTTTGGCTTCCGCTTTGTCTTCGTTGCGCAATACCAACACCGCAAAATTGGCCGAACGCTTGGTTTTTTGATTGAGATCGGCGTTGATTTTGGGTTGATTTTCCAAAAACTCCACCACACCGGCGTGGGTAGAATTGGGTTTTACTAAGTAGGTACTTTCTTTGTCAATGGAACCGAAACGGGCATTTTTGATCAATAAAAGTTGATTGGCAATGTTGGTTACTTCGGGGGTGTTGCGGTAGTTGGTCGCCAATACCCGAATGATATTGCCCCGCAAATCCTGTTTGTAAAACAAGCTTTTTACCTGCGACCAGGAGAAGAAATTAGGGTGAACAATCTGGTTGGAGTCACCGCACAAAATAAAATTAGTAGAAATATGCAGCGATTTTAGAATCGAGGCCAATTGTACATTGGTAATATCCTGGACTTCGTCAATGACCACAAAATCGTACTGGGATTCAATGCGTTGGAGTAAGTGATAAGCCACCATATTGCTGTCAAAATAGCTACTCGTAGGCAACCAATCCAGGTATTTTTTGAACAAATCATACACCGAATCGCGCTCCGAAGCCGAAAAAATAGACTGCTTGATGCCCAAATTTTGATAATCATCAGCGGTTAAATACAGTTTTTCGACAATAGAACCCGTCAATACGCCCTTAAATTCTTCAAATAGCTTGTAGGTATCTTTGATTTTATGGCTCTGACGATAGCGGCTCGCCCATTGGTCAAATGCCCTAAAATCCAACTCCTTGCCTACGGGTACTTCAAACGTCGAGAGGTATTCATTAAAGGACAGAAAGTCAATTTCCTGTTTGGAATTTTCATAACCAAACGAATAATACAGGTTTTGAGCATTTTCGACCAAATACGGGGAAAGTGTCGTGTAAAGGACACGCCCTATGAGGGTCTTGGCTTTTTCGAGGGTAAGTGCGGTTTTGCCACTTCCAGCCGAACCAATGACGATGGTAGGCGTTGGCAAGTTGAGAATGTCGGCTTGGGTATCGTCAAACGACAAAATCTTGTCTAAGATATGAAATGACTTGCGGTTGGGATTGACGTAGCCTACGGGCATAAGGTCGGCAGGCTGGAGATTTTGTTCCGATACCACCGCTACCAATTTACTATCGTCGATGAGCGCCCCATTCAAAAACCGTGATTTATCGTAGGCGTGATTGAGGATAACTTCGAGAAGTAATACGTATTTTTGACCATTGAAGAGTCCTATTTTGAATAATAAGCGGTTGGTATCGTCCAACTTGGCGCGATAAAATCCTGCATTCGGCATTTTTTTTACATCGGCCGACCGAAAATCCCCTGCTTGCAGATACGCAACCGTTTTATCGAATTGTTTTTGTAATTTGTGGTATTCTAAGCCGTTGTAAAAAAGTAAATTCATTAGTCAACCTGTTAGTTTTTTCCGTGAACCTCTGTAGTTATTTTATGAGTCGAAACCCATCACATACTTCAAGGCTTTTTCCTCAAAAATAACAATTTCACCCCCAAAACCCAAAAGTCATCGAAAAGCAGTAATTTTGCGCCCTATTTTGTAACCGTTATCTGTTGAATTGTTAATAGTTATCCGTTGAAGCTATCATCAATCCTCGAATAACGAATAACCGATATACTGATAACAGAAAAAAATGGAATACAATCACCGCGAAATTGAAAAAAAATGGCAGCAGTTTTGGGAAGAAAACCAAACCTACAAGACTGAAATTGACCACAGTAAACCCAAGTATTACGTCCTCGACATGTTTCCTTACCCTTCAGGAGCGGGTTTGCACGTAGGACATCCACTGGGTTACATCGCTTCTGACATTATTTCGCGTTATAAAAAACTCAAAGGGTTTAATGTGTTGCACCCCATGGGCTTCGACAGCTTTGGGCTTCCTGCCGAGCAATACGCCATCCAAACGGGTCAGCACCCAGCCATTACGACCGAAGAAAACATCAACACGTTCATCAGTCAGTTGAAAAACATTGGCTTTAGCTACGACTGGAGCCGCGAAATCCGTACGTCTGACCCCAATTTTTACAAATGGACGCAATGGATTTTCATGCAGTTATTCAACCACTACTACGACAAAAGCGCTGACAAAGCACTGCCCATAAGCCACTTAACGGCTCAGTTCTCAACAGGAGGCTCTGCTGCCGTTAACGCCGTTTGCGATGAAGATGTCATCGAATTTTCGGCCGAAGAATGGAAAGCAATGAGCGAAAAAGAACAACAGTTAGTGTTGTTAAAATACCGCTTTACTTTCCCCGAAGAATCCTACGTCAACTGGTGCCCGGGTTTGGGAACCGTACTATCCAACGACGAAGTAAAAGACGGTGTTTCGGAACGCGGCGGTTTTCCGGTAGAGCGTAAATTGATGAAACAGTGGGCCATGCGCATCACTGCTTACGCCGACCGTTTATTGTCCGGTTTGGACACCATCGACTGGCCCGAACCTCTGAAAGAACAGCAACGCAACTGGATAGGCCGCTCGCAGGGAGCTTCTGTCAAATTTGCGATTGCTGATTTGCGATTGCCGAATGATTCCCAAAATCGACAATCGACAATCAAAAATCAAAAATCTATCGAGGTTTTCACCACTCGCGTAGATACCATTTACGGTGTGAGTTTTATGGTATTGGCTCCTGAGCACGAATGGGCCATGGAATTGACTACCCCTGAGCAAAAAGATGCTGTAGAAGCCTATATCAAATGGGCGGCAAGTCGCAGCGAAGTGGATAGGATGGCCGAAAAGAAAGTGACGGGCGTGTTTACGGGAAGCTATTGCATCAATCCGTTGAGTGAAGAAAAAGTACCTATTTTCTTAGCCGATTACGTATTGGCGGGCTACGGAACGGGCGCCGTAATGGGCGTTCCTTCGGGTGACCAACGTGACTGGAATTTTGCGACTCATTTTGAGTTACCAATCCTTCCGATTTTGGACAGCCAAAAAGACATTGATCAACAAGCCGACAACACCAAAGAAGGCCGTTACATCAATTCCGGTATTATCAATGGCATGACGTACAAAGAAGGGACCGATACATTGACCAAATGGTTGGAAGAGCGAAAAGTGGGCAAAGGAAAAGTGCAGTATCGCCTTCGCAATGCCGTTTTCAGTCGCCAACGCTACTGGGGTGAACCCGTACCTGCCTACTTCAAAGACGGTGTTCCTTACCTGATTGATGAAGCTGATTTACCGTTGGAATTACCTAAAATTGACAAATACCTACCCACCGAAACGGGCGAACCACCATTGGGTCGTGCGGAAAACTGGACGTACAAGCCAGCCCCCAAACCCCCAATGGGTGCTTTAGATACCCCTCCCCTATTGGGGGAGGCTGGGTGGGGGCTGGAACTCAGCACCATGCCGGGTTGGGCGGGCTCATCTTGGTATTGGTACCGCTACATGGACCCTCAAAACAACGGCACTTTTGCTTCCAAAGAAGCGATTGATTACTGGCAGCGCATCGATTTTTACTTGGGTGGTTCTGAGCACGCTACCGGGCACTTATTGTACAGTCGTTTTTGGAATAAATTCCTGAAAGATCTGGGATTGGTTCCCGAAGAAGAATTCGCGGCTAAATTGGTCAATCAAGGCATGATTCAGGGACGCAGCAATTTTGTGTATCGCCTGAAATCATCGGAAGGCGAAGGTAAAAAGCCTGTTTTTGTTTCACATGGCTTAAAAGAACAATACGAAGTCACTCAGCTTCACGTAGATGTCAACATAGTTGAAAATGATGTGTTAAATACAGAAGCATTCAAGCAGTGGCGCTCTTATTACAATGAGTCTGAGTTTATTCTGGAAGAAAGCGGCCCTGCCAAAGGCAAGTATGTATGTGGATTTGCGGTTGAAAAAATGTCCAAAAGGCTTTACAACGTTGTCAATCCGGACGATGTAGTAGCTCGCTACGGGGCCGATACCTTGCGTTTATACGAAATGTTCTTAGGGCCATTGACCGATGCCAAACCTTGGAACACCAACGGTATCAGCGGTACGTCCAACTTCCTGCGTAAATTCTGGCGGTTGTTTTTTGACGACCAAACGGGTAAACAAAAATGGGTAGATGCCGAGCCGACAGCGGATGAATTGAAGGTATTGCACCGCACCATCAGACGCGTGGAAGACGATATTGACCGTTATTCTTTCAATACGGTTGTCTCTACGTTTATGATTGCGGTCAATGATTTGAGCGATTTGAAATGTCACAAAAAAGCAATTTTGAATGATATGGTGATTTTGTTGTCGCCGTACGCTCCGCACATTTCCGAAGAGTTGTGGGTAGCGCTTGGTAACGAAGAGGGCACGATTTCAAGCGCTCCATTCCCAAAATTTGAACCTAAGTACTTGGTAGAAAGCTCGTTTGAATACCCCATTCAAATCAATGGCAAAGTACGCGCCAACATTCCGTTCCCCATAGATATGTCCAAAGAAGACATCGAACAGGGAGTTTTGGCGAATGAAACCGTTCAAAAATGGCTGGAAGGCAATACGCCCAAGAAAGTGGTAGTGGTGCCGAAGCGTATTGTGAATGTAGTTTTGTAACGAAAACGTCAGCACGAGAACGTCGGCAAGGTCTGGGCGACCCCGTTCAAAACCTCGCCGACGTTTTTTTATCCCAACTTCACTAATTCCCTCAAATCCTTATTTGACAAATCGCCGAGCCACGTTTCTCCATCGGTAACCGTAAGGTTGGCGAGTTCGCGTTTATTCTGAATGAGTTTATTGATCTTTTCTTCAAAACTGTTCTGCGTAATGAAACGGTGCACCAGCACGTTTTTGGTCTGACCAATCCGAAACGCCCGGTCAGTGGCTTGTGCCTCCACCGCAGGATTCCACCACAAATCGTAGTGAATCACGTTGTTAGCCGCGGTTAGATTCAAACCAGTCCCCCCTGCTTTTAGCGATAAAATCAGGATACGCGTAGAACGATTGTTCTGAAAATCTTCGACCATTTCGTCACGGTTTTTGCGACTCACTCCCCCGTGTAAAAAAGGCACTTCCAGCTGCATTTGCTCCTGAAACATCGTTTGTAACAGCGTTCCCATTTCTTCGTATTGGGTAAATAGGAGCGTTTTTTCGCCATTTTCAAGGATTTGCCGAATCAAATCAAGCAGTAAAAGTGTCTTACCCGATGCTTCGGGCTGAGCGCCTCCTTTTTTGAGGTAGTGCGTTGGATGGTTACAAATTTGCTTGAGGGCGGTCATCATTTTAAAAATCAACCCACTTCGCTTAAATCCGTCTTTTTGGCCTTCAATACCGCGCAAGGCTTGGTCTACCACACTTTGATACAGAGCTGCCTGTTCATTGGTGAGCGTGCAAGCTTGGTCGATTTCAATTTTGTCGGGCAGGTCTTGAATGATTTTCTTATCGGTTTTGACCCTCCTTAAAATAAACGGTTCCGTTACTCGCTTAAACTTGTCCAGCGCGTGTTGGTCGCGGTCTATCTCGATGGGGATGGCATAATCACTCACAAATTTTTTCAGACTGCCGAGGTAGCCTTTGTTGGCAAAATCAAAAATAGACCAGTATTCCGCCATGCGGTTCTCGACGGGAGTTCCGCTCATGGCAATTTTGATGCCCGACTTCATTTTTTTGACGGCCTTGGTTTGCGCTGTGTTGGGGTTTTTGATGTTTTGGGCTTCATCTATCACCATCACTGACCATCTCTGTTTGCTCAACGATTCTTCCTCGCTTCGAATCACTCCGTAAGTGGTTAGCAAAATATCGGCTTCGTTGAGTTGGGGCAAGCTACGCCCGGGGCCGTGGTAGAGATGCAGTCGCAGTTCAGGAGCAAACTTTGCGATTTCTTTAGACCAGTTGGTCAGCAGTGTGGTGGGAACAACTATTAAGCCTTTGATTTTCTTGAATGCCCCCTCCTGTTTCATTTTCAGGAGGGCAGTAATTACTTGCAGGGTTTTTCCCAGTCCCATGTCATCCGCAATGAGGCTTCCCATCCCGAGGCGAGCGTTTTTGTACAGCCATTCATAGCCACGCTGCTGGTAAGGGCGCAGGTTGGCGGTAAGGCGTTCAGGCAAAGGCACGGCTTCATTTTTTAGCAACTCCTTCATCCACTTTTGCGCTGATTTAGTGAGTGTTACGCCCGTGCCATTATACTCTTCGGTAAGTGCGGTTTGCAGTAAATCATTGCTGTCAAGAGCAGGAGGGTTTTTGAGCTTTTCGAGTAGCGTTTTGATTTCTTTTTCGTCAAAATACGCATACTGGTCTTTAATTTTGACCAACCCTTTGTAGTTTTCGACCATCCTCCCAAACGTTGCGCTGTCAATGTGTTCATCGCCAACCGCCACTTCCCAGCGAAATTTGAGCATGGTTTCCAAACTAATCACCGACGAAGCGGCCACTTTCCCGTCTTCTTCGCTGTCGAGCGTCATCGAAAGTTGCGGGCGAAGCAATTTTTGTAACGCCTTGGGCAATTGAATTTTGATGCCGAAAAGTCGGATTGTAGGCAGTATTTTGAGGAGTATTTCGGTAAAATTCTCTGAATTAAACAACAGCGGTTCAGTTCCTTTTCCAGCAATCAGGCGATTGAGTTGCGGAAAATGCTCCGCCATCATGGAAAGGTCACGCATCACTCCCATTCGTACCGGGGCATATTCGCGTTCTTCCATGAAGGTTTCGAGCGGAATAAGCGCAGCTAATTCTGACTTTTTGTTTTCGACCAATACGTTTACTCGAAAGCCTTCTTCCAACTCTTCCACTTGCAACACAGGCACAAAATCGCGGTGAGCAATGAAAAATTTATTCAACCACAACTGTACACTGTTTGGTATTTCACGCGACTCAAAACCTCCGAAATAAACCATTGAATTTCGGAAGAACAGGTCATCGGTATCGGTGGCTTTGTAGTCAAAGTAGTCATTGAATTGCCGTACGCGCTCCGTCAAAATGAGCGAACATACCGCATTGATAAAATCGCTTTCGATGGGAATAAATATATCACGTTTTCCGATTTTATAGTAGAGGATTTCAGGGGGTAAAACTGCCCTGACTTGGTTCGATAAGGTAGCAACTTGCTCGTTCAGAGTAGCCGGTATCCAGCGAACCAAGTGGTATTCTTTTTTGAGTTTTGCTCGCACTAATTGTGGAACAATCGCCCCGCGTTCGAGCAGTTTATTTGCCAAAAGGTTCAGAAAATACAGCCCTTTGAGCGTAGGAGAAAGTTGGGGTAACTGCGCCGAAGGCAGGCGATGAATCCAATCAACAAGCTTGGGAAGTTCGTCAAATTGAAATACAATCCGCTCGCGGGTGTCGCGGAAATTGGCCTGCAAAAAGCCCATCGCCTCGTCCATGATAATATCCGCACTTTCTACAGCATCCAAATCTTTGTCATAATCCTGCTCGCGGGGTTCGTCGGCGATGACTAACGCACGAGCTTTTTTGGCGGTTTCGGTATAAAATTTTTGTAAAACCTGCTTAAAATTGCCCGTTCGATAAAACAGCGGATTATCACCCAGTAACGACAGTAAACTCTCCGACACGTCGGGAAGAATCGAAAAGTCAATTGCGTCGTAGAGGGTTGCATCGGGTTGAAAATCAGTCTCTTCGGACCCCTCAAACGGTTGACGCAAATCAGCCACGTCGAGTGTTTCTACGTTTTTTTGGTCGGACGAGGCAAAACCCAAGGCTTCCAGACTTTTGAATAAGTCAAAATCGCGAAGTTCAAAAATCAGGAAAGGGTTCTTGTCAATTTCATTGGCCACCAAATACAACACAGCAGCGCGGTGTTTGCAGGGGTCGCCCCAATCGGGGCAGGAGCAATCGGAATGAAAGGCATCCCACGAGCGCGGAAACAGAGAAATGCCTTTGCGTTCGCAATCGTTATACAGTTCCGAAGGCAACTGACGATTCAGCAATTGCGTCAAATACAGCGGATTGTCGGTAATTAAGCTTACCAGCCGAGCCTTATCAGAAGAAGAAAGCGGCTCAATTTTGAACGCTATTTTGTAGGGTCTGGGCGATGTCCCTTTCACCCGAGCGGCAATTTTGTTGCCCTCAAAAGCGATACTTTGTACCGAGCCGTTGTTGGCGTAGGTGCGCCCCCGCGCCAATCGTCCACTTTGATCCAATCCTTCCAACACCTTGATCCACTGTTGTCCCCACCAAGTTTGCCCAAATGCGCTTTTCCGTTGCAATGCCATTCGTTATGCTATTTTTGGCAAAAATAACGAAGGAACTGTGAAGTCAGAGTTTCAAATATGGATTTTTCAACGGATTCCATTAAAATTCACATCAACGGGAAGCACCGGATGAAGAGCATAAAAAAAGCAAGACGATTTAGTCAATCAAAACTGCTTCCCCTGCAGCGACTGATAAAGTAATAGCTCCCTCCTTAACCTTGACAGTTCCCGCAGGTTTTAGACCTTCGATGGTAACCAGAGAAATTTTAAGTTGACGTTTGCTGCTCAGAGATTGAGGTAATTTCCAGCGACGATTTTAGTATCCGTTTTTACTAAATGCAACGACTGATGGCTTTTTCAACCACAAGGCTGGGACAAAAACATCCTCATTTTCAGCCAGAAGAATATCGTCAGACTGTACTAAAAATTCTTTTCCTTTTAACGCAGAAACGGTTTTTTGAGAAAAATGAACCGATTTTTCGGCGGAGTTCGACACCACATATTCTCTATTCAAGCGATTTAAGTAATACCAGATTACTGTTTTAGTACAAAACTGCGATAAAAAACCGGAAAGTTTTTCGGGGTCTTTATTGATGACATCTTCACCGTGCATACTTGTTCCAAACAATTTGCCCCACTCGCTGTTATCTTGACCACCGCAATAAAAACTCGCAGGCCATTTGAGGTAGTTATTCAAGCCCGTAAACCACCAAGCCATGGGTTGATAACCTTCAAACGACGATTCGCGTAAAAAGTCAACCCCCTCACAAGTGACATCAATGCCTTTAGAAGCCCAGTATTGATAGATTTCACGTTGCGCTTCACTCTCATCCTGAACGGTATTTCCCAGAAATGGACTGGTTGGAGCTTTGTCGAAGTTTAGTTTGTATTTTCCATCCACCATTGTTGGAACGGGTGGCCACGTATGAAACGCATCAATATGAATCGTTTGGGCTCTTTGAAGCGGCAATAGTTTACATAAACTGTCGATTCGTTTTTGGGCAAAACCCGTTTCCCACTCGCGGGCATAGCTGATGGGATAGCCCCATTCACAAGCTCGCAGCGCCCCATCGGCATTGCGAGCAATGATGTTGTTTTTAACGTAGGTATCCCACAAAGGACTGTCTTCGTACGCATCAAACATATTGATATGCAGACTCACGACGGTATGATACCTAACGGCTTCTTTCATTAGCCATTTTAGACTCTCCAATGCCGTTTTATCTTCGGGGCGTTTGAGTCGTTCATTGACCCCAAACCAAGCAGGGTATTTTGAATCATGACCGTTGTATTGCCAACCCACGAGGTACACAATTTTAGGAATCCCAAGAGTTAAATTATCCATCTTTTTGATGACGTCGAGGGCTTGGGAAAAGGCCAGAGCAACCTCTGACGTACCGTTGTCTTTTCGCTTAAATTTCCCATCAAACAGCGCCTGTGACAGAAACAGCTTCATGGTCAAGGTTTGGTGATACGCATGTTTGGGTTTTATAACCTGTTTTAAATCAGTGGAATAATGAATGTCTATGGTATCACTTTTCTGCGCCTTTGCCGAAATATGAAGCATTCCTATAAACGCGATGATTGCACCGGCTTTTGAGAAAAAGTGAGGACATAGATTCATATATAATGACAAATAAATGATAGGGTCTATAGTTGCTCACTGATAGAGTTAAAACTGTAAATTTATTTTTTGCTCAAGCCTTTAACTGAACAGTTTTAGTAGGATCAATTTTAAACCACAACAAGGCCGCTACCAGCAAACAACCCGAAATCAGGTACAAGGGAATATTAAAGTTTTTGGTATTTTCAACTACCATCCCAAAGATAATAGTGATGAAAAATCCGCCCATTTGGCCCGCAAAATTCATCGAGCCAGCGACTGTACCGGCATTGCGTTTGCCAATATCCACACACACGGCAAAAGACACAGGCAAAGCCAAGTCTTTGGTTAACACACAGATAGCCAACAAATACCCCGAAAGTTGATTATCAGTCGTTAAACCGGCAGCCAGAAAAAAGACGCTCGAAAGTCCCAATCCCGTAATGGCTACAACACGTCGTCCGAACTTCAAACCGTATTTTTTGGACAAAATATCACTTAAAAAACCGCCAGCAATGCAACCGATAGCTCCCAGAAAATACGAAAGAGAAATGAAGTTTTTCGATTGGTCTTCAGTCATCCCGCGGCCTTCCTGAAAGTAGGTAGAAGACCAATTGGTGAAGAAATAGGCTCCGTAGAAAAATAGATGGCACATAAGCATCAATGCCCAAATGTCAGGATTGCGAATGATTGTTTTCCAGGGAATGGCATGGTCTGACTGTTTGATGTGACGCCCCGCTTCTATAATTTCTACTTCTTCTTGGGTAATTCCTGCTTTCTCCGAAGGTTCGTCTCTAAACCAAATATACCAAGCCACGGCCCACAACGCTCCGACCAAACCCAAAACGCCAAACGACCAACGCCAGCCCACGGCATGTACCAACGGAATCACAAGCAAGGGTGTAAGCGCTCCGCCAATACGTCCTGCCGCCCAGATGACCGATTGCGCCCGACCTACTTCTACGGCAGGAAACCAACGCGAAATAGCAATTGTGGCGTTAGGATAAGCGCCGGCCTCTCCTACCCCAAACAAAAATCGCACGACCAACAGGTACAAAAAACTGAAAGCGGTTCCGGTCAAAGCCGTGAACCCCGACCACCACAACACCACACGCGTCAAAACGCGACGGGGGCCGATGGTATCACCCATGGCCCCCGTTGGAATTTCAAATAAAGCATACGCCAATGAAAAAGCGCCCAAAATCCAGCCAAACTCCTCGTTGTTTAAGCCCAAATCGGCTTTTACGTATTTGCTGACGACGTTCATACAAACGCGGTCGAGAAAAGTAATAATGGAAAGAGCAAACAAAAAAGTCAGGGCACGGTAGCGATATTTCATGGGTTGAGTTTAGATGACCGGATCAGCGAACAAAAGACTTGATAACTAAATTCCGAAAAGCCACGCTGCCATGATCTCCCTGAAACATGAGTGGACCTTTGGCGACTTCACCGTCTATGCTGCTACGGGTTGGACCAAAGAGTTCTACATTTTCGTGGAGAATTATACCATTCAATTCCACTTTCAGCATTTTGGCATTGGCTATTTTTTTACCGGCGGCATCAAAACGCGGGGCTTGAAAAGAAATCTTCATTTTTTGCCAAAGGCCGGGAGCTTTTCCTGCATCTATTCTTGGGACATGTCCTTCGTAGCCTTTTGTCCCGCTGGGCCGGGCTTCATCCCAACGCTCATAAATAGAACCCACATCATAGACGTGCAATTCCTTTGCGCCCCAACTGTCAAAAAGTTGAATTTCATAGCGACCTTGCAGGTAGATACCTGAATTGGAGCCTTTCGCCATCATAAACTCCACTTCCACGTCGGCATCGCCGTGTTCAAAATTGGTAAGCAAGTTATAAGCAAGTCCCGCTTTTCCGGGCAGTTGAATACACGCCAAAATACCCTTCCCGGGCGTAGTAGTCAAGACATTAGTTTGGTTCACATCAACGGTTACATCCCCTGCAATAGACCAATTGGCTGTAGAAGTTTTGAAAGCGCTCAAATCATTGAGCGAAACCGTCTGACTTCTGACGACAAACGAAATAAGGCAGAAAAGCGGTACTAACCTTCGTATCATCATTTTAGGAGTATTTGTTTTGGGGCAGGTGTAGTTAAAATCTTACTTCAATTCTGTCCACTCTTTTACTAATATCGTTGTTACGTAAGTCGCCGGCTGTCCTGGTACTAATTTGAATACGGCGGCATCGCCCCACGCTAAACTGTTCAAAGGAGCAGGGGTAGGTGTTACTGTAAAACCTGCGTGAATCACTAAAATACTATTTTGAGCATCTATAGGCTGTGCCGACGCCAATTTCGTGGTATTGGCATAACGATTCGGCTCATCATATACATAATAAGTTAGGTCTTTTGACTGCGTCGTTGTCATACCAAAACTCATCAAATCTGCGCTGGTATAACAGCGACAATATTCACTGGCAAAAACCCTTCCTACCGGAATTTGGACATTTTTAAACGCCTTCCCAATATCTGCGGCATCTGTTTTACCCTGTTCATTGAGTTGGCGAGCCAATTTAGAATCACAGGACTTCCACCACTCTCCCGTACCCGCACTCAACAAATCCGCTCCCACATCTGCCGCCGCATGTCGGAATATTATCACATATCCTCCTTTTTGTAAGGATCTCAATACATCTGCGCGGGAAGATACCACGACTTTTATCACCAAACTGTCATTTTGGTCTCGCTCATTTTTAACGGTCATTTGATATACTCCCGCAGTGGTCGGCGCAGAATAAATCAACGAATCCTGCGCATTTTGGGTAGCTGTTCCCGCCGAAATTTTCCACGTCACCCGTTGATTGAATTTTACACGAAGTTTACCAGAAGGAGAAACAATTACCGTTTTTCCGTCAAAACCAATGGCTGTCAAAGGTAAAATCGGGTCTTCTTCCTTACAGGAAATAAACCCAATCAGTAACCCAAAGGAGAGAAACAAAGGATTGAGGGGTCTTATCTTCGTGCTTTTCATTTGTGTCATAACGAGTCTTTTTAATTTTAAAGCCGTACAATCTCGGCACCTATGGCATTAAGACGGGTATCAATATTCTGATAGCCTCTATCAATTTGTTCAATGTTATCAATAATACTTACTCCCTGCGCCGACATCGCCGCAATCAACAGCGACACCCCTGCCCGAATATCGGGAGAAGTCATGCGAATACCGCGCAATTGAGTAGCACGATTTAAGCCTACTACCGTAGCGCGGTGCGGATCACAAAGGATAATTTGAGCACCCATTTCGATGAGTTTATCCACGAAGAACAGGCGACTCTCAAACATTTTCTGGTGAATCAACACCGTTCCTTTTGCCTGAATCGCCGTTACCAATACGATACTCAACAAGTCGGGCGTAAAACCAGGCCAGGGAGCATCGGCTACCACCAGCATGGAACCATCAATAAACGACTCTACCTCGTAACGTTCCTGAGCGGGAACAAAAATATCGTCACCGCGGAATTCCATTTGAATCCCTAATTTCTGAAACACTCCAGGAATCACTCCCAAATCTAATATAGAGCAATTTTTAATCGTTAATTCGCTCTGCGTCATAGCCGCCATTCCGATAAACGACCCAATTTCGATCATATCGGGCAACATGCTGTGTTCTGTCCCCTGCAATACAGATACGCCCTCAATCGTCAGCAGGTTAGAGCCTACTCCGCCAATTTTTGCGCCCATACGGTTAAGCATTTTGCAGAGTTGCTGAAGATAGGGTTCGCAAGCGGCGTTATAAATTGTCGTTATTCCTTCAGCCATGACGGCTGCCATCAGGATATTGGCCGTTCCCGTCACCGATGCTTCATCCAACAACATATACGTACCGTGCAATCCGCTCGCATCTACTTGGTAGAAACCACCGTCGTTGGGGTCATAGTCAAATTTAGCACCCAAACGTTCAAAGCCTAAAAAGTGGGTATCCAACCGACGGCGACCGATTTTATCTCCTCCAGGACGCGGAATACGTCCTTTTTTGAAACGTGCCAACATCGGCCCCAACAACATGACCGACCCCCGCAAAGCAGCTGCTTTTTGGCGATACATTTCGGTTTCCATGAAATCAAGATGTACGTCGGAGGCTTCAAAACGAATCGAACTATCGCTCAAACGAGTACGTTTTACGCCTAAATCCCCCAATAAATCAATCAGTTGATTGACGTCCCGAATGTTGGGAATATTATGAATGGTAACAGGTTCTTTGGTCAGCAAGACTGCGCACAAAATTTGTAACGCTTCGTTTTTGGCGCCTTGGGGAGTAATCTCACCTTTCATCGAACGACCGCCTGCTATTTTGAATGAAGCCATATTAGGGAATAAGCGTTAGAGAGGGATAAATAGTAAATATTGATGGTTAAATGTTTTGTGCAAAGCTATCATTTTTTAAAAAAAGATAGCAAAAAAAGGCGTTAACACCTTTTAAAAACTACACATAAACGGGTCAATTACTTATTCAACAGGCCTCACCCGGAATCGCAGTAACACCCAAAGTACCAAATAAAGCATACTTAGTAACACCCCGAATTCTAAGCTGAGAACAAGAGCAGTGCGATCGGTAAGGCTTTGGCCAATCGCCCGAAGTAATTTTTCCGGATTTTCCACGATATCCCAACTGTTCCATCGGCGAATGCGACCCAAATAAATACCAAATCCTGCCAATGGAAAACTTATGGCCAACAATACATTACTCACTATCTTAGTATATGTTTTTTGCCAGGAGCGGTGCATCCAATACACCGAAACCAACCCATTAATCAGGCTTACCTCTGCGTAGAAAAAAAGCATAATCATATCATGCCACGTAAGGTCCCGCCCCATATCTCCTGACAAATGAACCAAATCGGTAATCATGTAAGGTGCATTTGGGAAAAATACCATCCAAACCACGCTCCAAAACCCCACCCACTTGGGCAGTTTACCAAATCGTGTTACGGTTAAATCCACCATATAGGCCACCAAAAGAGGAATCCAACTCAGGAATAAATTCCAATCCAAAGAAAAATCAACAGCTTCTTTAAATTGAATACGTACGGTATGATAAGTGGTAGCTACTAGGCTCAAAAGAAGAAGCAGAAGAAGTGGATACAGACCTTCCAAGGTAATAATGGGAGGCTCATATACCATAAAGCGGTACCTCCGGAACCGATGAATGAGACGTTTTAGCAAAGCTTTCTTGGGTTAGTTACACAAAGAACGTCTAATTATGTGCCCAAATTCAACAATCAAGTTAAAACTTTTCCGTAATTTGGCACGGCCAAACCAAATATTACAAACACTCACCAAAATAATAGTATGAATATACACGAGTACCAAGGAAAAGAAATACTCAAAAAATACGGTGTCCGTATCCAGGATGGCATCGTGGTAGATACCCCTGAACGCGCCGTTGAAGCCTATCGCACCATTGCAGAGCGGACAGGTTCAAAGTTTGTGGTTGTGAAATCGCAAATCCATGCGGGCGGTCGCGGAAAAGGCAAAATTGTTAACAGCGAACAACGTGGTGTACAGGTGGTTAAATCACCCGACCAAGTTCGTGAAGTGGCAACAAACCTCCTCGGACATGTTTTGGTGACTCATCAAACCGGACCCGATGGCAAGAAAGTAAATAAAATATTTTTGGCCGAAGACGCGTATTACCCGGGTGCTTCTGAGCCAAAAGAATTCTATATTTCTATTCTTTTAGACCGCGCCAAAGGTTGCCCTGTCATTATGGCAAGTACCGAAGGTGGGATGGACATTGAAGAAGTAGCCGAGCACACTCCCGAAAAAATCATCAAAGAATGGATTGACCCACGTGTTGGTTTGCAGGGATTCCAAGCTCGCAAAATTGCGTTTGCGTTTGGTTTATCGGGCAATGCCTTCAAAGAAATGGTAAAATTCATCACATCGCTTTACACAGCTTATTGGGAATCAGACGCTTCTATGTTTGAAATCAACCCAGTGTTGAAAACGTCGGATGATAAAATCATGGCCATTGATGCGAAAGTAGATTTGGACGACAACGCCCTCATTCGCCACGCTGACCTTGCTTTGATGCGCGATACCAACGAAGAAGATCCTTTGGAAGTGGAAGCAGGCGAAAATAACCTCAACTACGTCAAATTGGACGGAAACGTAGGCTGTATGGTAAACGGTGCCGGTTTGGCAATGGGAACCATGGACTTGATCAAACTTTCAGGCGGTGAACCGGCCAACTTCTTAGACGTTGGGGGTGGTGCCAATGCTAAAACTGTTGAAGCAGGTTTCCGTATTATCCTGAAAGACCCGAACGTAAAAGCAATCCTTATCAATATTTTCGGTGGTATTGTTCGTTGCGACCGCGTAGCTACGGGAGTTGTAGAAGCTTACAAAGCCATTGGTGATATTCCAGTCCCTATCATCGTACGCTTACAGGGAACAAATGCCGAAGAAGGTGTTCGCATCATCAATGAATCCGGTTTGAAAGTAGTTTCTGCCATCGAATTCAAAGAAGCAGCGGCAAAAGTAACTGAAATTTTAAAATCGTTAGGCTTGAACTAAGCTAGCTGATTATCATAAACTTACAACAGAAAAGCCGCATCAAACGATGCGGCTTTTCTGTTGCAGTAAGTTGAAAGTTAAAATTCCACTCGGTAATTTATCACCGGCACCATTCCCAACTGAAACTGCTGCACGATTTGACGTTGGAGAATATCGTAGTAACTGTACGCTTCATTTTTGGTATTGGAAACGTTCTGAATGTCAATTGACCACGTCCTGGTATAATTGGGTTTGTGTCGTTTCCAGAAAATCCGCACATCGGGGCGGAAGTAATCCTTCATTTTAATGGTGTACAATTCGTTGACTTTGTAAGAAGTTTGCCCTGAACTGCGCGAAGCTTCCAAATCAATCGGCGAATCGCGATAACCACCGAGCCATAAGACGCGCAGGTTTACCCCGAAAGTACGATTAGGACGTTGGCGAAATTCTTTTCCTCCCGCAAAACTAAATGTATGATTTCCGTTGAAGCGGGTACTGCGCTCGACACCGTCCTGTCCTTTGTAAGTAGAGTTATACAATGAACCCGTAATGAGCGCATAAAAATCTTTGCCCAAATACTGCTGATACGTCACTTCTACGCCGTAATTTTTTCCTGTGCCTTTGTTTGCCAATTCAGCATCGGTAAAACCCTCAATCAAATTAAGGGTTGAGAAGGCCGGAATGACACGATAACTTACGATTGGGTCATTTTTTGCAATCGGTACATTAAATAATGATTGATAATAAGCTTCCACTTTGAGTGATGCCTGTTTACGTAAACTCTTTTCAAATCCTAAAACAACGTGCTGTGCCTTGGTAAAACCTAACAACACATTGGGAAAAATATCGGAGCGCGTATCCGAATTTTTAAGTGATAGATACGTTTGGGGCAACTGCAATTGACTGTGTAACCCGTACGACAACGTCAACGCAGTTCGGTCAGTGGCGTTGTATCTTACCGAAGCACGCGGCTCTAAAGAATTGGTTTTATTGTAGGTATAAGACAAATAATGAAGTCCGGCCTGCACCGTCAATCGCGGTGCGAGTTTTCCGGTCAACAAAAAATAGGGCTGTACAATTAAGCCCTGCATTTTCCCTTTAGAGATGCCCCGGTTGTTAATTTGAACAGAATCCTCCTGATAGGTCAAATTAAGCCCTTCCTGTAATTGCCAATTGGCGCTGAGTTTATGCGAAAGCGACGTTGCCAGCGAATAGCGTGTTTTTTTGAAAGCATCCAATTGGACAAAAAAGCGATTAAACGTAGTTTTTGACAAGACATATCCTTCGCGGCGCGTCTCCAATCCGGAAGCTGCCAATACTGTTTTCCACGTCGTATTGCGTCCTAAGTTAATGGAATGCGTCACTCCAAGCGCACCCATGCGATTTTTAAATTCAATGTCAAAACCATCTTTCTGGAACTTCCACTGCAACGTATCGCGCTCCGCCTTAAATACATTGCTGCTTACCCCCGCCATTCCAAAAACCGTAAAATGCCCTGCTTTGCGCGTAGGAAAAGAGAGATTAAAGGAAATATCCTGAAAACGAATGTCTTCTCCTCCAAATTTGATGCCCATCAAAGCCAAAAGCCCTGTGAAAGAGTAACGATAATTGATGAGATAAGAGGATTTGTTTTTACGCGAAATCGGCCCTTCGGCCGCGAAATCTACTCCAATAAGCCCCGCTTGGCCCATAAATTCGTGTTTTTGGTCATTGCCTTTTCGTAAATGAACATCCATAACGCCTCCCAATACATTACCGTATTGGGCCGGGAAGGCTCCCGTCATAAAATCGGCCCGCTCCATGAGTTGCGCACTCAGGATATTGGTTCCTCCACCCGTTTGAGTAGGTCGGTCGCTGAAAGTCCCTGCATTGCTGAGGTGATTAGGGTTCACAATCTCCACCCCTTCCAACCGCCACTGCGTACCCGTCGGTGAATTTCCCCGAATGACCAATCCATTGGCTTGGTCATTGGCTGCCACCACTCCCGGAAAAGAAGTAGCCAAACGTGCCGGATCAAAAAATGTAGCGGCAAAACGAAGGGTTTGTTCAATGGTGATGGTTTGAATACTGCTGAACGAAGGCGGTCTGGAAGAGCGAATTACCGTTTCAGACAGCTGCTGAGCTGATTCTTTCAAGGCAACACTCAATACTTTTTCTTTTCCCGCCTCCAACAATACTTCGGGTATCGTAACCGTTTCGTACCCAACGCTGCTTATTTGAAGAGAATATCTGCCGATAGGAATGTTGATAAGCCGAAAGTTTCCGATTGAATCAGTGATGGTGCCGGTTTCGGTTCCTACTAATTTTACACTTGCCCCCGCAAGTCGTTGATTATTATCGCCGTCCGAAACTACGCCCCTGATGGTTTGGGTGATGGTATTTTGGCTGACGCCAGGGGCGCAATATCCAATGAAGGCAATAAAAAAAGCAAGACTTAATCGAAGAGTGTGATTCATAAAATAAAGTAAACTATGTTTCATCGGAATATTTGCGTTGTTGTTAGTAAATTATAAACTTATTGCTGAACGAAACTGTCATCCATCAACCGCATGGGCGGTCCCACTTTTTTGTCATGAGTATCAAGACCACCGAAGCCAAACTTTACTACGCGTTGTACGATTTTTTCGAGGCAGAAGGGTTTCGCTTGCACATGGATAAAAAGCAGTTTCGCAAAAGTACACTTGCCGGCTTTGTAAACATCATTTTTTCGGTATCTGAGTACGAAAAAGATAAGGATGCATGGGTGGAAGTACATATCGGCTGCCGAAACGACCAAATTGAACAAATTGCTCAGCAGTTTCTGAATGTTAATTTGGTGGAATTCAGAGCCGATGTTAATACCTTGATTATTTCGACCGGAAAATACAATGATGTGAAGTATTTCCGCTATAAAATTCAAAATGACGAAGACCTGACCGATACCTGCGAGACCATCAAAGAATTCATGATTTATTCAGGGTTTAGTTTTCTGAATTCTGTGACCAAACTCTCCGATATAGACCGTATTCTCAACAGTGCTTCCCACAAACCTTCCAAATACCTATACAACCAAATTCACCGTTGCTTCAAGGGGTTGATTGCGGCAAAGCTCAATAACAACCCGAGCTACCAACGCCTGGAAGACACTTATCGAGACTATTTGACTAAATTTGCCAACGAAACCGAATTACATAATTTCGAGCGACTGGCTGCTTATTTGCAGTATTATGGCAATAATTGAAACTATTATGGCTAAAAAAGAAATAGCTTCCCCTACCTACGCCGAACCTAAACTATTCTCTGATATTAATGAAGTGGCTGCCCGCTACGGATTTGAACCCTCTAAATTGCGGTATTGGGAAACCGTTTTCCCCATGCTCAAACCCGAAAAACGAAGCGGCGACCGAATCTACACACTTGCTGATATAGAGCTTTTGGACGAGATTGTTTATCTTGTTGAGTATAAAAAACACAAACTCTCGGCCGCCCGTCAAATAATAGAATCAGGAAAAGGGCAGCGCAACAAAATCAATCGCGTGATACAACAGTTGGAAATTGTCAAGCGTTACTTGGAAGACTTGAAGGATATTGTAAAGTGAAAAAAATGATAAAAATAGGTATTTTAGCCGGTACGGTGTTAGCCGTGTTTTTTTTTATAAAACATAGAGCAGCCGCCCCGGGTACTCCTCTCGTTTCCGTCACTCCTGCCTTAAAAGCCCTTCCCAAAGCCAAAGCTTCTCTTGTTTATTTTGAGTTTGAACCGGACCCCAACCGCTACGAAGACCAACAGATCAAGTTGCGACTCGAACGCCGTACCGACAATAAATTGTATCTAACCGATGACGCAAAACCCGAAGCAGGACGCACGGCTTATTACGTTCTAAACGGCAGTGTGAACCGAGTAGATGCCCGCCAGCTTACCTGGCAACCCGTTTTATCGAATCGTTGGCTGCATGTGGTAAAATACATGACCGATGTCTCCAACATCAATTCCGAAAGTTGGCTGACCTCAACGGTCAATACAGCAGCGGGGAAAACCAAATATGCGGCGGCGGCTGAACTGATTTTTTGGGTACGGGATTCATTGGATAACTCCAAACCTCAATTAACATACACTCAGCCGCTTTGGCCAGGTGACAAAGCCGCAGGGGACCTTGGTATTTTCAAACAAACCCCCGCTTTTACGCTTTTGCCCAACAAAAAATATGGCTCAGAATCACGGCCCGTTGACGAACCGATACAAAATTTAAAAAAAGTCAATTGGCACGTTAATGATGAAAAATTTCGCCTTATGTACACGGGGGAAGTGGTGGAACTGATGCAACACGTTCGCCCGAAAGGCCGTCAGGGCATTACAAAATTTGACACCCGTCAGTTGGACCAAGCAGCTGATTGGCTGGCCAAACGAATGCCTTCCGACGTATTTGCCGTTGATTTTGAACCTCACAACCCCGCGAATGAAGGTTGGCAATGGGATATGAACGACCCAAATTTCCGCAAAACCATGTACGATTTGTCGGAGCGTATTTATAAAAAACACGGCAAACTGTTTTTCTCTTGGATTGGCGAACCGATTACGTTTAATTTTCAGGGAAAAAGTTTCAAACTCGATGGCTATGCCAACGATAGCTGGAGCACTGACAAAAAAAACATTGATGATTATTTAGCCATTCATCAAAACGCCAAGGCGATCCAAAACGTCCAACTTCCCTCTCCTACTGTGTTGATGACGGGTTTTGGTTATACAAGTATGACAGTCAACACCAATGATGCCGTTGACCAACCCGCCAATGTTTGGAAAGCGCCTATCAATTGGTATTTGAGGACCTTGGACATGTTAAATTTAAAGTCATTAACGGCCCCTCCAAATATCAAATTTCTCAATTTTCTATGGCCCTACGAAGACAAGCCGTCGGACGCTCGACGCAGTGCCACGCGGCGTTTTAAGATTGGCAACGGTGCTCAAGGCTACATCCGCCAAATGGACAATCGCGTCATGTATCCGATGAATTTGGTCCGCGATGCGGTATTTGTTCACCTCTGTAATCCCCGCGTTTTTTATACCAACTACTGGATTTTCGGGCAGTCCTACAATCCATACCAAGCATTGCGGTACTCCAAAATCAACGGAAATTTATCATGCGTCTCGCAGAATACGGGTGGGTATTTTGTCTATGAATACCAAGGTCCTGACCAACCGTCCTGTCCAACCGTTGGTGAAGATTATATGGGAAAAGATGGGCTTGGCGTAGCGGCTATGGTACAGGCCCACGAACTTTTTGCCAAGTACCAAGGCATTTTGGACGGCAGTCAGGTAAGGGAAAGTTACGATTTTACCTATCAAAGAAACAATCAAAAATCCACAAATGCCGAATGGGAAAACGATACCGGGGAGTTTGCGCGGGCCTTTAAGCACAATCAGCCTTGGCTACAGGTGTGGAAAAATCCAAAAACGGGCAAACGCATTCTTCTTTTTCAGGACAATTTTGCCGAAGCATTTGAACCCGTTTCTTTTTCTACAACCATCAATGGAAAAACAATCCAACGAAGAGCGGAAGGGAATGCACTGTATGTGGAGGAGTTGAAATAATCAAAATCCCCGCACAAAACGCTTTACTTGGCTTTTTTCACCTTCCAAGATGCGTAACAAATAACTCCCTGCTGGCAAACCATGAATGGGCAATTGCTGTTTGCTTATTTTGGTGGATTTGTTGGGCAGAAAATACCGAAGCTGCCGCCCCAAAATGTCCGTAATTTCGATTTTAACTTCCCCCTGATACGTACTTTCCCATTCCAAATGCAGCCATTCCTGCGACGGATTAGGTGAAATAATCAAGTCATAGCCGAGTTCAAGCGGCTCAACTGCCGTAATTGTCTGTACTTTCCATGGCACTAAATTCAACTCGGAAACTGCCTTTTTTACCGAAGTCAATAGATGAAATTGCCCACCCTGAAAGGCATATTGTGGGTCAGTAGAGGCGACATTTACTTCCTGTCCCGTAAAGTAATCGAACCAACGACCCACAGGCAACGAAAGCACTTGGTCGTTTATCCCAAAATTGGCAATGACCTGCACTTTCATTGAGGAATGATTGAGTGTCAATCGCTTCACGTTTTCACTCGTTTCAAGCGTAAAGTCGGTCGCTTTTGTAAATTCTTGCGTCGTCTTGAGGCGAATCAGTTCTGAAAAAACTTTGTACAATTTCAATCGATTGGCATCCTTTAGGTGTTCCCAGCGAATCGGCTTTACCCCCGTACGACCATTTTCATCAATCGAAACATCGTAGCCCAACTCGCCAAACTGCCAAATCAGCTTGGGTCCGGGCGTAAGAATAAAGAGTGCGGAGGCAGCTTTCACCCGTTCCAAGGCTGTCGGAATATTCTTCACTTCTGGACTTCCGTTGATAATGGCATCGTACATTACCCGCTCTTCGTCGTGGCTTTCCATGTAGCCAATTGCGGCAGGTTTCTGAAAGTTGGCGTGGTTTTTCCACGAAAGTCGGCTAAAACTACCTTTGCCCGTTTTTACCGCTTCTCGAAACGCTCCGTTTTGGTTATCCCACACCATCATACCGTAATTGGTAAGTTCGGCTTCTTCCTGATCGTCGGCAAAATGCTCCAAAATCACGTAGGCAGTAGGGTCATTTTTGCGAATTTGGTCATAAATCCGTTTCCAAATTGCCACTCGGCTCGCATCGTAACGTCCCCATCGCGCCACGTCCGTACCCGAATTTGTTTGGGTAAATCCTTTGGAAAGATCGAAACGAAAACCATCAAAACGGTACTCTTTCAACCAAAACTCGTTGACCCGCTGCACATAGTCTTTTGTAGCGGAAGCCTCGTGGTTGAAATCAAAAAATACGCTGAACGGGTGCGTCGACTGCTGATTAAACATCGGGCTGTTGGCCGCAGGCTGTGTCCCATCCCAATACATTTTCACGTAAGGAAACTCGTAATCGGCCTGATTCAATACCATGTCCAAAATGACTGCAATGCCGTTTTCGTGGCATTTGTCAATCAAAGCTTTCAAGTCGTTGGGTGTTCCGTAGGCTTTGTCAGGAGCGGCGTGGAAAATAGGATTATACCCCCAAGAGTCATTGTCCGAAAATTCCATAATGGGCATCAATTCAAGGACATTGACGCCCATTTTTTTTAAATACGGGAATGAATCGGCTACGGTTTTATACGACCTACTTCCCACAAAATCGCGCACCAAGAGTTCGTAAATCACCAAATCTTCATTGGCGGGGCGTTTGAAGTTGTTTACCTTCCAAACATAAGGTGTTTGGTTGGTTTGCAATACTGACACGATATTACCCTGTGCTTTTTGAGGAAAAGGCAACAAATTGGGATAAGTGGAGGCGGGGATAAATTTATCGTTGTTTCGGTCAAGGATTTTTTCAGCATAGGGGTCTCCTACGGCGACCGTTCCATCTACTAAATACTGAAAAGCGTATTCTTTTTGTGGGGTTAAGTTTTTGATTTCCAGCCAATACGTTTGTCCGTCGGGCGTACGGTTCATCAAATAATCGGTCTGATTCTCCCAGTTATTGAAATCGCCCAAGACATACACAAACTTTTTATCGGGAGCAAAAAGCACTAAAGTCACTGACGTTGCAGAAGTATAATTGATGCCGTTTCGCAGTCCCGAAGGCAAAGCCGCCACCGTAGGCGATGGGCTAACTGTAAAAGTAAACTCCTCAAAAACCTCCTGATTGCCTGCATTGGCCGTAACGCGCACCGTGCGGCGTTGGTTGGGGGCCGTTCCCGTTGGAATCGTTGCCGAAATAGTTGTGTCGGTGGCCGTTGCGACGGCAGTTCCGTCGAGTGTCAAGGTCAATTTAGCCGTAATGGATGCTCTTGCCTTTACAGAAATGGAACGGTTGGCTTCGGTGAAAAAGTTTTTTTCGGTCGGGGTGTTAAATCGTACAAACAACTGATTGGAAGCATAAAAGTCAAACAAAAAATCTTCGGTTTGGGCCGAACCACTGGCATTTTTCACCAATACCCCCATCCAACGCAAGGTTTTGCCTCCCGTTATGTTGAGGTATTTGTTGGGAGTCAGTTTTATTGTCCAACTATTATCACTGACACGGGTCAACAGTCCAGGGGCAAAAGGCTGCGAAAAACTCGTTTGCCCCGAAGGACTAAACTCTGCCGTTTTGTTGGCGGGGTCAGACCCACCCCACGCCCAAATATACAAACCGCCTGCCTGATTGAGCAACCCTGCTTTTCGATTATCTTTCGCTTGGGTTAAATCAAACGTAAGGGTTAATTCACCATCGGCCGTGGGAAATTCGGGCTTGATGACGAGTGCTTGGCCGAAAATAAAATCAGAAACTGTTTTAAAATATCAATCAAGGCGTTTCAACATTAGCTGAATCATAGCTAAATAAACCGCACGGGCGGCCCCGCATACTTTCACTATTTTGAGTGTGCTTTTCGTAATCT
>NZ_JAIXST010000170.1 GCF_027484545.1 Runella sp. | reverse complement strand
TCTCGTCTAAAATCAGGCACTTCTTTAAAGGTTTCTTTCCATTTCATTCACAAAAATAGTCACTACAACCTTTTTGACCTACTTTTGCCTTTATAGGCCAGTTTTAAGTGCCTTTAACCTACAATATAATTGGGCGAAACCTGAAAGCCCAGAGTCGGCAGTATATTTGCTCGAATCCTAGAGCCGCTTGCACCGCCCGGTTTGCTATCGCCGTTATTTGCCAGACCGTCATTCCCATAAATGGGAACTCCTGTGGTATCACCCCAAAGTTGCAAGTTAGAGTCGCAGGGACAGGTTAAAGCTTTTTTCAATCCTAACGATCCAAGCAATTTTACATTAGCCTGCGATAGATTCTCTTTGTAAATGATGACTGACTTTGTATCATTATTGGAATTGGGGCATGGTTCTTGACATCCAACCAGTAGTATTCCCTGAAACAATACGATTAAATAATAGTAGGGGCGCATAGCGGTATCAAAAGGTTTAGTAGGTTTAGTCGCGATAGTGGATGCTACACGAACAATAATATTGAGAAATTTTTAAAGAAATTCAAAATTTTCTCTCAAATAGTTATCGAACGGTAGTAAGCCATCGCTCGGCTTCAGATTTTCCTGCTAAATCTTGGGTAATTACCTCTTCCAAAAGCCGTTGGGCCGTGGAATTATTCCCTTTTTTGAGATATGTTAGAGCAGCGTAAAATTTCCCCCTGTTTTCCAGCAGCTCGGTATCAGCCGCCATTCGCTCAAAAATAACAAGGGCAGCATCATAGTTTTTGAGTTGCAGTTGAGTCAGGCCCTCATACTCATAAGCACGTATCCGTGGATTGGCCCGAGCCAATCGGGTAAAGATGGACAAAGCTTCCCGGTATTTTTGATGATTATAGTAGTCAATGGCGGTTTGAAGGCTGTCGGCAGTGGTATCCAAGTGAGTATTCAACTGCATTAAGTTCTCTTCGATATAGACTTCTGCATATTCTTGAAGAGTGTGATTTGAAGGAATAACAACATACCAAACAGCTATCAATAACACCATAGCCGCTGCAACCCCTGAGGTCCACTGCCAACGCAACGGTTGAACTGGGCGGGCTTTCGTCCATTCGGCATGGCGTTTCTGAAAAGATTGTTCTTTAAGTGCGGCTTTGGTGCTTAGATAAAACGCTGCCTCATCGGCCAGAGCCTTATCCTGCTCCAGTTTTCTTTCGAAAGCCGCCCGCTCGGTGGCTGAAAGTCGCCCCTCAAAATAGTTGTCTATGGTTTCGTACATAATTTCATCATTGGCTTCCCTTGTACATGACTCTCAACTTTTCTAAACATCGTAAACGGGTAGTCTGGGCCACTCCATCCGTGTTATAATGATATTGCAGGGCAATTTCCCGGTCAGAAAAACCTTCACTCCACAGGGTCAGTATTTCCTGACATCGTTCTCCTATTCGGGTCAATAATTGCCGAATACGCTGATGGTCCTGTTGCCGAATCAAATCCGCTAAGGCAGTACGTTGGGTATCCGGCACAGGTATCAGCAAGTCGTCCAGTGATACTCGCTGAAATCCCTGTGCGGTATTAGTCGTGCGTTTTCGAATTACATCAACACACTTATTCAAAAAAATTTGATGAACATAGGTTTTCAATTCAGAACGACCTTCAAATCGCCCGGCAGCAATATGTTCAATTACGGTTAAAATCGTGTCAGAATAGGCGATTGAGGCATCGTCCTCTTCAATTTTATGCTTGCGGCTTCCGTTGCGAATCAAATAGCGGTATTTATAGTAGAGCCGGTTTTCAAAATGGGTTCGTTGGCTTCCTCCCGTACGGATGCCGTCCACAATATCCTGATCAGAAGGTTGGGTGCCGAAGATAGTCACAGGTAGCAGGGTTGGGTAAAAATCCAAAAAAAAGTACGGGTATTTCTTCCCGAAAAACAAATTTAAGGCCGTTTTTTTTACTCGTTTCGCAAGTTTTTGAAAAATAATCAAAAGAAGCTGTTCGTGCTTTTTGGGGTACTGCGACTAAGGGGCAGAACACATTTATCCAACTTTATTAATTACCTTTTAAACAACAAAAACATGAAAACGCTCTTTTTAACGTGCCTTACCCTTTTCGGGATAGGAATCAGCGGAGAGACTAAGGCGCAGTCGACCGTAGAAACACCTTCATTTATCGCCTCGGTTTATCCAGTACCCAACTCTTTCAAAGTTCGGGTGGTAGTCAGCAAGGAATATGGCAAGAAATTCTCCCTGTCAGTTCTGGATGAAAAGCAAAATGTGCTCTATTTCGGTCAAATGACAAAAAAATGACCCAACACCGCTTTGATTTGAATCTAAATGAGTTAGTCAATGGAAAATACTTCATTAACTTATCGGATGGGAAACAACCTATAGTTACAAAAATCCTCGTCAAAGAGCAAGCGATTCTAGCCAAACCGATTTTGTCTAATCAAATCATTTGCCTGAATTAACCAGCTCAATTATCATGGTTTCTCATGAATGAAACTCATTGGAAACCATGCTTTTTTTCGATTCGTCCCGTTTAAGAATCCTCAATATGAACTCATTACCTACCTCTCTTATTCTTCCCCAGACTCCTGTTTTAAGCCTCTTTCGCGGAAATGTTCATCTGCTCATCGCCGACATTGTCCGGCTCGAAGGAGACCGCAATTATACTTGTATCATTATGAGGAATGGGCGTCGACTAATGACCTCAAAACATTTAGGTGGCTATGAGACCGAATTACCCGACTGTTTTGTGAGGGTGCATAAAGGCTGTTTACTCAATATGCATTATCTACGCCACCGCAGAGGACGAACACTTCACCTGGTCGACGGCACAAAGCTGCCTTTGGCTCGTCGAAAGGTGAAATTATTGCCTGTAATGAAGTGACAGGGATTCGTCTGCCCATTGCAACGGAAGTAGAAAAACGGGAATGAAAAACGGAACGACCTCCATCCCGAAATTTTCGGTGAAAGATGAAGCAAAAGGTATCAGGAGTTTACGCAAAATCAGATCCACGAATCGGCACTAAGTGGTGATAAATAAGGCCTTTGCTTGGCGTGTGCCTCCCGCGTCGGCAATTAAAAGGGAAAACAAGGAGGTTAGGTTAAAAAGCGAATGAATCAAAGGGCGCCGATTGACGCCCTTTGATTTTATTGTTTTAATATATCAATTAACAATTCCTGCTTTATTAAAACCCACCCCCAATCCATTGCTCATCATCAAAATCCCCTTCCAATTGGCCTGATTTAGAGACAAATAAAGGACGAGATTTGACGGGATGCTCGGGTTTAACGGTCATAAAACTGCGGTATTGCTCGTCCGAAATCACTTCCAGAGCAAGTGCCCGTTTGAGAATAACGGTAAAAGGCATTCGGAAAAAATCGGCAATATCCATTGCCAAAGAGGGCGAAATTTTGGTAATGCCTCTGTGAAAAAAACTTTTCACTTCGGTTTCGGGAAGAAAAGCATCATTCACTAACTTTTCTGAGCGTTGACACAAGGTTTCCGATTGAGAATAACCCATGTACAGCCCCAATGATGCCGTGAGTAAACATGTATAATAATGGCGTTCGTATTCCTCGACACGGGCATTGATAAACACCCAGCCTTTGTCTTGGTACAGGGCCGAAAATCCGATAAAGTCTGATTCTATGTTGTGCAATTGAGCTACCTTGACCGTTTCAGGGTAGGCAAGTCTTCTTCCCAATTGTCGAATAATCTCCTGCCCCGAAGACACATCAGCCGCTTCGCCTGCCGGTTCGAGCAACCATTCTCCTTCCAAAAGTCCTTGAAATAACCGCTCTCCTTCGCGCTGAGCAGCAATTTGCCCCAGATGAAGTAACGTACGGTTTTGCAATTTGAAGTCAATCGCAACTTGATTAACAGGATGCTTTTTCTTGCTCATTTTCCTCTTAAAAGTCGGACCGCCGATGCGGTTGAGTATTAGACAAAAGTAAAGTAATTTTAAAGATGTTCAAAAGTAAAAAAGGCTCTTTTTTATAAATAACTTAATTTACAACTCACTCAATTACAAAATTTTCAAATTAGAAAGGTAGCTTTGCGTCCAAATTTCAACAAGCCAAAATCATGACTGACCACATAAAAACTGTTCCGCTCAATGACCTCCATCAGAAATTGGGAGCAAAAATGGTACCATTCGCGGGTTTTATGATGCCCGTGCGTTACTCGTCAGATCTCGAAGAACATCACTGCGTTCGTAATGGCGTAGGAGTGTTTGACGTATCGCACATGGGCGAGTTTATCGTCAAAGGCCCCAAAGCACTTGACCTTATTCAACGGGTATCTGCCAATGACGCATCGGTATTGTTTGACGGTAAAATTCAATATAGCTACTTTCCCAACGAACAAGGCGGTGCCGTAGATGATTTGCTGGTGTATCGGATTGATGCAGAAGAATATTTTTTAGTGGTCAATGCCTCTAATATTGAAAAAGACTGGAATTGGATTCAGAGTCATAACACCGAAGGAGTTCGCATGATTAACGCTTCGGACGATATTTGTCTTTTTGCCGTACAAGGCCCCAAAGCCGCCGAAGCCCTGCAAAAACTGACAGCCGTAGACTTATCTGCCATGGATTATTACACTTTCAAAAAAGCAACGTTTGCCGGCTTGCCCGACATCATTATTTCGGCAACGGGCTATACCGGTGCGGGCGGTTTTGAATTGTACATTCCTAAAGCGATGGCTCTTCACGTTTGGCACCATATTTTTGAAGCGGGTAAGGATTTCGGCATCAAACCCATTGGATTGGGGGCAAGAGATACCCTGCGCCTTGAAATGGGCTATTGTCTCTACGGCAATGACATTGACGATACTACTTCTCCGCTCGAAGCAGGATTGGGCTGGGTAACGAAATTTACCAAGCCATTCATTAATTCTGAGGCACTTCTTCAACAAAAACAGGCAGGGATTTCTCGCAAATTAGTAGGTTTTGAAATGATTGATCGGGGCATTCCTCGGGGTCATTATGACCTTTGTGACGCCGAAGGAAATATAATTGGACACGTTACTTCCGGGACTCAATCTCCTACTTTATCCAAAGGCATTGGCCTTGGTTATGTTCCCACCGCTTATAGCAAAACGGGAAGTGAAATTTTTGTAAAAGTGCGCGAAAAATTATTGAAAGCCCAAGTAGTAAAACCGCCGTTTGTCAAACCCGGGGTCTAAATTCAAAATAGAAAATAGTTTTTATGAAATCAATTGATGTGTGCCTAACCCCTGAATTACTTCCTCTTCATACTATTGACAACACAATCGTCGTCGTAACGGATATTTTTCGGGCAACGTCATGTATGGTAACGGGCTTAGCGTATGGGGTGGGTAGTATTACCCCCGTAGCAACGGTAGAGGAATGCTATGCACTGCAACAAAAAGGGTACATTGCCGCCGCTGAACGAAATGCCATGAAAGTAGAAGGGTTTGATTTGGACAATTCCCCTTTCAGCTACATGGATGAAGATTTGGTGGGAGCCCATATTGCGATGACGACCACTAACGGCACGCTCTCCATCACCAAAGCTAAAACGGCGGCAGTGAAAGTATTGGTAGGAGCGTTTTTGAATTTGGGAGCGATTGTGAATCACCTTCAATCTCAATCGTACGATGTGTTGGTGTTGTGCGCCGGTTGGAAAGGGCGCGTTAATCTGGAAGATACGTTGTTTGCCGGGGCCTTGGTGGATGCGCTCAAAGAAGAATACATGATTGCCGAAGACAGCGCCCTGATGTCGATGCGAATGTATCAACAGGCCCAAAATGATTTGCTAAGCTACGTTTCCAATTCGTCGCACGTACGACGTTTACAACGACTTGGTATTCAAAAAGATATTTCATACTGCCTCCAACGCGACCTCTACGACGTAGTACCCGTATTGCGCGGCAGTTCGTTGGTGGGAATGTGAAAATCAGGAGCGAGGAGTGGGTAGTCAGTAGTGATTTTTAACTATGTTCGCTACTAACTACTTAGGCTTGGAAGATTTCTAAAGGGGCTTACCTATAGGATTCTTGAGATTTTTGAGAATCTCTACGGCTTTTTCCATTTTCTTTTTTACAAAAGGAGAATCTGCGTAGCTTTTCAGATTCGGATTTATCGTATAATTTGGTCTGTCAAAACCTTTCTTGGATTCTTTCATGATTATGTAATGGTTTTTAGTTTAATCAAAAACGCATCATATCGTTTGTTCTGTACGATTTTTTCTCGTGTGTTATTTTTGACACCTTCTATCTCAAATACTTCGCTTACAGTATAATATTCACGATTAATGATAATCTGATAGAGCCTTGTACGTGAAGGTGTGCTTCCTGTCAAAAACACTATTTTATTAGGATAGGTTTCAAAAAACACCAGCATAGTCTGAATTACAGTGGCGAGTACTTTGTCTCTATCGTTGTTATTACTAATTACCTCATCGTCAAAGTCTTCATCGGAGATCATATCTCCAAAGGCCAAGTTGTAAATATCAGCCATATTGTACAAAGGACTGTAAACAACAGCCTTGGGAATGATCCCATTTGGTCCAATACTATCGAAGGTAAAGGAAAGTTGACTGGTACTGGCTTGAAAGTCGTAATACGGTTGTTTCATTTATTATCTACCTTCTCATACTTCTCTTTCAGATACCGCGCCTCCATCTCGGCTTTTTCTTTCTCGGCTTGGAGCAGCTTGAGCTCTAACTGCAGTTTTTCATTTTGGTGTTGCAGTTCGCGGGCGTCGTAGTTGTTAGTTGTTTGGCTTTGGCCTCCGTTATTTACTCCTGCCACTACTTGTGGTGTATCGCATTGGTCAAAAAAATTAGCGACGCGTTTGTTGAAGTTAAGGATGTCGTTGAGGGTTACGCCCAACTTCTCGGCTATCTTTTCCAAACGGCTGATGGTCACATCTTTTTCCCCTCTTTCAATTTCGGCATAAGTAGGCAGAGAAAGTCCCAACATTTCGGCCATATTCTCTTGCGAAAGCCCTTTGAGCGTACGAATTCCTCTGATTTTCTCGCCGACGTTGTTCATTTTGCTAAAATGTAAAGGTTCGATTGAGGTAAATATAAAGAAAATAGTGATTTGTAAATTGCTTTCGCAAACCTAACCTTATTTTTCAGTACTTTCTTCATGGATCTAATTACAGATGTCATTAGCATTATTTTGAATGGTTTAGGAAAACTATCAGCCAAAAATCTCTACCTGACTTTGGGTAGTGCTGTTATCTTGTCAGTAAGCTGCTTTTTTGGGTGTAATTATTATAGTCATCTCTGGAATAAAACTTATCAAACAACCCTTACTCACAAGGTTTTGAGTGGTATAGCTTCATTGTTTACATTTTTATTTGTGCTGGCATTTGTTGCATTTACTTTTTGGGAAGAAGTAGCAACCACTAAAATCACTATTTGGAAAGAGCGTTTAAAAAATGATTCAGTATTTATTAATAAGTGTTTTTACGATGCCTATTATGCTGTTAAGGCTCTGAATATTGAAGATTTCACTGATTATCCTTCCCCAGAAAACGGTGGAAGAATCATACCTATGAGTAATGAAAAATCTCAACTTACCTCAGGAGAGATCTATTCAAAATTAGCTTGCCAAAATTTCGACAGCGAAAATCCTCTTTTAGGATTAATACTACAATCTGATTTTGGGATTGCACCTGAGCTAATTAAGGAAGATACGAAGCGCCATTTTGCTGCTGGAGGGACTCTTTACCTTGTTAGTAATGGTGTAGAAATAGCAGCTACAGTTATCAAAAAAGAACTCACAAAGCAAGCACCAAGAGTAGTTACTTTAGCACGTACAATACTTGTGTTACTTTTTATTATTATCCCAATAATACCTTTTGGCTTGATTGGTTTTGCAGCATATAAAGACTTAAAAATTAAAGTATAAATTAAAGATGGACAATCATTTAATCATCGGTTTAGGTGGAACGGGCGGTAAAATAATTCGCTCTTTGCGAAAGACAATCTACCAAGAGTACAGAAATAATAAGCCCGAAGGGGTTAACATTGGGTATTTGTACATGGACACATCGGATGAAATGATGGATCCATCTGATAACACTTGGAGAGTGTTGGGAACAAGTGTCCAGTTAGAAGAAAACAGCAAGGTATTTATACAACCTGGTGACTTAGGAAATATTCTTGAAAATATAAACAATTATCCTAACATAAAGGATTGGATAGGTGCTACTGAAAATTGGAAAAGCTATCTAAAGTCTCTATCAGGTTTGAAAATTGCTGGTGGACAAAGGAGAAGGCTTGGAAGGTTTATTCTGACATCAAATATTGTAGAGTTTACAAAGAAACTAATATTGCAAGTAAACGCGCTTACGGACAGTTCCGGTCAAGCTGACGTACACTTTCATGTTTGCTGTGGTTTAGGAGGTGGTACCGGTGCAGGGACGCTAATTGATGTATTGGCTCAAATCAGAAGGTTATTCAATACCTCTGTTGTTTCTAAATTTAAAATAACACTTTATCTTTTTGTACCCGAAGAAAACCCCAAGGACGATAGAGCAAAGCCTGGTTTTTATCATTCTAACGGATATGCAGCATTATCGGAGTTGAATGCCTATATAAATTCTGTATATATGCCTATAGATATTAGTATTACATCTGCAACGAGCGAGCCTCGACTCAAAAATATTAAAGACCCTGTTTACGGAGCCTACCTCTTTTCAACGATAAACTCCAATGGAAATACCGTTGATATTGATCAAGAACTTCCACAAATAGCCGCTGATTTTTTATTTCAAAAGCTAATTTCTATTAGGGATATTGAATGGAAAAACAATGTATTAAGTAAAGCCGAAGATAACGAAAATTTTGATGCAAAACCTGAAAAAAGTGCTTTAAGCCCAATTGAAGAGCGCAGTGTGCGATTTTTAGCATTTGGTGTGAAACGAATAGCTATACCCGAAGAAGAAATACGGGAGTTTATCACCTACAACTATGCCAGCCAAGCTGCTTTACAGTTGCGCTTTAATAACTGGTCAGACGAGACGGGCTTTAGAAATGAGTCTGTTAATCAAAATTTTGGTGAATTGGTAGCTGATAAAAGGACGCATGAACGTTGGCGTATGACCGACGAACATTTTCAATTGTCGCTACCAATCATTGATGATACTGTTACAAAGCGTTGGAAAAAAATCGGCGATACGTGGCGATTTATAATTCCTGAGTACAAAACTATTTCAAAGGAGAAGAAAGATACTAACTGGCTCGATGAACTTAAAAAACTTTGCGATAAACAGTTCGTGGAACAATACCGTAATATGGGCGTACAAAAATTTTATGAGGCCAAAATTAAAGACCGTAAAGATCTGGCTCGTGAAATTGTGAATAAAATTGAAAAGGAAATATTCGAGGAATGGAAAAATGGTCAAAAATCATTGTTCGATATTCGGCGTTTGTTAGAGGTTTTAATAGAGAATTTAGAGAAACGTCTATCAGAAAGAGACGATAAATTAGTAAGCAATCAACAAAACGAAGAGCGTTCCCTTGCTACGATTGTTGAAAATGAAAAAACATGGTCTAGTGTTGGTGATTGGGCAGAGATATTCTTTAAGACGAAAACACAGTTGCTGGATGCGCAATCGGTTGCTTTTGAGGAACTATACATTTACAAAACACAATACGAGGGGTTAAAATTTGCTAAAACTTCGATGAGCGAAACTATAGAGCAACTTTATGGATTCAAGGCTCAAATCAACACCTCAAATCAAACTATTGATTCTGCCTTAAAGGTATTTGAGAAAAATATAGCTGAACGTTGCAATGATGACGAGGCTAAAATGAAATCTGAGGAATCGTATAAGCAACAAGTTGTTAGATTTTATGACCCTGCTAAGGTACGAGCAATCACCAAACGTTTTGTGAGAGATAGAAAAGAACAAGCATCACAAACTTCCAATGTTCGTAATGCCTTGGTTAGTCGTTTAGGTGACCAACCTAATTTTACTGTATTTAACGAGCGAATTTCTACATCAATGCTAATTAGCGAATTAGAAAAAACCTGTGACCAAAATGCTAAAAACGCTGAAGCATCATTGGAGGGAAAAGACAAACTATTCAATATTGGTATAGTGAGTAAGTTGAAAGAGCGATATGATGGTAATTTTGAAGAACTGGGCAAGTATGTTAGAAATATGATTAATTATTCTGGCTACTGGCTGACTCTGGACAAAAACGAAATCAATAAGAGTGGCGACGGTACTCATAATGCTTTTGACCCTAAAAGAACATTCTCCGTTATTATCCCCAAATCAGACGATAATAGAGAGTTCGTTGAGGAACTCAAAAATGCATTTAGAGCAAACTACGGACAAGGTATAACATTTGTTGAATCTGCCGATAAAAAGAACGAAATAGTAATTATTTCACTCATTAATGGCTTTCCTCTAAGATACATGAGCAATCTCAAATATCTGAAATCCAAATATGATGATAGAATTGCAAGAGAAGACAGT
>NZ_JAIXST010000232.1 GCF_027484545.1 Runella sp. | reverse complement strand
TTCACAAAGGCATCAAAGTCCCTGTCTTTTGCCAGAAAATGGATTGACGATTTTTGGAATCCCATTTTTTGGAATTCTACAATTATTTGTTCCAATTAGTTATGTCCCTATCTATATCTACTCTTAATTGGAGAAAACAGCCAACGTTCAGGAAAAATTGGCAGTAATGAAACACCTCTACGACCGATATAAAGTGGATAAGCCCTTCGATTTCTATTTTTTAGACGATGCTTATCAAAAACTCTATTCTCATGAAATCAGAACGGGCAATATAATTTTTGCCTTTACAAGTTTTGCCATTTTAATTGCCTGTCTGGGCTTATTTGGATTAGCAGCTTTTACGGCCGAACGGCGCACCAAAGAAATCGGTATTCGCAAAGTATTGGGTGCAAGTATCGCAAGCATTGTCCGGTTGCTTTCGGGTGAGTTTTTGAAACTTGTCTTGGTGGGTATCATTATCGCCTCACCTATTGCCTATTATTTTATAAATAATTGGTTGCAGGGCTTCGCTCATCGGGTCGATATTACTTGGTGGTATTTTGCCGCTGCTGCATTGTTGGGGCTTATCGTAGCATTCTTAACAGTTAGTTATCAAGCCATTAAAGCCGCGTTGATGAATCCGACGGAATCGTTGAAAACGGAGTAATTAGACGGAGCGTTTTCTAAAAATCTGATTGAAGGGAATTTCGATGCCGATAACCGGATCTTTGATAATCCCTTCAGAGAAAGTCAATTTTTGGCCATCAGGCGTACGAATCGTTATGGTTTGCAAAAGGGGCACTACAATCCAAACTGACTGCACACCTGCCGGAAAATAAACCGTATTTATCTTGTCAGTAATGTCCGTCATGGCCTGTTTGGGCGAGAGAACCTCAATGGCAATAATGGGAGGTTCGGTAATGAAAATAACATCTGTATCCCAGTCTTCGGGTAAATTGGGATATACAGAAACGTCGGGTTTGACGGGTTTACCGTTTAGCTTCATTTCAAGTTCTGGTAAAATATCGTACAAGTCGTCGTAACGTTCCAAGTAGAAGCTAATCCGTTGAATAGTTCGAGAGTGATTAACGGACATAATATCTTCGGTTTGGTATTCCTCAATTAAATCAAAAGGGGATGTTTCCATAATGATTGTTTTTTAACAAATATAACACAAAATAAAGGTAAAAAGCCCAACTCTACCGCGTGGTGATGCCAAACCCTACAATTAAGCTTTTTTAACAAACCCCCGCAACCATTTTGTACGTACTTTGCAAGGCCATTTTAAACGTACAAAACCATGCTTCAAAACTATTTCAAAATCGGTTGGCGCAATCTGCGTAAAAACGGAATATCTACGTTTATCAACATCTTCGGGCTGTCCGTCGGACTGACCTTTACGCTGTTGATCGGCAGCTACGTGTGGGACGAATGGCAGGTCAATGCCGATTTACGAAATATTGATAACCAATACATTATCCAAAGCAAGTGGAAGCAGCCCAACATGGGCATAGAAATTACGTCGCTCGCACCGTTGGCCAAAACCCTGAAAGAGCAATATCCCAATTTGGTTGAAACTTATTACCGTTTTGACGGCGTTTCCACCACGATTTCCAAAGGCGCTAACCATTTTAGAGAAGACATTCAAATCGGTGATTCTACGCTGTTAACCATGTACGGTTTTCCGCTCCTACATGGAGATGCCCGTACGGCGCTGAACCGACCCAACTCGGTCGTTCTTTCTGAAAAAATGGCCCTCAAATACTTCGGCAAAACGGATATTATCGGACAAACCATTCAAATAGAATCGTTTACGAGAGAACGGAAGGGTTTTATGATTACGGCGGTATTGGCTCCCCTACCCTTCAATTCCGTCACTCAATTTGTCAGCACCGAAATCCCGGTCCTGTTGCCCATGAGCAGTTTGGCTTTTTTTGGCCGCGAAGCAGGCATGACAACTTGGGATAATGCCTACGTGGTCAACTACATCGAACTGAAAAAAGGCATCACTCCCACTGATTTACAAAAACCTATTACGCAAACCATTGCTACGAACGCCTCCGAATTGGTAAAAGCGAATCTTGAGGCAATTCTGAAACCGTTACGCACGCTGCACCGCGAAAACAACAACGGACTCATTAACAAAACCCTCCTGACACTCAGTTTAGTAGCTCTGTTCATTGTGTTCATGGCCGTTGTCAATTTCGTTAATATCTCCATTGGCAGTTCGTCAAGTCGACTCAAAGAAATCGGGGTTCGGAAAGTATTGGGGAGTGAAAAAAGACAGGTGATTGGGCAATTCCTGACCGAATCCATTCTCATTGCTTCTTTCAGCACGCTTTTTTCGTTGGTTTTATACGAAGTGACGCGGTCATTTTTTGCCGAAATCTTAGGAAAAGAACTTCGTTCTGTCTTTAGTGCACTCCCCTTCTTTTTAATCAGTGCCCTATTTTTGGGGCTTCTTGTCGGGCTGATTGCCGGGGCTTATCCAGCTTTCGTGCTGTCGTCGTTACCGTCCATTGACTCCATGAAAGGCAAAATGAAAACTGTCAACCAAAAAAGCATTTTCCGCTACTCACTGATGACCGTTCAGTTTGCCATTGCGCTGTTTGTCTTTGGGGCCGCCGTCGTCATTGCCCGACAGGTTAACTATTTCTTTGACAAAGACTTAGGCTATTCCAAAGAATCCATTGTGTGGGCTGCCGTTCCGCGCGATTGGTCTGCGCAGGGCATTGAAAAAATGGAAACCATCCGCAAAGAAATGACTCGCCTGCCCGACGTGCGCGAAGCCAGTCTGTCGTTTGAAATTCCAAATGGAAAAACGGGCTTTCAATCAGGGCTTTTCCGCGTAGGCCAGGACTCTACGCAAGCCGTCTTTGTGCCCGTTTTGCAAACCGACGAAAACTATGTGCGCACCTACCAAATCCCTATAAAAAGCGGTACGTTTTTTCACCAATCGCAACAAACGTTTGCCCCCGACCGTATTGTGTTGAACGCCAAGGCGGCTAAAGTGTTGAATTTCTCCACCCCTGAAGCGGCTCTTGGGAAGCAGGTAAGATTACAGGGTTTCCCACAACCGTTTACCGTGGTCGGCGTCACCGGCGATTTTCATTTTGAATCCATGCGCCAGAACATCGGCCCCTTGGCTTTCATTCATCTCAAAACCACCAACGTGTACCGTTATTTTTCCTTCAAAATTCAATCTGCTTCGTTGAAAAAATCAGTGGCTTCGCTCGAAAAAAAGTGGAATGAATTGCTGCCGGGAGCGCCGTTTGAATTCAAATTTTTGGATGAAATGCTTCAGAATTTGTATCAATCGGAAGTACGACTCAAAAAAGCCGCGCAGTTAGCTACCGTTTTATCCATCATTATTGTGCTTTTGGGAGTGATCGGCATGGTATCGCTGAGCGTAGCGCGTCGCACCAAAGAGTTGGGCATTCGCAAGGTATTGGGTGCCTCGGGCGTCAGTTTAGTGATGCTGTTTTTGAAAGAATTTTTGGTGGTGAGTACAGTGGCTGCGCTCATTTCTTTTCCGCTGGTGTTAATGACCATGAATCAATGGCTTCAAAACTACGCGTATCGCATCGAAATGAGTTGGCTTCCTTTTGCGGCCGTTGGAATTGTTTTTGGCTTATTGATTATCTTTCTGGTTGGTTTTCAAACCTTTAAAGCAACGTTAATGAACCCAACCCGGTCGTTGCGCTCTGAATAACAAACTTTTACATTTCGTTTACATTCTTTTACAGGCATTTTTCTTTTTGTTCGGTTGTATCGGATACTTTTGTTTCCATCGAGATGAACGCGGAAACAACCGACAGAAATGAAACCAATCAAAGTACCGGCAAGAAGTTTATACAAGAGAAGAGCAAAACTGTTTTTCCTGCCGGTATTATGCCTTTTCAGCACTCTCTGCAACGGGCAATCAAAACTGATAAAGAGCCAAGGCTCGGATCAGTATCAGAATGTTCATTGTGGATTGCAGGATAAGGCCGGGAATATGTGGTTCGGCACCACAGGCGAAGGGGTTTATTGCTACGATGGTAAATCATTTACCAATTTTACGACGAAAGATGGGTTGAGCAGTAATACAGTTTGTTCTATTTTAGAAGATAAAGCTGGAAATATTTGGCTCGGCACCATTGCCGGACTTTGTCGGTATGCCCCCAAAGGGGCAGGTGGGAAAAACTTTACCATTATTCCAATCGCCGTATCAAATTGCCGCTTTTTCAATCCTATTACTCCCGTAAACAATAACTCATCCGCAAAGAATGCCGTGTGGAGTATGTTTCAGGATAAAAGCGGCACCCTTTGGTTCGGCACTTCTGAGGGTGTCTATTGCTACGCAGGAAAATCATTTACCCGTTTTTTAGATAACAAGAGTATCATCAATAAAAATGCGCTTCAGCTTAAAAGTATTCAATGCATTTTGGAAGATAAAGCAGGAAATATGTGGTTTGCCTCTTGGAACCGTGAGGGTGTGTGTCGTTTTGATGGTAAAACTGTAGCCTCTTTCAAACCGAATGATGATGATATGGTTTATTCCATTTTGCAAGATAAAAACGGCAACTTATGGTTCGGTACCAGAGACCATGGCGCGTGTCTTTATGACCCCAAACAAGCAGATGGAAAAGCCTTTACCGATTTTTCAGACATAAAAGTCTTTAGTTCAAGCTGTATTTATTCCATGGCAGAAGATAAATCTGGAAAAATTTGGTTCGGTACAGAGCATGGAAGCGGTGACAAAACTGACACGCTTGGCGGAGTATGGTGTTACGACCCTTCGGCCGCTCGGCGGTCCGATTCGCTCAGGGCAGGTTCAAAATCCTTTAAAAACTTTACAACGAAGGACGGGCTTTCTCATAACTCCGTTTTTAGTGTCACATTGGATAAATCGGGTCAATTTTGGTTTGGCACCAGAGGTCTGGGCTTGTGCCGATACGACCTTAAACAGGCCGTTGGAAAAGCCTTTACCAATTTTGTAGAAAACACGCATAAACAATAGAAGAAATAAACAACTAAAAAATCACAAAAATGAAAAAATCAATGATGCGTCTGCTCGCCACGCTAAGTGTAGTGTTGGCATTCTCTACCACCAACACCTTTTCTAAAGGCGGTGAAAACTACTTTTATGGTAACCCTCTGGTTTTGAACGGCAAACCCTTGGATTATCAAACTTTTTGGAAAGGAAGTAAAGGCGTATTGGCGCTGGTCAAAGGCAATCCCACTTCGTCAGAAGCCACTAAAGTTCCTTTTAAAATTTACCTCAAACACGATGGGCAGGTGATTAACAAAGGTCTATCTTCCGATTCACGTGAATTGTACGAAGTAGAAATAGCCCATATTCTGGCATTAGCCCGTTTTGGTGACCAACTCATTATCGAACCTGCTCGCGAAAGCGATGCCAAGGCTAAACGCGTCATCAATTTGACCAAGATTGACTTAATGTACATGATTTTCAGCCCTATGTTTGCCAAACAAAAAGGCGGCGACGGGTGCTAAATTCTCTTTATCATTTTGGAAGAAATGAACAGCCATGAAATTTAATTTTAACTAATGAAAAAGCATTTCTTACCAAACCAACTGTATCTGTTGTTACTGTTAGTGGTTTTTGTTACTTCCTGCAAACCGCAAAACAAACCTGAAAACGCAGATGGCAGCGTAACTGAGCAGATAGCTTCAAGCACAACGCCAACCGGTACTATTTTCGGAGCAAATACATCCGCCGAAATTGACGAAAACATCCGCAGTATCTTTCAGGACAACAATGGGATTTATTGGTTTGGCACAAATGCCGCAGGAGTGTATCGGTATGACCCCAAACAGGCCGCTGGGAAAAACCTAACTCAGTTTACGGAAAAGGATGGGTTAGCCAACAATCAGGTTCAATCCATTCAGGAAGACAACGCAGGCAACATTTGGTTTGGTACGGGAAGATTCGGCGTCAGTCGCTTTGATAGTAAAACCTTTACCACATTTACCACAAAAGAAAGTTTGGAATTAAACAACGATTGGAAAAAAGAACCGGACAATCTATGGTTTTATGCAGGAGGCGGAGCTTATCGCTACAATCCCAAACGGGCAGTTGGCCATTCGTTGACTTATTTGCCTTTTCCTAAACCGGATTTTGACGCTAAGTATACATCCGCCCCGCCTGAGAATCTTAGCCGCTACGCTGTTTACTGTACGTTGAAAGATACAAAAGGGAATCTTTGGTTCGGCACTCAGGCAAATGGCGTGTGCCGCTACAATGGAAAAACCTTTACTTGGTTTAGGGAAAAAGGCTTGGCTGGTCCGGCAGTTCTTGCGCTGTTTGAAGATAAAAACGGAAATATTTGGTTTGGCAACAATGGCTCCGGATTATTCCGATACGATGGAAAATCGCTAACCAACATTACCGAAGAAAAAGGACTGAGCAATAAGGAATTCAGCGTATCCAATAAACCTGGCCCAGGTACTCTGGCTCGTATTTATTCGATAAACGAGGACAATACTGGAAATCTTTGGATAGGAACGGTTGACGCAGGAGTTTGGCGATACGATGGTAACCAATTAACGAATTACACGGCCAAAGATGGGCTTACAAGTAATGCTGTCAATACTATTTATAAAGACAAAAAAGGGGAGCTTTGGTTTGGGACAGACGCCGCAGGTATGTGTAAATTCAATGGGTTATCCTTCACTAAGTTTGTGGTTAGATAGCATTCTACATTGGGCACGGCGTCTAATACTGTGTTAGTGGTCATTGTAGGACGTCACTTAGACATCGAACATACATTAGAAATGAAACAAAAAATATGAAAAAAATCATTTATGCGCTGATCTTACCGCTGGTTGTGGTAAGCGGACTGGTACTTGCTAATCGCGAAATCAAAAATGAAACTTCTAAAAAGTCAATCCCAAAGCCTTCGGGCGGCGTTCCGCTCTCTGCTGCTGAAAGGAACGCCGCATTGAAAAAATGGGAGGCTACCCCGGATGGTATAATGTTCAAAAAATGGGAAGCGTCTCCCGCAGGCAAAAAAGTGTATGCCAGTGAAGCTAAAATAAGGAAGCATATAAGTGCTTTTACCAATATGGAGGGAGTTGTAACCTCTCTTTCTCTTCCGCCAGGCTCAAGATTAGGTTTCGGAGTGATGGTAAGGATTAATGGTGACGATTATATTGTAAAATTTGAGCCAGAAAAGTCTCAACTTGAGCAATTGTACAGTCTGAAAGTTAACGACAAAATAATTATAAAAAGCCATAGCGTATCGCACGCGCCCAAGTATTCCTATCCAATAGTATCGGGCGACTATGTAGAACGAGATAGTAAAGTAATTTTTAAACGTGTCCCCCGAAAAGGCGGTTGCTAAGTAAATAAATTATGAAATACGCACACGTAATGCTTTGTTGTTGATGGTTGTTTTTCACACCTCCTGTGGACAAAACCAAACAAACACATCAAAAGATAATATCAAGTCTGAAATCACAGACACACTCACTTCTAACATTTGGGATATCGAGCAAGATAGAAATGGGAATATTTGGTTTGCAGCGAGCGATGGTGTTTTTCGATACGATCCCAGACGGGCAGTTGGAAAATCGTTTACCAAAATCACAGGCCAACTGATCTCAGAGCCTTTTTTTTCTGTTTTTTTGAAAACTCAGTAAAAGTGTAAATACTTAATAATGCGTGATTTAATTTTTTAAATTGGAATAAAATTTGGCAAAAAGTACCTTTGACAGAATTATGGGACACTTTGATACTTATAT
>NZ_JAIXST010000216.1 GCF_027484545.1 Runella sp. | reverse complement strand
TGGACCAAACCTCAAAGCCTTGGTGTTGACGTAAATACGGGTGATTTTACCGAAACAACTCCTTTTTTGGCCTCCGATGGCGCGACTCTCTATTTTTCCAGCGACCGTACGGGCGGACAGGGTAGCAATGATATTTATTATACCAAACGCATTGACTAAACCTGGAAAATATGGTCGAAACCCGTTAATCTCGGGCCGGCTATTAATACTGACGGGTACGACGCCTATTACGCCATTGCTGCTGCGAGGGGCGTATCGGTCAAAGGCAGTATGCCCAAATTTTTGTTTGGTGATAACTTTCAGCTACTTACTCGTCAAACCTCAGAGCAAGCCGTTGAAAAACTTTCTGACGTGTTAGGATTGCCTTTTAAACTTGCCCAGGTGAGGCGATTGCTCAAAGCTTTATGGTAAAGCAAGAATCAGAGGCTTATTTTGCCTATTTGGGGCATTGCAACCATTACAGCCGATTGCAGCAACCGCACACACTTTACTACCAAAACGGACAGCGGGTAAAGCTATTTTACAACAAAGTAGAGGAGGGCAAACGGGCAGGCTATCAACTGCCTAACGTGTGGGAGGGCAAGAACGTATTGAGGTATGAATTGAGATACGTCAGAAACTTAACTAAGCAATTTAACCGATCAGAGGTAACGCTTGAAACCCTCACCGATGAGGCGTTTTATATGGGACTTATTGACCGATGGGCGGGAGGGTATGCCAATATTAAAAAGCAACAATCGTATAATTTAGATTTATCAATTATGAAGAGTACAAAGGATTTTGATAAACAAATCTATTTGAGAGGCTTGTTATCAGTTGGTAATGAGCAACAGATTTTAGACATGATAGAGCAGGCCAAACGCGAGGGAGTTTTTGAAAATAAAATGCAGGTGAAGCGACTCAAAGATAAAGTACGGGAGGTGTTCAATTGCCCTGCTGATTGTAATGGTAACGCTGAGTTGGTAGCAGAACTTGACCAAAAGGTAAAGCAGGTACAACGGTTTTATAGGTGAGTGCTTATAGTAAGTGTAAACGAGTAACGCTTTTTGTTACCTCAACTAATGCAGGTTTAGACATTCAATCAATTCAACGCCTTTGCAAACCCTTCCAACTACCCACCAAAGGTATGTTAAGGTATATCTAACCCCTATGAAAGTATGTGTTAAGCTATTAGAAAAGCAAGGTAATAACAAAGTAAATCACCTGCTTTACAATTGAGTTTAAGGAGGTATTCAGACCAACGCCACAACAGCGGGAAATAATGGTACAGTTGAATTTAAAGTTTGGTTGAAAAAAGACAGCAATAATAGCAGGGACGAACGGTTAAAAATCTTAATTTCCTATCTGATCTGATTTGAAAGTAATTAGATAGGAGGTTAAGAAATCAAAGATGAAAGTAATATGCAGAACTTATAACCGAAAGTAAACCGAATGATTGAGGGGGGGGAGTTAAAAGTTCATACGGTTTGTATGCCTTGACCCTTGTCCCCTTCTACGTGTGTTTTGTCAGTATTAGAAAATAGGGGGGTATCCTATGGGGGGGGAGTTGAAAGTTCAGACATTTAACGACCCTTGACCCAGGCCCCCTATTCTGCATTTACTGCAAAACTAAAAGGGGGGGGGCTAGGGCTTAAAAATACCCTCAAACAACAGCTAAGAACGCCAATGAAAACTATAAAAAAGAGCAAATCGTCAGCAAATCGTCAGCAGTTTTGTTTTTAGTGTATATAAGTAGTTGATATACATTAAATTACAATTAAAGTTGTGTTCCCGTCCCCGGTACTAAATCAAACACCCTTTCAAGTTTACTTGAAAGGGTGTTTGATTAGAACAGTAGTTTTCTCTAAAAGAACAGCCCGACTGAACCCGTTACATTTATAACCTTGACATTCAATACTGCCGATTGATATAAGCTTGAATCGTTAAGTTGATAAGGTGCAAAGGCATCTTTGGTTTGGAGATAAGTTCCTGCCAAATCAACGTAAAAACGCTCGTTGCGATAGCCCAACCCACCCGAAAACTGTATTTTTGAACGGTCAAGTTTGCCTTCAACATTGTAATTTTGACTGTATTGATTTGGTAAATAACCTACTCCGGCCCGAACTCTGAATTTATCCAGTCTTGCTTCACCCCCGACACGCAGATTCACTGCATTGTTGAACGATGATTGAATCAAGCGACGATTATTGGTTTTAAACTGATTATCATCCTGCGTACTTACGCTCATTCCTTTATAACCAACATATTCAGCACTGGCGGTAATAAAACCTTTCTTGCCAAAGAAGAAGGTGGCTCCGCCCGTTGCCCGCATTGGAGTTCTCATGCTGTATTCAAAATCATACGGCTCAAGATTTACACGAGTGGCAGGAAGTTGATCAAAAGCCTGTTGACCTTGGGCATTCGTAACAGGCTTGCCGTTGGAGTCATAGATGGGTACGCGATTGTTAAGCACATCTACACCTACTTCTTCTTCGTAAGTCATTTGCATATTGCTCCAGGTAGGACTATGAATTGAAGCACCTAATTGCAAAAAGTCATTGGCCTTGTAAATTACCCCTGCTGATAGAAAAATACCGGTTCCGTTGATATTGATGTCTTCGCGATAGTCGAGTCCGCGAAAAGCCCCTCCATTTACAAAGCGCTCTTCATAATTGTTTCGACGAATGTAGCTGTGACGGGCAAAACCTCCTGACACACCTACGTAAAGTTTATCGTCATAATTTCCTGCATAAGCAAACGTCCACTGCGAAGAGGCACCTGTTACTTCTACCTTGCCGCTTTGTTCAAATGAAGCCTTAGATAAGGGAACAGGACGGCGGTAAGGGCCATTGGCCGATAGAGCGTCCATTTGGTACAGATTATAAAAAGCGGATTCAATAGAGTATGCGATGGAGTTTTGACTGCCACTCCTTATTTCAAATTCATCTTCAAGCGTCTGGACAGGTAAACCATTGGATATTTCGGCAATATTATCAATCATCGAACTGCGGTTGTTAAGGCCTCCGTAGGTGAAAGAATTGTTCAAGTTGGCTTGACGAGAATAGCTGACTCCAAAGGAAGTACGACGCCATTTGCGATTGTAGCTTTGTGGGTTTCCTGCCAAAATCAACGAAAACTGAGAAAGATTAGGGTTGGCCTTCTGATCTTTTTGGGTGCCGTTGATGTAAGACGATTCGTTGCTGATGCTGTAATACGTAGGGCTGAGGCTTATTTCGGAACGGTTAAAAAACGCGATACCGGCGGGGTTTCCAAAGATGTTACTGGCATCTCCGCCCAAGGCGGCGTGGTTACCGCCAACGCCCTGAAAGCGAGCCGTGCCGTTTTGAGTGATTCCGGATAATTGCAAAGCGGTATTGGAATACAAACGGCTTTGTGAGTAAACTTGAGTGACGGTTAAACCTAAAACCATTCCCCATACAATTTTATGTGTTCTCATGGCAGATAGTAAAACAATTGTTTAAATTACATTTATAAACTATAAAAAACCTCGCCACTCAAAAGTAGCGAGGTTTTTTTATTTGAAAAAATCGTAAGCATTTTCGACAAAAATCAGTTTTTGACTGGTGGAATGACTACGTTTTACATTTCTTAATTAACGTGGTCCACGTGATGGAGCAGGGCTGCTGTGGCTTGAACTGCCACTGCTGCTGCTTCCACTGCTGCTTGGAGCGCTATAGGTACTGCTTGGCGCACTGTAAGTACTGCGAGAACCGCTGTTATCGCTGCTACCCCAACTGCTGCTTCGTCCGCTATTGCTATTGTTCCAGCTATTATTAGAATTGCTTGGAGTGCTGTTACTGTAAGTACGTTGGTTACTGTAAGTACTGCTGTTTGATTCGCCATACGTACGGGTCGCTCCGCCGCGAGTACCTGAGGAATAACCCGAGCTTTGTGTGTTTCCTGAGCTATAGTCACTGCTGGTACGACCACCCGTTCCCGAATAACCTTCGTAAGAACGATTTGAACCACCGCGCGGACGAGAATAATAGCTGTCACCTGTTGAAGAGTTACTGTTGCTGTTAGTACGGTCGGTTGGATCATAGCCTTGGCGGCGTGGCTCGTTTACATTACGTGCACTGTTGTTGCTGTTATTATTGTAGGCATTAGACGAGCGATCCACACGATTGTAATAATCTGTGCCCGGACGGCGACGTGAATCTACAATTTGAATGTTATTGGTTGGCCCATTGTACCAGGCATTGCTGTTATAGCTATTTCCGTAGAACGAATTTCCATAATAAGAATATGGCGAATAGAAGTTATAGGACCCGAAGCTTGAATAAGGGTAACCAAAGCCTCCATAACCAAAATTGCTGTACCCATAACTGCCGTAACCCGGATAATATGAGTAGAATGGATCATTGAATGCGTAGGCAGAACCAAAACTATAAGGGTTGTAGAAGCTGTTCATACCGAATGGGCTGTACAGACTATTCATGCCATAACCTAATCCGAACATCATTGAAGTGCTTCCCCAACGGCTCATCCCCATCGTGTTCCAGCCACTGCGCCAAGGGCTGTTCCAGTAATTACCCCAGTTTGAATTATTGTAAGCAGTACTGTAGCCATCCGAAAAGCCTGCGTTGTAGCCTGCATTAGGACCAATATTACGATTAACACCGCGTGAGCTCAAATAAGACTCATCGTAGTAATCATTCGTAGTACCCGTACCCGTGGATAATTGCTGGCCACTCTTATAGTCCGGATTTAGATTGCGGTAGTCAGGTTTCTGCTCATCCCCGCGACCCAACATAGCAACCGCAGAGCTCGACGAATTTCCGTAGAGATCGTCGTATTCGGCATCGTCGCGGGTAGCGTACTGCTTAGAGTTGCAGCTCCACAACCCCATCAAGCCCAATGCCGATAAAAGTGTAAGTGAACGAAAGGTTTTCATGGTATCTTGAAAGTTTTTATTTCCTACGATTTAAAAAAGAAAAACAGGGCTTTTAATTACTGTATAACGCTAATTTAATGTGTATTGATTCAGTTGCGACACAAATTTAGGAGAAAAAAGTATCTTTGCAAGAATTTTCTGTAAAAAAAGAAGTATATTTTTATGTATAAAGTTGCTGAGAATCAAAGTTTTATAAATGTAAACTTAACACTAAACCCCGCAAAATCCTGAGTTTGAGTAAGTAGTATCGGATGAGTGTAAAAATTACGTTTAAGGTTTTGATTATCAGTAGTATGCGATAAATTAGTAAAGAATTAACAAGTAAAACATAAAACAATGGCAAACGCAATTCCCAGCCGTAGTGATAATTATTCAGATTGGTACAACGAATTAGTAAAGAGGGCTGATTTAGCCGAAAACTCAGCCGTTCGCGGCTGTATGGTGATAAAACCCTATGGGTATTCAATTTGGGAGAAAATGCAACGTGCTTTGGACGATATGTTCAAAGAAACAGGGCATTTGAATGCTTACTTCCCGCTCTTTATACCCAAATCTTATTTAAGTAAAGAAGCAAGCCACGTAGAAGGTTTTGCGAAAGAATGTGCGGTTGTGACGCACTATCGTCTTAAAAATGCACCGGATGGCAGTGGCGTCATTGTAGATCCGGATGCTAAATTAGAAGAAGAACTTATTGTAAGACCTACTTCGGAAACGGTAATTTGGAGTACTTACAAAAACTGGATTCAGTCCTATCGGGATTTGCCGCTGTTGATTAACCAATGGGCTAATGTGGTACGTTGGGAGATGCGGACGCGATTGTTTTTGCGTACAACCGAGTTTCTGTGGCAAGAAGGCCATACCGCTCACGCTACTTCCGATGAAGCTATGGCCGAGACCCGGCAAATGCTGGAAATTTATGCCCGTTTTGCCGAAGAATGGATGGCTGTACCCGTCATTAAAGGCTATAAAACGGCTAACGAACGGTTTGCCGGGGCTGAAGAAACGCTTTGCATTGAGGCCATGATGCAGGATGGAAAAGCGTTGCAGGCAGGAACTTCGCACTTTTTAGGTCAGAATTTTGCCAAAGCTTTTGATGTTAAATTCCAGAGCAAAGGAGGCGGATTGGAGTATGTTTGGGGAACATCGTGGGGAGCCAGTACCCGTTTGATGGGTGCTCTTGTGATGGCACATTCGGACGATTCGGGATTGGTATTGCCACCTAAATTAGCGCCCATTCAAGTAGTAATTGTACCGATTTTTCGCAGCGAAGAGCAATTAGACCAGATTACTGAAAAAGTAAAAGAAATCACGGTAGGGTTGCGCAAAAAGGGTATCAGTATAAAATTTGATAACTCAGATGCGAACAAACCTGGTTGGAAATTTGCCGAATACGAACTCCGTGGTGTTCCTGTGCGTTTAGCAATGGGAGCTCGTGATTTAGAAAACGGAACAGTCGAAATTGCGCGTCGGGATACGAAAGAAAAGAAGACCATATCGTTGGAGGGAATTGTGGAATATATTGAACAACTCTTGGAAGAAATTCAACAAAATATCTACAATAGAGCCTTAGCTTTTCGGGTTGCCAATACGCATAAAGTGGATGATTATGCAGAGTTTAAAAAGATATTGGACGAAAAAGGCGGATTTATTCTCGCACACTGGGACGGCACTTCGGAAACCGAAGACCGTATCAAGGACGAGACCAAAGCAACCATTCGCTGTATTCCGTACAATGCTCCTGAAGAGGACGGCAAATGTATTTTGACGGGGAATCCTTCTAAACAGCGAGTATTGTTTGCGCGAGCGTATTAATTTTAATTTTAGTGGGAATCCTTGCACGGGAGACTCGCCTGAATTTATAAAACCAACAAATCAATAACTCAAAAACAAGCAAAAATGAGCGTAGCAAAATCAGGTGATACTGTGCAGGTACACTACAAAGGTACATTGACTGACGGGACAATCTTCGATTCGTCAGAAGGACGTGAGCCTTTGGAATTTCAATTGGGATCAGGTATGGTGATTCCGGGCTTTGACAGTGGGATTCAGGGCATGACTGTGGGAGACAAAAAAACGGTACATATTCCTGTTGTAGAGGCGTACGGCCCAGCGCAGGATGAGCTGGTTTTCCCGTTTGACCGTGCCGAAATGCCCGACGATATTCCTTTTGAAGTAGGAATGCAACTAAATATGCACCAAGACGGTAATCCTCAGCCTATTCCTGTAACTGTTGTTCAGGTAACGGATACGCAGATTATTGTTGATGCCAACCACCCTTTGGCAGGACAGGATTTGATTTTTGAAATCGAATTAGTAGGAGTAAACTAATTTGCCGAAAATAGTGAGCCTCCCTTTCCTAAGTTGTACAGGAAAAGGGGGGCTAGTTTTTGTTGCTGTATTTATCGTTTACCTTTTGGTAAAGGTTGGCAGGTACCCTCGTCGTAATTTCGGGAATTTGAGGCTGTGGCCGTACCCAATCTAAATACCCTTTCGCCCAGGCATAGGCCAAGCCTAAGGCTAAAATCCCCACAAAAATCAACATTTCTACCAAAGAAAACCACCCCCACAATCCATTTGTCTGCGCTATGAGATTGGCCTGTCCGAAGACTACGGCCCACGGGAAAAGGAAAATTAATTCCACCTCGAAAAGTAAAAATACAATAGCAACTACGTAAAAACGAACGTTGAATTGAATGTTAGCATTCCCGATAGGATCTTCTCCCGATTCATAGGTGGATAATTTTTCCTCATTGGGCCGACTGGGCCGTATCAATTTTGCTAATGCCAACATACCTACGATGAGGACAATAGCCGCGATGATGAATAAAAGAATAGTGCCAAAATCTGAAAGCATAGAATTGTTGTCCAATTATCCCGATGTTGGGAAAATAGTTGAGGTTGTAAAAATAGCTAAAGCCAATTTACAAAACCTCATGATTAGATAACAATTAACGGCTTGCCTTAATTTGACCAGTTGGGAAATTGAGCTTTTAGTTCGTCATCCAATTGTTGAGTTGTTTTTGTTATAGGATGAACAAAATAAATCAACTCAGCATGGATAAGAAAAAGAAATTATTTTACGGTAAGTAACTGTGTTAGAGGCTGATTTTCAACCTGCTGACACAGTTGGAGTGCTTACTTTACAAATAACATTTCGCGGTATTTTACCAGAGGCCAATCTTCGTCGTCAATTAGTAATTCGAGTTTGTCCACTTCGTAACGGATTTTATCAAAATAGTCTTTGACTTCCGAGCCATACAAAATCGCGCGCTCGGCGATGTCTTCCGTATTATTAGCTTTCTTACGTGCTTCGGTCATGTCATCTACGGCCTGCTTAATGATAGAAACCCGTTGAGATACTTCTTTGATGAGTTCTTTCAACGGTTGTGCTTCATCAATAAGCTCCAATTCTACCAATGCTTTGGCCGTTTGGGCCAATTGGAATTGGTATTTTATCGTGGTTGAAACTACGTGATTGAGGGCTAAGTCACCAATTACCCGTGATTCAATCTGTACTTTCTTGATATAGTTTTCCAGCTCAATTTCGTAACGGGCATGAACTTCCCGCTCCGTCAAAACTCCCATTTTTTCCAAAACTGCAATGGCGGATGGCTCAATGTATTTGGCTAAAGCAATTGGGGTAGAAGCAATGTTAGTAAGCCCACGGTTGGCAGCTTCCTGAATCCATTCCTCCGAATAGCCATTTCCCTGGAATAAGATTCGTTTGCTGTGGCGGTAGTAATCTTTTAGAATATCGACGATGGCCAATTCTTTTTTCTCACCTGTTTCCAAACGTACTTCCAACTCCTTTTTGAACTCCTGAAGTTGATTGGCAACAATGGTATTAAGAATAATCATCGGTGAAGCACTGTTGGCGCTGCCACCTACGGCTCGGTACTCAAACTTATTGCCTGTAAATGCAAACGGGGAGGTTCGATTACGGTCGGTATTGTCGCGCATGAGAGGAGGAGTGCGCGTGATTCCTAATTTATAAAATACATTATCCCCTTTCTCCAATTGAATTTCTCCGCGATTTTCGAGCGTTTCCAACAATCGAATAAGTTCATCACCCAAGAAAATAGATACAATCGCAGGCGGGGCCTCATTGGCTCCCAAGCGGTATTCATTTCCTGCCGAGGCAATCGAAGCGCGTAACAAATCGGCGTGGTCGTGAACCGCTTTTACGGTGTTCATCAAAAAAGTCAGGAAACGAAGCGTCTCTTTGGGCTTACTGCTGGGAGCAAGCAAATTTACTCCCGTATCGGTCATCATCGACCAGTTGTTATGCTTGCCGCTTCCGTTGATACCGGCAAATGGTTTTTCGTGAAACAGCACCTTAAAATGATGCTTTTCGGCCACTTTGTTCATCAAATCCATTAAAAGAGCGTTGTGGTCAATCGCTAAATTGAGCTCTTCAAACGTAGGTGCGCACTCAAACTGCCCCGGAGCCACTTCATTATGACGGGTGCGGACGGGAATTCCCAATTTCCACGCCTCATATTCAAAATCTACCATAAACGCATTGACGCGCGGAGGAATTGAACCAAAATAATGATCTTCCAATTGCTGGCCTTTGGCGGGAGAATGGCCAAACACAGTACGCCCGGCCATCATTAAGTCAGGACGAGCGTAGTACAGCGCTTTGTCCACCAAAAAATATTCCTGTTCAGGGCCGAGAGTAGCTGTTACCTTTTCCACGTTGCGGTCAAAATAGTACATCACAGCCGTGGCGGCTTTGTCAAGCATGTGTAAAGCACGAAGAATAGGAGTTTTATAATCCAAGGCTTCGCCGGTATAAGAAATAAAGACCGAAGGAATACAAAGCGTTTTGCCGCCGGCCCCGTTGTCCATCAAAAAAGCGGGAGAACTTGGGTCCCAACCTGTATAACCACGTGCCTCAAAAGTGGCTCGTAATCCGCCGCTTGGAAACGACGATGCATCGGGTTCCTGCTGGACGAGTGCACTCCCTTTGAACTTCTCAATGGCTTTGCCTTGAGGAGTTACGTCAAAAAAAGCATCGTGTTTTTCGGCTGTACCGCCCGTAAGAGGTTGAAACCAGTGGGTATAGTGGGTAGCGCCTTTGGAGGTAGCCCATGATTTCATGGCAGCGGCCACCTCATCGGCTATTTCGCGGTCTATTCTTGAACCCGACTTGATGGCATTGGAAACTTTATAATAGGCTTCGGGCGTGAGCAATGTCTTCATTACATCATCACTGAAGGTATAAGAACCGTAGTAATCAGCTACTTTGTCGCTCGGAGGAGTGACGCTGATTGCGGTGCGGTTGTGGGCCGTTTCGATGGCCTTAAATCGCATATTTGCCATAAATAATTTAAATAGTAAAGTTTAGGGAAAAATTAAACTGCTTTTGGAATACGCACCAAACATATATTTTTCTTGTTTGACTGGCAAAGTTATTGAATTCAATTGAGAGAAAACATGAATGTTCTTTTCGTTTGCAGTCGAAATCAGTGGAGAAGTCCAACGGCAGAAGAAATTTTTAAGAAAGAGGCCGGGCTTTCCGTTCGTTCGGCAGGAACTTCTTCCAAAGCCCGCATTAGAATTACGGAAAAAATGATTCTTTGGGCCTCTTTGATTTTTGTAATGGAGAAGAAACATAAACAGATTTTGCTGACTCGTTTTCCGTATCTCCTGAACGAAAAGCAACTGATTGTGTTGAATATTCCTGATGAGTATCAATTTATGGACGGAAATTTGGTTGAAATTTTAAAAACTTCGGTTTCGCCTTATTTCAATCAGCCTGATTATCACTAATTTTGCAGTATGAAAAAAGTTGCTTTTTATACGTTGGGTTGTAAACTTAATTATTCCGAGACTTCCAGTATTTCGCGGATGTTTGAGCAGAGAGGTTACCAAAAAGTAGCGTTTAATGACCAACCTGATATTTTTATTGTCAATACGTGTTCGGTTACTGAAAATGCCGACAAAAAATGTCGGAAAATTGTACGCGAAGCGCAAGCCATTAACCCCAACGGGTATGTGGCAATTATCGGCTGTTACGCTCAATTGAAACCGCAGGAAATTGCCGAAATTCCGGGCGTAGATGCGGTGTTGGGAGCTGCCGAAAAATTTAGATTGATAGATTTATTGGATGGCTTTGTCAAAGAGCCTACCAAAACACAAGGTCAGGTATTTAATTCTCCTATTGAAGAAGCGGTAGAGTATCACGTATCTTATTCACTTAATGACCGTACGCGCACTTTTTTGAAAGTACAGGATGGTTGTGATTATCCCTGTGCTTACTGTACCATTCCGTTGGCGCGTGGAAAAAGCCGCTCTGATACGATTCAAAATGTCGTAAAATCGGCGCACGAAATTGCTGCGAGAGGCGTAAAAGAAATTGTGCTGACGGGTGTGAACATTGGTGATTTTGGTCTTCGTAACGGTCAGCGCGAGGAGACATTTTTTGATTTGGTCAAAGCGTTGGACGAAGTAGAAGGTATTGAGCGTTTTCGCATTTCTTCCATTGAACCGAATCTCTTGACGGACGAAATCATCGCTTTTGTAGCACAATCAAAGCGATTTGTACCTCATTTTCATATTCCGCTTCAATCCGGCTCTAACAAAGTGTTGGGATTGATGCGCCGGCGTTATCGCCGTGAACTATATGTAGACCGAGTCACCAAAATCAAGGAACTCATGCCTCATTGTTGTATTGGAGTGGATGTAATCGTGGGTCATCCAGGTGAGACAAAAGAAGAATTTTTGGAAACGTATACCTTTCTAAGTGCACTTGATATTTCCTACCTGCACGTTTTTACCTATTCCGAACGCTCTAATACCTTAGCCGTTGATATTAAGCCTGTTGTGCCTCAGTCGCAGCGAGCAGAGCGCTCAAAAATGTTACATATTCTTTCCGATAAAAAGCGTCGGGCTTTTTATGAAAGTCAACTGGGAACCGAACGGACTGTGTTATTTGAAGATGAAGTAGTAAATGGATTCATGCAGGGCTTTACCGAAAACTATGTTCGCGTGGCTGTTAAATATGATCCATTGCTGATAAATGAATTAAAAAATTTACGTCTTACTGACATAAACGCAGAAGGAATTGTAGAGGCAGAAGAAGTAGAAAGTACAAAATCGGCCCTTTTTGTTTAGTAGATAATAACTATTGTTTAGTTAGGGTTAAAAAATGATTGTTATTTTCACCGGTCAATTACTAAAAACCCTAATAAGCCCCAATCGAAATTAACACCAATGTACATGCTTCGAGTATCTCTATGCCCTCTTTTTTTAATAAATGCTCAAATTCTTCATTTTCGGTTCCCGGATTAAAAATGACGCGTTTGGGTTTAAGGTTGATTACATATTCGTACCATTGGGGCTGGTGACCCGGGCCAATATACAATGTAACCGTGTCTATATCACTTAAAATTGGCTTTTCTGTTTGTATTTGATTTTCAGCCACTTGGTCTTCTTTTAGGCCTAACATAACGATAGGATAACCATGATTGACCAAACGATTGGCCGCTAAAAAAGAGTATCGTTGAGGATTAGTGGAAGCGCCGATGATGAGTGTTTTTTTCATGATGTGATTTATATCAGTTATTTTTCTAAACAAATTTTTCTAAAACTTGTTCTATTCGCATCCAATATAACGTTTATACAAGTATTACTTATAATTCTTAATTTTTTCTAAATCAATAACAAAATAGGACCATGAGCGACAAGAAAGTGATTAATTACTGGAACGAAAAGTGGGTACCTATCGAATTTGAGGGAGTTGAAAATCCACCGCGTTATGAAGTATCTAATTATGGCAGACTTCGCAGTTTTCAAAATGAAGAGAAAGGTGGAACAATTATTAAAGGGTCAGTAATACAGGGCTATCGCTCATTGAATATTCGGATTCCTGGCGGGAAAACAATTAACAAATACGTCCATAAATTAGTCGCAGATTTGTTTGGGAAACGCGAAAGTGAAAACTGCAAATACGTGATTCACCTTGATTTTGAAAAACAAAACAACCGCGCTGAGAACTTAAAATGGGTGACGAAAGAGGAAATGGTAGAGCACAACCGCCTAAATCCTGCAGTAATCAATCGTAAAATCCCTACCCGTACCCGTAATTACAAATTGACCGAAATTAAGGTCAGGATGATTAAAAAATTGCTCAAAAGCGAAAAAAGTCGCTTGAAAATGATTGCAAAACAATTTGGCATTACGCATACCCAACTCAATCGCATTCGTTCGGGAGAGAACTGGAAGCACGTAAAAGTAGACGATGAATAATTACAGCTGCCTGACTATCCGCCAATTGTTGACATAGATTCTGATACCAAATTTACTTTTCGATTGGCTTCTGCTTCAAACCCATCTTTTGCGCGGTTTTGGAGCGCTTCAAAAATAATTTGTTTGACAGCTTCATCACTTAGTCCCTGCCGTAATACATCCTTTATATTAAATACCCCTTCGTCGTACAAACAGGTTTTGAATTGACCTTGTGGAGTAAGGCGGATTCGATTGCAGGTGCCGCAAAATGTTCTGCTGAAGGCAGCAATAATTCCAATCGTTCCTTTATGATTAGGAATTTGATAGTTGTAGGAAGTAGAGGAAGGAGGATCGGGCAGTTTATAAATTCCAGGATATTGTTTTTTCAATTCTTCTAAAATCCTGCGATAATTCCAGAATTCCTGATATTCATGGGCTCCGTCGCCATTGAAAGGCATTTCTTCAATAAACCGTACGCTGACATTGTGTTCACGAGTCAATTCTGCCATCGGAATAATGTCATCGGTATTTTTTCCGGACATCACCACCGAGTTGAGTTTAGTTGGAATCTTATATTCCTGCAAGGCTTCAAAAGTTTGCCACACTTTTTGAAACTCATCGCGGCGTGTAATCTCAAAAAAGCGTTGCCGGTCGAGACTGTCCAAACTTAAATTGACGGACTTGATGCCCAAGCGCTTAAATTCAGGAACAAGCGGAGCGGTTAATACGCCGTTGGTTGTGATATTTATTTGACGTAATTCTTGAATTTGACTGATTTCTTCCAAAAATTCCATGATACCCCGACGCACAAAAGGCTCTCCTCCGGTCAACCGTACCTTGTCCACTCCCATACTTACCAACAACCGAATGGTACGCTCCATTTCTTCCCACGTCAGGAGATGAGGTTTGGGTACATATTTGATGCCTTCTTCAGGCATGCAATAAAAGCAACGTAAATTACAACGGTCGGTAACTGCTAACCGTAAATAACTAATCGGACGTCCGTGGTTGTCAATGACCTGCTTCAAGGGATTGGATGATTTACGAAGTAGAATTTCAGTCGTTATTTCTCAAAGTAAATAACGGATTCATTAGAAAACAAGTTCTTGTTTAGAAAGAAAGTAAAAAAGGTAATTAAAAATAGTAATCGTTAAATTTTATTCTATTACTTTTGTAATGGCGTCGTGCCAATTATCAATTTTTTAATTTTTTAGTAATGAACAAAGGAACAGTAAAGTTCTTCAATGAAACAAAAGGTTTTGGTTTTATTGTAGATAACACCACTGGTGAAGAAATTTTCGTACACATTTCTGGTTTGGTTGACAACATCCGCGAAGGAGACACCGTTTCATTCGACACTGCCCAAGGCAAAAAAGGGTTGAATGCAACTAACGTTAAGCGCGCATAACCAAAATGTAGAGACGTTAAAGTGATATATTGAATGTCCGACTAAAATCGGGGAGTGCAATGTGTCAACAAAAGGGCAAACGGTTTATCCCGCTTGCCCTTCTTTTTTGCCTAAAACCTTATAGGGTTATTCCCTATCATACCTTACAAACCTATCGCAACAGCGCACCGTAAGGTTTTTTATCAAACATTATATTTATTCCGTACTTTTGCGCACTTTTTAAAGAATTTAAGAACTCATTTTGTATGCTTAGAACGCACACTTGCGGAGAACTCCGCATTTCGGATGTCAATAAAGAAGTAACTCTCAGCGGATGGGTACAACGTACACGCGATAAAGGCGGTATGATTTGGATTGACCTGCGCGACCGTTACGGTATTACCCAATTAATGCTCGAAGAAGGAAAGACCGCTTCTGAAATTATTACTCAGGTACGAAATTTGGGCCGCGAGTTTGTGATTCAGGCGACGGGGATAGTGACCGAGCGTTTTGCCAAAAATGATAAAATGGCGACGGGAGATATTGAAATTAAATTGACGGCGCTGACGGTTCTGAACTCAGCTAAATTGCCGCCTTTTCAGATTGAAGACAAAACTGACGGGGGAGACGAACTCCGCATGAAATACCGCTACCTTGATTTGCGCCGTAATTCCGTACGTAAAAATTTGGAGCTGCGCCATAAAGTGGCTCAACAGACTCGCCTCTACATGGACGCTCAGAATTTTATTGAAGTAGAAACGCCGGTTTTGATTAAATCTACACCAGAAGGAGCGCGGGATTTTGTGGTACCGAGTCGGATGAATCCGGGAGAGTTTTATGCTTTGCCGCAATCTCCGCAAACTTTCAAGCAATTGTTGATGGTATCGGGCTTTGACCGTTATTTTCAGATTGTAAAGTGTTTCCGTGATGAAGACTTACGCGCCGATCGTCAGCCTGAATTTACCCAAATAGACTGCGAGATGTCGTTTGTAACGCAGGAAGATGTGTTGCAGATGTTTGAGGGTTTGATACGTCATTTGTTTAAAACCGTCAAAAATCTTGAATTGCCCGAAGTACCTCGCATGACCTACGCCGATGCGATGAAAAAATATGGCTCCGACAAACCGGATATTCGTTTCGGAATGGAATTTTGCCCCCTCACCGCTTCGGCGGACCGCCCCAATGGGGGAAATGAACCTGACTTGGTGCGAGGCAAAGGATTTCCTGTTTTTGATGCTGCTGAGTTAGTAGTTGGCATTTGTGCCAAAGGTTGTGCCGAATATACCCGCAAGCAGATTGATGAATTGACTGAGTGGGTAAAACGCCCGCAAATAGGAGCGAAAGGGTTGGTATATGCGCGTTATAATGCAGACGGAACGGTTAAATCGTCGGTAGATAAGTTTTACGCAGAAGAAGACCTTAAAAAGTGGGTTGAAGCTTTTGGCGCAGAGCCGGGAGATTTAATGCTGATTTTGTCGGGAGAAGCGAATAAAGTACGTAAACAACTCAGCGAACTTCGCCTTGAAATGGGCAATCGTATGGGTTTGCGCAATCCTGATGATTATAAGGTACTATGGGTGTTGGATTTTCCATTGTTGGAATATGGAGAAGAGGACCAACGTTGGTTTGCAATGCACCATCCTTTTACCAGCCCCAAACCCGAAGATATTCCTTTATTAGAGACTGATTTGGGGGCGGTTCGTGCTAATGCCTACGACATGGTTATCAACGGTACAGAAGTAGGAGGAGGCTCGGTTCGGATTTTTCAACGTCCCTTGCAAATGCAGATGTTTGAAATCCTGGGCTTCACTCCCGAAGAAGCGAAAGCCCAATTTGGCTTCTTGATGGAAGCGTTTGAATACGGAGCGCCGCCGCACGCAGGTATTGCGTTTGGTTTTGACCGTTTATGCTCACTCTTTGGCGGGGCTGATTCCATCCGCGATTTTATTGCGTTCCCTAAAAATAATTCCGGTCGCGATGTAATGATTGATTCACCTTCACGAATTGATCAAAAACAGTTGGATGAATTGAAGATAGTGACGAAAATGTAATTCTTAGGTCGAAACTTGTATGAAGAGTTTTAATGCACAGATTAAACTTTTGAAAATCAAAAAGCACAGGATTAACATGAGGAATCTCACATTCGCTGAAATGCAATACGAAATTAGAAGAGGTTATTCTGAACTCCGTTCAGGAATAGAGTCGATTTTGACATTATTAAAAAAATAAGAGCCTTTATTTTTTCAGTAGTTGACTCCTCACCAAAAATAGTTGGTGGGGAGTTTTTGTTTGAGAGCAAAAAAATCAATTCTACGTCTTAAATTGCGCCTTTCGTCCCATTTTTGGGGGTAGATACAATATTATTACCCAACTTCAAGTTTTAGAAACAATCGCTTTTAACAGCCCAAACCATCCAATATGAGCCTCTTTGATCGCATCAAAGCCTACTTTAGCCGTGATAGCTTCCAAAAAGACCCTGAGTTAGTGTCCTTTGCCGAGCTCGACCCTCCTAAAGCTGAAATGCTGCCTACTGCCCCGACCGCTACATCGGTACAAATGCCGACGGTTGTTCCTGAAAAAAAAACTTTTTTAGAAGACCTTCAGCCCGAAACAAAGTCCTGGATATTGTCTCCGCCAAGCCCTGCTATGGAGTGGCCTTCGTGGTTGGAAGATGAGACGTTGCTTCGTGATGAAGGGGTGATTTTTGGACTTTCGGAGTCTAAATCGGAAGAGAAAGTGGCCATTATCCGCAATTATTTTGTGCATCAATCGGCTGATGTCGAGTTGGAAGTGGAACGCCACGGCGAGAAAATTCAGGAATTAAATTTGTTTATTGAACAAAAGGAGAATCGCATCAATGAGTTGAAAGAAAAAGCCCACGAATTGGATAAGCGCAGCAACGACGGCGAACATCAATTGCCAAGAACGATTGTTGGATTGACCTTCTCTATTGCGATGTGCGTTGGGAATTATTTTTTGATAGCCGATACCTTACAGCCTTTGTATTCCAGCAGTCAGTGGATTGCGGTAGGAGTATTTTTGGCGGGAATGTTTAACTTATTTGGTCGGGTTTCGCTGTTTCATGATACTGATAGTTCTGTTTCCTGGCGTCGGTTTTTAGAAGAAATCGGAATGCCGTTTGCTGCCGCCCTGTTTGTGTTTGTACAAGCACTTGAAAAGCAAACCGTTTTGCGGTCAGGAGCTTTGTTTGTCTTTGTGTTCTTCCTGTTTTTGTTTGCCGGGAAACTTTTACTCAGTAACATTACCGTATTGCGTAACGACCTTCGGGTGTGGTTGGCAGGTACTGATTTGAAAAAAGAAAAGACGACGAAAACGGATAGTTGGGAAGAAGAAACGCTCCGCCTCAATAAGGAGATTGATGAATTGCGTGTCCAAAAATGGCAGATTATTCCTCACCTTAATCGTGCGGAGGCTGAACTGGCGCGATTGAATGCGCGGCGTGAAGCACTCACCAAAATGTTTGAAAGCGAGTTTAATTTAGCACGCCAATTACGCGAACGATTGACAGAACGGCAAGTGCGTGAAATCGCCAAACGCTTTGAGGAATAGTTTTTTAGGAACAAGTACGAAATCAACTTCAGTGTTCCGCATAACTTATTGAAACCATGCAAGAACCAACTAATAATCATTCAGACCAACCTGACTTTCAGCACGGCTATAACAGCGGTATTGAAGGCTCGGAAAATCGTAATCCTTACGAAAGCTATTTGTCAAGTGAAGTACATTATAATTGGCTTTCTCAGCGGATTGACGACCGTCGCAACGAGATTCAACGCGTAGAGCGTGAAATCGAAGAAACTTCGGTAAAACGTAAAACGGCTTACGACCGTTTGCAAGAATTTGTGCAGCGGATTACAAAAATTACCAAGCGTTTGACAGAACTGGTTTCCCAACGCGACGCGGTGGATGAAGAAACCGAAGCTTTGCGGGCGCGTCGTAAACTAACTCAGTCGGAATACTCGCTTTTGGCCGGGCTCTTTTTCTTTGCGGCGGGTTTGGCTTTTGTGTTTGGGGATTTGATTATCTCGCACGAAATCGTAGCGTATGCTCTTAATATTCGTAATTCCAACGAAGCTTGGGGGTTTGCCGTAGGCTTGGCCATGATTTCTATCTTGCTTAAACCCGTGTATGATCGTCTTATCGAAAAGCCTTATACTGAAGGACATACGCAAAAAGACCGTTCGCGTTATGCGTGGTTTAAAGTAGGCTTGGCAGGCTTTGCGATTGTGACATTGGGGATTTTGGGCTGGTTTCGTTACGAAGCCTACCGTACGGATAAGTTAAAAGAGGCCGTTAATAAATCGGTAAAAAATCTTCAACTGGGGGCTACTCCGCTGGACCCAACCAGCACCATTACTCCTGAACAACAACAGGCTATATTGCAAAAAATTGAACAACAACTCTTGCGCTCCGATGAACTGAACCTTGGTTTGGTCAATAGCCCTTGGGCCTTGGCTTCGTTTGTTTTGAGTGGTATTTTGTTTGCCTTGGCAGGGGCGGTATCCTTGGGAATGGCTTTGCCGGTACTGCAAAATTTTTGGTATCGTTGGCTACAGATTGACCCACGCTTGGGGCGTTTGCGCCGCCGTCGTAAAAAACTGGTGAAGGAAATTGAGGCTGCCGACAAAGAATTGGCCGACGAAACTACGCAGAGAGATATTTTGCAAAACGAATTGGATATGTTGCCTAATTTGGATGACCTGCGTTCGGATCGGATAAAAATGCGGGATGAATTGGATGCCCTCATCGAAACTACTCGTTTGGCCCAAACCGACAGCCGCATTGCTTCTTTCAACGATGGTTATGCCAAAGGTGAAATTGCCCGCGAGTTGATGAACGAGGAGGAGTTTACGCAATTTCGTAACTCGATGCTCAACACCCACAATTTAGCCTTGAAAGCCTCCACCTCCGCCGACCGTAGCATGAACTACGGAAATGGAAACGGCAAGCGTTCAAACGGTCTCCGTCCGCACCAAATGATTCGGAAGATGATTACGGATGGATTGGAGGGGGAGAAGGAGTAAGTTTGAGTGGCAATAAAGCCCAAATAAAAACCCCGAAAGTGATGAGCTTTCGGGGTTTTTATTTGTATTGTTTAAAACATTCTTGAAACTGAAAACGTCGCAAAACGAGGTTGAAGAAGATAACTGTTTTGAAAAATGAGGTAATTACTCACTTGTGTATAGGTTATTTGCTTAGAATTTAACAGATTATTACCAATAATTTCAAAAGACCATTTTGATTTTTGGGGATAGAACCTGATTTCGACATCTAAAAAATTGGTTATGCTCCTATTCTCATTTTGTTTCCAAGCTATGCGTTCACCTGTAATTTTAAAGTGGAATTCTTTTGTGGGGCGTAAGTAAATGATTACGTTAGGCCGAAACAGGCTTGTTTGGCTAACAGCTGCATTTTCGTTTTGGGTAAAAACACGACTGACATTCCAATTAGAACTCAATGTTATATTAAAAAAGCTTTCAAAGGCAGAAATGAGATAAATACGTGAGTTTAGGTTGCGGAGTGTACTTTGGCGTAAATCGGTCGTATTGATTCGATTAAGCATATTTGATTGAGACCAACTGCCTTCTAATCTCACCTTTACAGAAAGTTGGGTCAAAAGTTTGTCAACTTGCCAGTTGGCGGAAAATCGGTTTAATGGAGTAAAGATAGGTTGATTCGTTGTAAATGAAAGTGTATTAGATAGCTGATAGTTGCTGATAGAGGATGAAAAAGCTCGATTGAAACTTAGACTACCGTTAATCGAATAATAGTGTTGCCAATTCATATTTGAATACGACAACAACCACATGTCATTCTTATTTGTGTTAAAAATAGCACTGCTTCTACTGAATGAGCGATACCCATTTAGAACATACCCAACCGCTAAATCATTGATGTTCGGCAGGACTTGACTGCGACTAAATAGAGCTAACAACTTTTGATTGTTCCCTAAATCGACCCCAAACCCCAGAGAGGGATTGAAAAACAATCGAGATTGTGCTAATGAAAAGCTTCGTTGATGTTCTTTAAAGTCGGATTGGGTAGCTTGCGCCGAACCGCTTCCCATAACCCGCAATACCCCATACTGAACTTGATAGTGTCCTTCAACCAGAAATAAATCCTTTTGTAGAGTCGCATCATTGCTAAAAATAGTATCGGTATTAAAGTTTAACCCATTTTCGTTTTTAAGTAAAATATCGGTATTGAGTTGTTCAGTGCGCCGTAAAAACCCACTTGCTAAAGTGAAGTTATTCTTTTTCATTACCCCTTTCCAACGAACAATTGCCTTCCATTCTTCATTGTTATTATTTACATTTTGAAAAAGCTGATTATAAGAAGTACCTACGCCGAAAAATGGAGAATATCGCCCGCTATTGGCTTGTGTTTGTTGCGGTAATTGATTATAACTAAAACCAATATCAGCCAATAACGCATTTTTAGCAGTAAGTCGTGTCACTATGTTTAGTTGGTGCTGGGTCATTAGTACATTCTCTTGGTTAATGACACTTACTTTTTCTGATAATTCAAGATTCTTTGAATCCAGAAAATAGTCATTTTGGGTACGTGTATTTTTTACGTCGGTTATCCAGCGGACAGACGTTTTTTTGTTGAGCAGATAGTCAGCCCGAAGTTGTCCTGCCCATAAAGTAGGTTTCCGAAAATTCCAACTTGAGTCTTGAATTTTTAAGGTAGTATTATCTAATAAAAATTGCTGTGCTGTCCTATTGCCGGCAGCTAATCTATCACCATAGTAATATCCAAAGCCCTTCATTTTTAGTTTTTCATTGACTTTGTAATTGAGGTTGGTTCCTAATAATTTAGCTTGATTAAAGGTAACGCGTTTAGGGTCAACGTCTGGAATATTAGCCATTTTTAAAAACAATAACGGGTTCGCGCCATTGCCTGCGGAGCTAAAACTGCTGAAAGCATTATCATCGGCATTGAGTTCATTTTCTGCATTCATTATTGGGTCATATCCTGTATTGTTGGCGTTTCCAATTATTCCAAATTTTACTTTTTTTACCAACGAAAAAAGTGCTTCATTTAGTGAGTATCGTTCCCGAATCCCAGCGGCGACATTGGCATTCCCAAATACTTTCAGTTTACGGTCGGCTTTAATGGTAAGATTTAGAACGACTTTCCCTGACTTTTCGATGCCGTGGAGTAGCGCATTTTCGGTGTAGTTGTCAATGGCTTCTATTTTGTCCAATACATCGGCAGTAAGATTACGGGTAATAAGCCGATAGTTTTTACTGAAAAAATCTTCGCCTTCGAGCATCACTTTGTCAACAGGCTTTCCTTTTACGGTGATTTTGCCGTCTTAGTTTACTTTGACACCCGGTAATTTTCTAAGTAAATCCTCTACGGTTTTTTCAGTGCCATCGGCAAAGGCTTTGGCGCTATACACTACGGTATCTTTTTTTACCTGAATAGGCATTTGGCTTTTTACCACAACCTCACGCAACTGTAATTCCTTGGGGGCAAGAGTAAAGGTGTGAATCAGAAGAGTATCAGTGGGCGATACCCACAAAATTCCATCGGCAAAGCCCAGCGCTTTGGCTTTAATCAGATGCGTTTTTTCTGATTTGGGTAAGTTGATTTTGAAGAATCCTTTGGCATCCGTGATGGCGTATTTTATGAGTACAGTATCTGAGGAAGTGACTTGGTAAGCCAATACACTTACGGCACTCAAGGCTTGTTGATTTTGGCTTTGAACATTGCCCTTAACCAATACTTGTCCCCAAGTTAATTGAAAAGGTGTTGCAGTAATTAATAACCAACAGAGTATGCCAAAACGCATGGTTTAGTTAGGAAAGATTTCGATGGATTGCCAACCAATTTTAATGGTGGAGTTAGGGTATTTAGGGTCAGAATTACTCATATTTTCATAATTGCGTATCGTTTCTTTCAGAAAAGTGTTAAAATCTTTCATGGAAAGCAACACTTTTTGTTTTTCGGTTGGGACAATGGGTTGTATTTGGGCGTTATCTTCGGGAATAGGTAGTGTCAAAGAAGCAAACTCAAATATCAATTCTCGTTTAGAATCTTCCTTACTGTAAATAATCTGTGCAAAAATGATTAAATTCAGGAAAAAACTATACTTATATGGCAACGATGAAAATTATCCTCACAGACGATTTAGGAGTAGGAATAAATACACGGAGT
>NZ_JAIXST010000217.1 GCF_027484545.1 Runella sp. | reverse complement strand
GCCGTCGATTCCATCAGGGGGTAAATTATCGAACGCCAGAACAGGTATTCAAGGGAAGAAAAAGTACTATAAACAAAGTGGAAAACAAAATCAACTAATAACTTCGTTATTCAACAGAACGGTCCAGTTTCAAGGGCGCAGTATAAACTTACTTCATTGCCTGATATTAGCAATTTATACTGGCTTGATTGCAGTAATAACCAACTTACAGCTTTACCAACTTTATCGAATCACTTATTTTTATTGGGATGTTCGCATAACAATCTCAAAACCTTACCAATTTTACCCAATAGTATTCGAGAGTTATACTGTAATAATAACCAAATTATAATCTTACCTACATTGCCCATAGGCGGTTTATTTTTTAACTTTACTAACAATCCACTCACCTGCTTACCAACATTACCCAATTATTTATTAGACCTCTACATTGATTCCGATAAAATTTTCTGCCTTCCCAATTCGGTACCAGGTTTAAAAGTCTATGACAGCAATTCAATGATTGTTCCCACGCCTCCCCTCTGCCCAACTACACTCACCCATACGGCAGGCATATTAGCTACAGGTACCTACGTGGCTACTCAAACAATTAACATCAAAGCTTCTCTATCCGCAGGAACTACCAATTACCACGCAAGTCAAGCCATTACGCTAAATCCGGGCTTTCAAACATCAGAAGGAAGAACGTTTTCAGTTGAAATCAGAGGATGTAAATAGAGAGTGGCGCAGATTATTTTTCTGTTAAAAATGTCCCAAATTTTCAGTTCCCAAATATTTACCCTAATTTTACACGGCAAATAACGAATCGTTCATTTGCTATGCTTTCAGACACATCCAAGTTCCTTTTTGAAGCCCTCACTTACGACGACGTCCTGCTCGTCCCTGCCTACTCCGAAGTTCTGCCACGCGATACCAACACGCAAACACAACTTACTCGCAACATCCGTTTAAATGTTCCATTGCTATCCGCTGCCATGGATACCGTGACTGAATTTGACCTTGCCATTGCTATGGCGCAGGAAGGAGGTATCGGTATCATCCATAAAAATATGAGCGTTGAAGACCAAGCGGCCCAAGTCCGCAAGGTGAAACGTTCGGAAAGCGGGATGATTGTGGACCCTATCACTCTCAACGAAGATGCCACCCTGCGCGATGCCCTGCGCATCATGTCCGAATTCAAAATCGGGGGAATTCCCGTAGTAGACAAAAGCAGCAAGCTCATAGGGATTGTCACCAACCGCGACTTACGTTTCCAGAAAGACCTCCACAAAGGCGTAGTAGAGATTATGACCAAAGAAAATCTCATTACTGCCCGCGAAGGAATTAGCCTTGAAGAAGCCGAGAGTATTCTGCAAGAGTACAAAATTGAAAAACTTCCGGTCGTTGATAAAGATTACAAATTGGTAGGATTGGTCACGTACCGCGACATCATCAAGCGAAAAGACCATCCAAATTCCTGTAAAGATGCTCTGGGCCGTTTACGCGCAGGTGCCGCAGTAGGAGTCACACCCGACCTGATTCGTCGCGTAGAAGCCCTGATTAAGGCAGGTGTTGATGTGGTCAGTATTGATACTGCACATGGACATTCGCTGGGAGTAATAGAAGCACTGAAAGGCGTAAAAAGTCAATTCCCGAATTTAGATGTATTAGTGGGTAACATTGCCACGGGCGAAGCTGCTCGTGCACTGGCAGCCGCCGGTGCCGATGGGGTCAAAGTAGGCGTAGGCCCGGGCAGTATCTGTACCACGCGTATTATCGCAGGTATCGGGATGCCGCAATTGACGGCAGTCTATGAAGCTGCAAAAGCCCTGGAAGGTACAGGTGTACCCGTAATTGCAGACGGAGGAATCCGCTACTCGGGCGATGTCGTAAAGGCAATTGCAGCGGGTGCGAACACGGTGATGATTGGTTCCCTTTTAGCAGGAACCGACGAAGCTCCGGGAGAAGAAATTTTGTACGAAGGGCGCCGTTTTAAATCGTATCGCGGTATGGGTTCCGTAGAAGCAATGGAAGGTGGTTCAAAAGACCGTTATTTCCAGGACGCCGAAGATGATATTAAAAAACTCGTTCCCGAAGGAATCGTCGGACGCGTTCCTTACAAAGGCAAAGTTTCCGAAGTTATTTATCAACTCGTAGGAGGACTCAAAGCCGGGATGGGCTATTGCGGCGCCGCCAACATAGAACGTTTGCAGCAGGCTCAATTTGTTCGTATCAGCGCGGCAGGTATGAAAGAAAGCCACCCTCACGATATTCACATTGCCAAAGAAGCCCCTAATTATACAACGAAATAGATAAGCCGTTTGAAGTAGGAAATAAGAGGTAGGATATTAAGAGGTTCTGATTGTAATCGTACCTCTTACCGCACGGGCGGACCCGCTCCGATCTTTTACTTCAACTCAAACCTTGTTCAAAGCCTTTCGGTACGCCGAAGGGCTTTGTTGTTTTTGGGTCTTGAAAACACGATTAAAATAGGCCACATTTCCAAACCCACTTTCAAAACTAACGTCAGTAATACTCCTGTCGGTAGTCAACAGGCGACAGGCTTGATTCACCCGGTATTGATTCACAAAATCGGTAAAAGTCAAATTCATCATTTTTTTAAAATAATGACAAAACGAAGGTACGGCTAAGTGAGCAATGGAAGCAGCTTCCTGAATATCAATGAGTTTCTGATAGTTTTCTTCCACGTATTTCAGAACTCGATTAAGCCGGGCTTCGTCTTTTGAATTAAACTCTATTTTTAATCCTTCCATGTTGAGCAGATTATATTCTTGGGTATTTGCCAATAAATGCAGAATTTGAATCAGCTCCATTAATCGCTCAAAAGGCGACAGAGTGAGCAATTTTTTAAGTCTTCGCTGAACTCGTGTTTTGGTTTCACCATGGAAACAAACTCCCTGACTTGAGCGGGTAAACAGCGTTTTAATGGCTTTCATTTCAGGCATTTCCAAAAAACTTTCCCCCCATAGATTCTCTTTTAGCTGAACCACAATTTCTTCGTGCGGCCCAATGGCTTCCTGCCCGAAACCCGAGTGCGGCAGGTTGGGGCCCATAAAAACCAAGTCGCCTTCTTCGTATTGACTGATGTGATTACCGACATGCCGTCGCCCCGATCCCTCCAACACACAGACAATTTCGTATTCGGGATGGTAGTGATATTGCCAGCGGAAAAGTTCGGGCAAAACGATATTGTGAATAATCTTAAAAGAACTCCCTTCGTCGGGCTGAACTATCTCAAATTCGGTTTTCATCGCCTGTGTTAAGCTATTTTTAGCAAAAATAGGTACAAATAACTTAATACAGGATAAGAAATGCACAATAAAAGTCTATTTTTTAAACAAATTAAACTTGAACTTTGTTATGAAAAAATTGGACTTGGCTTTGTCTCACTTTCCTATGATGATAGAGAAGCGGGTTTCGACTCGCTTCTCTTCTATTTTTCTCTAAGTCATGCTTCTGGTTTGCGTTCCTTCCTTATACCCAACCTTCTAAACCTTCTCGTCTAAGATGCAATCTTATTGGAAAGTCAAACTTTCAATCTTTCTCAACTACTTTGTGTTTGCCATTTTGCTCAACAGTGTCGGAACGGTGATTTTACAGGTACAACGTACCTACGGCGTTTCCGAAACTTCGGCTTCCATTTTAGAAGCTTTCAAAGATTTGAGCATTGCAGCAGTATCCTTTTTGGTAGCCTCATACATCAATCGTTTGGGATATAAAAATGCCATGCTGGTGGCTTTGGGATTCAATGCACTGATTTGCTTGTTAATGCCTACGATTCACTCGTTTGGGATGACCAAAGTTCTTTTTGCCGTGGCCGGGGCAGGATTTGCCCTCATTAAAGTTTCGGTTTACGGGACGATTGGTTTGGTCACTGCCGATAAAAAGGAACACATCAGTCTGATGAATTTTATTGAGTCATTTTTCATGATTGGGATTCTGACGGGCTACTTTATTTTCAGTGGCTTCATGGATGATTCGACTCCGACTGCCTGGCTTAATGTCTATTATGTTTTAGGAGGAATTGCTTTAGTGGCCTTTGCGCTATTGCTGACTACTTCGCTCGACGAATCATCTCTTAAAACCGATACGACCAAGCCCATTTTGGAAGACTTCGCTGATATGTTCCGACTCGTCATCCTGCCTTTGGTGCTTGTATTCGTAATTTGTGCTTTTACCTACGTATTGATTGAGCAAAGTATCATGAGTTGGCTGCCGACCTTCAACAATAAAGTGCTTCATTTACCTGCTGCTTTGAGTATCCAAATGGCGAGTTTATTAGCCATTGCCACGGCTTTAGGGCGTTTTCTGGCAGGTGTTTTATTAAAGAAACTAAATTGGTGAATAGTACTGATTGGATGTTTGGTCATTTCTGCTGGCTTAGTTATCATCGCTTTACCATTAGCTCAAAATGCAAATACAGCCGGAGTAACAGGTTGGGGAGATGCACCTATAGCGGCCTTTATCTTTCCTATGATTGGCTTGTTTTTGGCACCCATTTATCCTGCTATCAACTCACTTATTTTAAGCTCATTACCTATCAAACAGCACGGTTTAATGTCGGGGCTGATTGTCATATTTTCAGCTTTAGGCGGCACTACGGGGTCACTCATTACAGGTTATATATTTGAACATTACGGAGGTCAAACTGCTTTTTACTTTTCAATTATCCCCATTGGAATATTAATGATTGCCCTATTCTTTTTCAGTCGCTTACAGGGAAAAAATGCCTCTGTCGAAATAAGTGGCATGGGAGGGCATTGAAAATCGTATAAAAAGGTGGAACAGGGAAAACGGAATAAGAAGAAAGAAGTATAAATCTAAAACGTTTTCCATTTCTCCGTTTTCCTTACTCCGCCTCTACCCTTATTTTATCGTAAAACAATGACTTTAGCCGAAGCCCAAAAATTAGATTTTGCACTGGCAGAAAACTTCCAATCGCTGTACCAAGACGTTCAGAAAAGCGCCCTGTTTTCAGATTCTAAGACCTTTACGGATGCCATAGCTAAAGACTCGCTAACTGATATTCTGGAAGAGTACCAAAAGCAAAAAAAACGGACTGATTTTGATGTGCAGGGTTTTGTGGAAGACCATTTTACACTTCCCGCCGAAAAACCTACGGGCTATTACAGCGATCCTAACAAACCCATTCGTCAACACATTGAAGATTTATGGGATATATTAACCCGACAACCCGAAGATACCGGAGGAACGTTAATTCCTTTACCCCACTCTTATGTAGTACCCGGCGGCCGATTTAGAGAAATCTATTACTGGGATTCTTACTTTACCATGTTGGGACTCCAGGCGTCACAGCGTTTTGACCTCGTGGAAAGCATGGTAAACAATTTTGCCTACTTGATTGATCGCATTGGTTTTATCCCCAACGGAAATCGGACCTACTATTTAGGACGCTCCCAACCTCCTTTTTTTTCCTTGATGGTAGGTTTATTAGCTGAAATCAAAGGAGACGATAGTTGGCAAAAGTATCTTCCTCAATTGGAAAAAGAGTATGCTTTCTGGATGCGTGGGCAAGAGCAATTGACTCATTCAGCCTTTCATTTGGTCAAAATGCCGGACGGCAGTATTTTAAATCGGTATTGGGACGATATTCCCTTGCCACGACCGGAAGCTTACAAAGAAGATGTAGAATTGGCTGAACATATCACCGACCAATTACCCGAAGACGTATATCGTCACGTACGGGCAGCGGCAGAATCCGGCTGGGATTTCAGCAGTCGGTGGTTTAAGGACGGAGAAAATATGACGACCATCCACACCACCGATATTATACCCGTTGATCTCAATTGTTTGCTTTGGAACCTTGAAAAAAGCCTACAAAAAGCGTATCAATTGCAAGGGAATCAGGCAGAGGCAACTCGTTTTCTTGAAAAATCAAACCAACGACAGAAAGCCATTCAAAACTATTGCCGGAATGAAGCATCAGGGTTCTATTTCGACTACGATTGGAAAAGCAATGAACTCAAAAACAGTTACACCTTGGCAGCCGTTTTTCCTTTATTTTTTAACATTTGTACTGCCGAGCAAGCCCAACAAGTAGCCGAAGTACTGAAAGACAAGTTTTTGCAAAAAAATGGCTTATTAACTACGCTGAACTTTACGTCGCAGCAATGGGATGCTCCCAACGGCTGGGCACCTTTGCAATGGATTACCTATCAAGGACTTAAAAATTATCAGCTTCACGAATTAGCGCAGCAAGTCGCTCAAAACTGGACATCCAACAACGAGGCATATTACAAAAAGACGGGCAAAATGATGGAGAAATACAACGTACTGACCGATGAAATTTCAGCCCAAGGAGGAGAATATCCCAACCAAGATGGATTTGGCTGGACCAATGGCGTGTATTTGAAGATGATTACTGATTTGCAACAGTAAAATTTGTCATGCCGACGGTCCGCCGCGCGGAGGCATCTAAAGCATATTCATTCCTTTGCGTTTAGATGCTTTCAGCATGACAAATTTGACAAATTATAATCCTAAAACGGCAAATTATCATCTTCTCCTGCCTGCAATGACGAAGGCAATTCCGTCACACTTGCCGGGCGAGAACTTGGTGCGGAAGCAGAATAAGAAGATGGTTCGCTGCCTGTTGCGCCGAGGGTATCTATTTTCCAAGCTTTCAAATCGGTGTACCAACGTCCGTTGTACTCACGGCTCTCTACGTCGAACGAAATATTTACTTCATTGCCTACCTGCAACGCGCTTTCGTTGATTTTGTCACCCCAAGCCGAAATACATACTTTTTTGGGGTACTGTCCATCGGTTTCAATAACGAAATCCTGTTTCTTCCACGTACCGTTTTTGCCTTCACCCGTTTGTAAGGCCAATAATTGAATCACTCTTCCTTTGATGTCCATGATAACTATAAATTAACAAGTTAGATGTTTTTGAATATAAAAAACGCGAGCTATTGGTTACATCCAAAGGCTCGCTTTTCCGATTTTCAATAGTTAAGCAGCTGACTGTAAACTATTAATCTTCTTTGAAATATTTTTTGTATTTGCGTTCGTTGCGTTCCAAAAGGCTTCCTACCCAAAAAGCAGTGCCAAGCAAGACGGCATAAAATAAAAGCGTAAGAATAGTTCTCAAGTCCATTAGGTTACTATTTTGATATTTGTGAAACTCTTATTGAAAGATAGTGCAAAAGTAATAGCATTAGGCGGTTACTAACAAAAAAAGGTTTATTTTTTTGCTAATTTATGCGAGACGACACCTATGTTGCTTTCCTATAGTACGCCTTTGGTGGAAGGCAACACATCCAAGGCTTTCAAATCGCGCTTTACCGCCATTTTTATGGCTTTGGCCCATCCTTTAAATATTGCTTCTATCTTGTGATGTTCGTTGCTTCCTTCACATTTGATGTTCAGGTTACATTGAGCAGTATCGGCAAACGATTTAAAAAAGTGGTAAAACATCTCTGTCGGCATTTCACCAATTTTTTCGCGCTTAAAATCAGCTTCCCACACTAACCAGGGCCGTCCCGAAAAGTCAATCGCAACCTGCGCCAATGCTTCGTCCATGGGCAACAGAAATCCATAGCGGCTAATGCCTCGCTTATCTCCAATTGCTTTACGATACGCTTCACCCAACGCCAACGCCGTATCTTCAATGGTATGATGTTCGTCAATGTGTAAATCTCCCGCTACGTGGATTTTCAGATCTGCTCCCGAATGTTTAGCCAATTGGTCGAGCATGTGGTCAAAAAAGCCCAAACCTGTATGCATTTCCGAATGCCCGTTGCCGTCAAGGTTCAGTTCAATTTTGATTTGGGTTTCTTTGGTGTTTCGTTCCACCGTAGCCACGCGGGCAGGAAGTCGCAGGTGTTCATAAATTACATCCCAATCCATACTCACGAGTGTAATGGCATCCAACAGTTCCTGCGCAATGCCCGTAGGCCATTCATTGGCAATAAAAATGGCTTTGCTACCCAAATTAACCGCTAATTGAATATCCGTCAGGCGGTCGCCAATGACGTAACTGTTGGCCAAGTCATAATTCCCGTTAAAATAGTCGGTCAGGAGTGCCGTTCCGGGCTTACGCGTAGGCGCATTTTCGTGCGGAAAGCTGCGGTCAATGTGAATGGCCTGAAAATGCACATTTTCACCTTCCAGCGTTTGAAGCATCTTGTTTTGAGCAGGCCAAAAGGTATCTTCGGGAAAAGAATTGGTTCCTAATCCATCTTGGTTGGTCACCATCACAAAACCATAATCGGTCTCTTCGGCCAAACGACGAAGGTTAGAAATCGTTTTGGGCAAAAAGGCCAATTTCTCTAACGAATCCACCTGCAAATCAACGGGAGGCTCGGCAATAATCGTTCCGTCACGATCTATAAAAAGAAGTTTTTGCATCAGTTTTTGAATTTGAACCGCGAATATCGAACATCCCAGCCCGTTTTTTTATAAATTGCTTAAAATTTTTCCTAACTACAAACTAAAACCAATGAGAAAATCTATTCTAAGCGGTGCACTGTTGACCATCAGCCTCACGGGCGGATACGCCCAAAGTGCACTCAAACCTGTCATCAACCAAGCTTCTGACGCGATTGAAAGCAAAGTAATTGCGTGGCGACGCGATTTTCACGAGCATCCCGAATTGGGCAATCAGGAGGTCAGAACCGCCAAAATTGTGGCAGACCACCTGCGCAAGTTGGGGTATGAAGTCAGAGAAAAAGTGGCGGTTACGGGAGTGGTAGCGGTATTGAAAGGTGGCAAACCGGGACCGGTGGTGGCTTTACGGGCAGATATGGACGGCTTGCCCGTGACCGAGCGCGTAGATATACCTTTCAAATCGAAGGTTGAGACGGAATTTAACAACCAAAAAACGGGTGTCATGCATGCTTGCGGTCACGATAGCCACGTGGCTATTCTGATGGGCGTAGCCGAAGTTTTGGCGTCTATGCAAAAAGATTTGGCGGGCTCAGTAAAACTTATTTTCCAACCTGCCGAAGAAGGAGTTTATAACGGACAAACCTTTGGCGCTAACCGAATGATTGAAGAAGGTGCGCTGGAAAATCCCAAAGTGGATGCCATTTTTGGATTACACATCAATTCTCAAACTGAAGTGGGAAAAATCCGCTACCGTCCGGGTGCTACCATGGCGGCCGTTGACCAATTGACCATCAAATTGAAAGGTAAACAAACGCACGGTGCCAATCCCTGGTCAGGCGTTGACCCGATTGTAACGGCGTCTCAAGTAGTAATGGGTTTGCAAACCATCGTAAGCCGCAACGTCGACATTACTGAAAATCCTGCCGTTGTGACCGTAGGGGCAATTCACGGTGGAATTCGGTACAATATCATTCCCGAATCGCTCGAAATGATTGGCACCATCCGGACGTTTGGCGATGCCCAACAGGCATTGGTTCACCGTCGTATCAAAGAAATATCTACCCACATTGCCGAAAGTGCAGGCGCAAAAGCCGACGTGGAAATTGGAATCGGTTATCCTGCAACCATCAATGACCCGGCGCTTACTGATAAAATGATTCCAACGCTGGAAGCATTGGCGGGGAAAGACAATGTCATTCTTTCACCGGTTGCTACGGGTGCGGAAGATTTTAGCTATTTCCAAAAGAAAATCCCCGGGTTTTTCTTCTTTCTGGGCGGAATGGCCAAAGGCAAAAGCCCCTACGACGTGGCTCCGCACCACACTCCTGATTTTTACATTGACGAAAGCGGCTTCACCTTGGGCGTAAAATCCCTGAGTCATTTGGTAGTGGATTACATGGAGATGAACTCGAAAGCTGCACAACCAACTGCTTCCAGTAAAGGAAAGAAAATAAGTAAGTAAGTAAAGTAATGTGAATGATAGCGCGAGAGTTCCGCTCGCGCTATCTGAAATTTTTAGTTCACTTTTGAAGTAATACCTTCCCTCTATATTCATGAACTAAGTTATCCTGAAGTGTTTTATAACTTAAAATGTAGGCATAAGCTCCATTTAGGCAAATAGAGCCTTTAAACTCCCCATTCCACTGTGGATTTGTATTTTCTTCACTGTATATTATATTTCCCCAACGGTTAAAAATATCTAATTTAACTATGCTTCCTCCAACTAAGATGATTTTAAATACATCATTCATATTATCACCATTGGGAGTAAAAACATCAGGTGCATAAATACGAGCACTACAAGGTCCGGCGACCGTAACGGTTCGTATAAGCGAACAACCAAACTGATTACTAATCTTTACCTTATAAATTCCTTCATTTGAAACTTCAATGGTAGGCCTTGTATCTCCTAAATCTTGCCATTCATAAGTCAAATTATTCTCTAAACCACCTGCATCAATCACTTTGTCTAAACAAATTGTTTCGTCTGCTTTTATTTTTGGCAATGAATTGATATTAACTTTTACAGAATCCGATGCTTGACAAGTAGGGTGCTGTATCGTTAAGCTGTAAACCCCGGATTTATTTGGTTTTATGGATGAGGTTGTTTCGCCTGTTGACCATTGATAGGTTAGCCATCGTATTGTTCAAAATAGACTTTAGCTCAACTATTTGACCTTCACATACTGTTATATCATTGCCTAAATCTAAATTGGGCTTAAGAAATACTTCTATGTTCCGACTTGCAGAGCATCCTTCAGGTGAAATAGCTTTTACATAATATTTACCAGCAGTATTTACGTTTATACTGGCATTTTTTACGCTACCCAGTGTCCATTCATAGATTAAATTGTTCCCTGTAGCACCTGCATCTATGGTTATAGAACTCGTTGATAAACAAAAACTTTCGTCGGGCTTGATTGTTGGAGTTTTACCAATGATCAAAATGACGTTATCTTTTGCTTCACAACTTGATGTATTATTTTTAACAGTGATTGTATATTGCCCACTTTGCTTAGCCAAAATTCTATTTGAATTTACAGTTGTCCCGTCGGGCAGTGACCATACATAACTATTCCAATTAGAATTAGTTGGGGCAGCAAGCGTAATAGTATCACAAGCCGTTATAGTACTCTTTCCAAAACTGTAATTACTTGCATTTGAAAAATTTACGGTAATTTCTTTCTCAATAAAGCAATTATTATCCATTGGATTGAATACTTGAACTTTGAATACTTGCGTACCTGTACCGGAAACTGTCAAAGTATCCTGCATTTCTTTGTTAGCGGGAATACCACTCCCTGACCATTTCAATATCGAATTAGCATTTGCTTTAAGCTGAACACTTCCACAAGTAGTATTTACTATTTGTGGATTGGCTTTCAATATAAATATATTTGTCGAAGAAGATTTCGTAGAATCATTAATACATTGCCCTGATTCTTTTACACTGACAAGATAACTTCCTGAGAGAGCAGGTTTAAATGAGGCTTGGTTGGCTCCAGTGATGGGTTTATTATCCAGAAACCATTGAAAAATCAAATTGGAAGTATTTGAAGTAACACTTGCAGATAGCGTTAAATCATTGCAACTATTGCCTTTTGTAGTGTTCATTGTAACAGCAAGCGGCACATTGAAGTAAGAAGTAATTAGATTGGGTAACCCAAGGCCACTCAACTTGCCTCCTAAATTTATGCCATTAGCAGTAAACTGTGAATTTATTCCTTTAGTATTTGGATTTGATATAATTCCTAAGTATTTGTAACCATCTATTGCTACATAAATTTTATTATCAGGGCCTAATTGCAAAGCCCCAAAGTATGATGAGGGGGCTCTACCAATGGTTAGTTTTGATTGTAATATACTTATGGAACTATTACCAGAAATATCTAATTGAAAGATCTGACTTGGATAATTTTGAGTTCCACTTACATATAATAGTTTACTATCAGGTGAAAATTCCAGTCCATAAGCATATAGAAAATCAGGATGGTTTAATACGATTGGATTAGAAATAATACCATTTTGATTATCGAAACGAAATACTTCAAAAGAAGCGTTAGAGTAAATTCCAAGTGCAATATTTTGGCCATTTGGAGATGCTTTCATGTAACCAACAGCCCCATACCCACTATGAATACTACCCACTTTACTTTCGACAGAAACCGAATTTAAACCGTTGCGTGTAACTAAATATGCTCTAAATGAATTGTTATCCAGTTCATGTGCAATTACCCAAAAGTCTTTATTATTACAATGTCTAACCGCCGTAAGTTTTTCAGATGCTCTTGATAGGAGTCGATTATTCTTAGAAACCAGTCCTCCTAAGCCCCCATTTAAAGTAATATCTACCACCGCATACTGAACACCACCGGAACCGCCTTCGGCATCCACTGAAAAAACAAAATATCGGTTTGGATTTTCAGGTTGTGGCACTATAATTCCAGACTGAGAAGAAGAGTTATCACCGCCTAAATTTGTTGCGTTAGGCATAATCAGGTGGTTTTTGTTCCAAATCGAACGTCCGTCAGTATAGAATAGAAGGTTTCCATTTTCATCACAAATAGTTGCACAGCCTTCCCAAATACTCAATGCGCCATCGGTTAATGGGGTAGGAGTCCCTGTGTTAAAATTCAGACCGGCGTTGTAGCCAAAATACCATACATTCACTCTTTTGTTTATTTGAGCAAACAAAAGAGATGAACACCAGAAAGATAGTAGTGAGATATATAAAACCCTGCTTTTCATATTTATAGGATGTTGTAATTGAGTCTTTACACAAACTTCTATTAACGTACCCCTACTCAATAACTTCGATAAAGCGTATCATTAAAATACGACCTCATAGGCAAGGAAATAATTTCCTCCAATTTTTACAAGCTCTCTCCCAATTTTCACAGCAAAAAGTTATCCAGTGACAAGAAAATAAAAAACGCTGACAGATTTGAGTCGTCAGCGTTCATAAAATCAATCTTAAAAGAAGTGTTTTTATCTTTCGTCGATGGGTACAAAAGCCCGAAGCGTAGCCCCCGTGTAAATCTGACGAGGGCGGCCGATGGGTTCTTTGTTTTCGCGCATTTCTTTCCATTGTGCAATCCAGCCCGGCAAGCGGCCAATGGCAAACATCACCGTAAACATGTTGGTTGGAATACCCAAGGCGCGGTAGATGATTCCAGAGTAGAAGTCCACGTTAGGATACAAACGGCGGCTTACGAAGTAAGGATCGTGCAAAGCAGCCTCTTCCAAGCCTTTGGCAATTTCTAAAACGGGGTCGTTAACGCCCAATTTTGCCAACACTTCATCAGCGGCTATTTTGATGATTTTGGCGCGTGGATCAAAATTTTTGTAAACACGGTGACCAAATCCGAACAGACGAAAACCGCTGGTTTTTGCATTTTTGGCCATGTCCACGTATTTCGCTACGTCGCCACCGTCGGCTTTGATGTCTTCGAGCATTTCGATTACTTCCTGGTTGGCACCGCCGTGAAGGGGTCCCCACAAAGCGCAAACACCTGCTGAAATCGACGAATAAATATTGGCTTTTGAAGAACCTACCAAACGTACCGTTGACGTAGAGCAGTTTTGCTCGTGGTCAGCGTGGAGAATAAGCAATTTATTCAAAGCTTTAGAGACCACCGGATCCACTTTGTATTCTTCTACGGGCAGCGCAAACATCATGTGGAGGAAGTTTGAGCAATAATCCAGTTCATTTTTAGGATAGTTGACCGGATGTCCCTGCGATTTTTTGAAAGACCAAGTAGCAATCGTAGGCAATTTTGCCAACAAACGAATGATATGAGTTTCTGTACCGTCGGGAGCTTTTTCGTCGTAAGAGTCAGGATAAAAAGCACTCATAGCACTTACCAACGACGACAAAACTCCCATAGGGTGCGCATTGACCGGGAAGCCTTCGAAAATCTTGCGCATGTCTTCGTTCACCATTGTGTGGCGACGAATCTTATTTTCAAACTCATCGTATTGAGCTTTCGTTGGTAATTCGCCATAAATCAACAAATAGGCTACTTCAAGGAAAGTCGCTTTCTCGGCCAATTCTTCGATGGAATAGCCGCGATAGCGCAAAATTCCTTCTTCTCCGTCCAAAAAAGTGATAGCGCTTTTGGTGGCTCCGGTGTTTTTATAACCACTATCAATCGTAATATAGCCCGTCGAATCACGCAGTGAATTGATGTCAATGGCTTTTTCTTTCTCCGACCCTTCGATAGTGGGAAATTCGAATGTTTTACCGTCTAATATAAGTTGTGCTTTATCTGACATACAGTGGGTAGTTATGAATATTGGGTAGATTTGGACTCAGCTACAATTTTCCGAAAAAAAATCGTATTTTCTTAGAAAGAACTTACATTTTTTACACGTTTTTCGCAAATTTAGTAATGATATGTATTTCGAGGACAGCAGGTATGCCAAATAAAATCATTGAGTATCAAGCCATCAATGTTGCACGATTTCCCCATTTTTTACCACTAATTTCACTTTTCTTGCATCGCTGATACGAATATCGGGCTTCCCTTCTACCGCTACCAAATCGGCCAAGAAGTCGGGCTTAATTTGCCCTAACTGCGGCAAATGAAATACGCGGGCATTGACCGATGTGGCTGAGCGAAGTACGTCCAACGGTTTCATGCCGTATTCTACCATCATTTCCATTTCGCGGGCATTGTCGCCGTGGGCGAAAACCCCTACGTCTCCGCCAAAGCAAATCGTTACTCCTGCATCCAAAGCCTGTTTAAAAGTAACGCGCTTATTTTTTATTCGTTCGGGTTCGGGTTCAATGCCTTTTTTCCAACCTCGGTATTGACTCACCGCATCTCCGGCAGCCAACGTAGGACATAAAGCTACCCCTTTTTCGTGCATCAATGCAAAGATTTCAGGCGTTCCGGCATCTCCGTGTTCAAGGGTTTCGCAACCGCCCAAGATGGCTCTTCGCATCCCTTCGGCACTGCCTGCATGAGCGATGGTAGGGCGCCCACTGCTGTGGGCCGTTTCCACTATCAATTTGATTTCATCTACCAAAAATGTGGGTCGGGCTTCGCCCATTAATCCCCAACGATAATCGGCGTAAATTTTAACCACATCGGCTCCTTTCCCTATTTGACGTCTAACCGCTTGGATAAGACGGTCGTGGCCGTCGGCTTCTTCAGCACCTTGAGGCACTTCAATGTCGGGGCTGAAACCTTTGGGAGCATAGCTTCCCGTCGCAATGAGGGCTTTAGTGGCGATGATCATGCGCGGACCGGGAATAATCCCCTGATTGATAGCCGTTTTAAGCCCCACATCATCAAATTCAGCGCCTTCCGTCCCCAAATCACGGACTGTAGTAAAGCCGGCCAAAAGTGTACGTTTCGCATGTACCGTGGCTCTTGTTGTACGCAGTGAACGCGCTTCTCGCAACACTTGATCGTCCCAAGGAGTTTCATTATAAGGATGTAGAAACAAATGTGAATGTCCTTCAATAAATCCTGGAAGCAAGGTACAGCCCTTTAATTCAATGGTTTCGGGTTTCAGACTTGGTAAGTTTTGAAAATTTGCCAAGTCTCCTACTGCCACAATTTTCTCTCCTTTTATTAAAACCGCCCATCCTTCGTGCATTTCCTGTCCGTCAAAAACACGATCGGGTCGAAGAAGATAGGACTTTTGGGCAAAAGCAACATTTGTCGCAAAAAACAGCATCCAACAAATCAGATTATTAAAGTAGGGTCTCATAAGAAATTAGTTAGGTTCAACAAAAATAGGGAAGAACGAGTAGTCTTAACCTTAAAATGAGACGAAAGTTTGAATTCAGACTGACTTCCACAACCAATGAGTACACTTTAATATTCTCAAAAGCCGTAAATAGAAATTTTACCAAACGAACGTTTGGTAAAATAAAAAGATTTTTTTACCATTGCATCAAAATTATCCATCCGTAGTGAATCATGCCCATTCAAAAAGTAACGAAAGAAGAAGTAGTAAGGCAAGCCTTGTTATTATTTAAGAAGCAAGGCTATCATCGTACCAGCATGTCCGATTTGGCGGCTGCCTGCGGCTTATTGAAAGGCAGTTTTTATCATTATTTCAGCGGGAAAGATGCCCTGATGAAAGAAGTTTTGGGTAGCGTCCATCAGTACTTCTCCACCAAAGTGTTTCCGATTGCCTACGATGAGTCTCTTACTCCCCGCGAACGACTTGAAAAAATGGTGGCGAAACAGATACGCGTCGTGTCAAGTACGGAAGGAGGGTGTCTGATGGGAAATATGGCTTTGGAAACGGCCCTCGTCACGGACGATTTTACGCCGCAGATGCGGGTGTTTTTTGAAGAATACCTAAAAGCTCTCACTGATGTGTACGCCAACCAACACGCCCCCGAAATCGCATGGAAATTGGCCGAACAAGCCGTAGTAGAGTACGAAGGAGCTTGGATCCTGGTGAAGCTTACCGGGAACTATCAGTATCTACAGGATGTATTGCAACGGGCTTTAGAACGATTTGATTCTTAATTCATTAAATTCTCCCGCAGATTTTCCCAGATTTATTCGCCCAGAAAACGCAGATTCAAAACCCTCACAATCGACGAAATTCCCGTAGCATAGCAAGATGTAATTATTCCCAAGCAACCCAAAAATTCACACTTTTATGAATGAAATCACTATCACTATTCCCACGCCCGACGGATTCAGTTTGTCGGGAGTACTTTATGAATACCATGGCCAGCCAAAAGCAGTGGTACAATTCAATATTGGAACAGGAATGCGCAAAGAGTTCTACGGAAATTTAGCACGCTACTTAGCTGAAAATGGCTTTATCGTTTGCTTGTGGGAGTATCGTGGCATGGGCAAATCAAAGCCCAATGACAAAGATGAGTTTTCCTGCATAACCATGCAGGATTGGGCCATCGACATGCGAACCGTTCTGGATTTTCTGGAAGCAAGATACCCTGATTGGCCAAAATTGATGATTGGACATAGTATAGGCGGACAGCTTCTCGGCTTACTGCCGAACCATACGATATTGAAAGGAATGGTGATGATTACCTGTTCCACGGGTACTTGGTGGCACCATACGTTTCCTTACCGTCTCAAATCCTATTATTTTTTCAATATTCTGACTTCTTTAACAGTCCCGTTCTTGGGATACTTGCCCGCTAAAAAGTTGAACATTATGGAAGATTTGCCGGGGGCTTTGATTCTGGAATGGCGTGAATGGTGCAATTCCGAAAATTATCTGTTTGATTTTTTGGGTAAAAGTATTCCTCATAATACCTACAATGAGATCTCATTGCCTATTAAAGCGTATTGGACCACGGACGACCCCATTGCCAACGCCGTGAGCGTTCCTGCACTACTTCGTCATTTCCTAAAAGCCGATATTATGACCGAAGCCATTCGTCCAACTGACTATGGAGTAAAACGTATCGGGCATTTTGGGCTTTTCTCCCGAAAATTTAAAGAGCGCTTTTGGTCAAAAATTGTCATTGACTTAGAAACAATGCTTTCCACGAATCATCATTATAATAATCCCTCACTCAAAAAAGTAAATCTCTGATTACTCATGAACAAAACCACCCTTGTTGATTTCCTGAAAGAAAGATTTGAGGAAGTCAAAACGCTGGCCACTACAACCCCACAGGAAGCGTTTTATTTTAAACCTACGGAGACTGTTTGGTCGGCTGCCGAAAATGTGCAGCACTTGATTCAATCAGTGCAACCATTAAATCGTCTTTTGGGAAGGCCTAAAAGCTATTTTGCGGAAAAATGGGGCTACGCCACTCATTCTTCCCGTACCTACGAAGGGGTGGTTGACAATTACCATGCAGCGTTGACCAAGAGTATTAGCGCCACCGGTACCTTTGTTCCACTTACTCCTAACCCTGATTTGCGCCTATTATTGGATGAGTTTACTCAAACAAATGATGCTTTGGTAAATCATCTCACCGATTGGACGGAGGAAGAACTGAATAAATATGTCATTCCCCACCCTTTAATGGGACCGCTGACCGTCGGTGAAATGATGCTTTTTACAGCGTATCACACCCGTCATCATCTCGAAATTATGGAGAAACGGGCATCGCTTGTGGCTCGGCTATAAATGCCAAAACGACCATTTTGTACATTTCTGATACCAAATAAGATTATTAAATGTAGTACTTTTCCTATTTTCATTGTACTATTTAAAGAACTTTTCATTTTTGCTAAAAATTTAATTGCACGGAACACAGGACGTGTTGAATTTTCTGGTTCTATTTTTTCATTGATTGTACTATTCTAAGAAAAGGTTGACGTCGAAGATATGAATTTATCAAGAGGGTCTTTGGACCCTATTTTTTTGTAATTCAAAACCTTACACCTTTGCATCGTCAAAGCGAAGTCATTACAATGACGTCAAACAAGATGGTACTTAAACAATAAAACACAATGAAAAAGAACACAGTGCTTTCGACAGTATTAGCAGCTATGATGTTAGCCACCGCAGGAAATGCATCGGCAGAAACTCATCTACTTACCAAAGATGTTAAATTGGTAAAACGTGACACAAAGAAGGTTGAAGTAAAAATCAACCAACCTAATGTAGGAGAATTGGACGTAAAATTAAAAGATATAGAAGGAGTAACCGT
>NZ_JAIXST010000134.1 GCF_027484545.1 Runella sp. | reverse complement strand
GGCAAAAACGAAGGGCAATGGCTTGGTCCCCAAAAGGTTCTCGAAATCTTGCCATCGCAACCGCATATTTCAAAATACCTGCCTAATATAGTTTGCACAAATTATTTACAGTAACTAAATTTATGATTGAATTCAAGTAAAAAGTTATACATTAATTTGTTGAAACCCACCACCGAAGTAAAGTCGTTATGCAAAAAACTTACCGGATAGCCATCTTACTTTTAGGTTTGATAGCAGCACGTTCAGACGCTCCCCGCGAACAGATGATTATCTTGGGACAGGCGTTTCAGCAGTTGAATACCCAAATTCGTGAACAAACCCTTACGCCTGACTCGGCGCAGATGCGATTTCAGGCAATTATGCTTCAACTTCGCGAAGTAACCGACCCGCTGCGTCAAAAAAGTTGCAATGATTCCATACGATTTGTGTTTCCTTTAAAAGATTATGATGCAGAAAATATTGGCGGTAATGGCTTTGGCTTTCGGCCGCGAGGATTCAATCTTTTCGACCATGGTGTACAGGGAAGTCATCCTGCACACGATATTTTTGTTTACGATCGCAATCAGGACAATATTGATGACCAAACCGATTTGCCCGTAGATGTATTGGCGATGCGTCCCGGAGTTGTGGTAGCTACTGAGGCCAACTGGACCCGCGAAAGTTCGTATAGAGGAGGCAATTTTGTATGGATATACGATCCTTGCTTAGACGGGTTGTTTTACTACGCCCATCATAGCAAAGTGATAGTAAACGTAGGCGATGAAGTGGTAGCCGGGCAAAAAATTGCAGAAGTGGGCCGTACTGGCCTCAATGCTGCTAAACCTCGTTCAGGTACACACCTTCATCTTATGTACCTTCAATTGACACCTGACGCGCTTCCACAGCCTATTAATACATACGATTGGTTGGCCGATGCGGAAGTGATAAGATAAAAAAAGTCGTTGGTGTTTTTCATTACACCAACGACTTTTTTATGTAGTACATCTTTTTTGAACCCTATTTTTTTATTAATCCTTTCAGCTCTTCCTGTAAAGTTTTGTTATCAGGAAACTCCTGTGGAATCCAGCGTTCCACTATTTTTCCCTGAGAGTCAATCAAGACAAACGGATAACGCATTGAGGTGGAGTAAGTATCCTTGAGTTTTTGAGCCTCTTCGTCCGAAGCCCACAAATGTACAACTCCCGGGCGGCTTTGAACCGTAGATTTCCAGTCTTCAAACGGGGTATTCGGAGTAACGTTTAAGTAAACAAAAGTGAGTCGATCACGGTAGGCTTCTTCTAGCGGTTTGAAAATCAATTCGTGCTGTTTGAGATTAAAACAAAACGCAATACAAACGGGCTTGCCTTTCAAACTGCTTAGTGATACGTCTTTCCCTTCCTGATTTTTGAAGGTGAAATTAGGCGCCCGTTGTCCTACATACTTTCCTTCTTTGGCCGCAATGGTCTGTTTGAAATAAGGGATCAGTTCAGAAGACGGATACGTTTTTTCGTAGTTTTTCAATAAAGCATGGGCAGCCGCCATGTCACTGCGGAAAGTAGTGGAATAGTCCAACCAATAAGTAAGCAAATACGCTCGCTGACGCGGATAAGCACGGAGTTTTTCATCGCTCAATTGATACGCATATTGCACGGCTTCGCCGCTGAGGACATATCTCTTGGCCGAATCAGTAGGATATTTTTGAGTAACGGGAATCTGAATGAAATTGCGCAATTCTCTGCGGTAAGGCTCACTCATTAAGGCGGCATCGGGCAGAACTTTGAAATTTTGCATTGTCAAATTTTCAATTTCCTGGCGTTGTTCTGGTTTCAACTGAATCCCTTGACTTTCACGAATCTTTTTATCTGATACAATCAACTTTAACAAATAGGCTTCTGTAGTGGTCGTGGCAGTTAGGTAGGTCTCAAATGCCTCATTGACGGGTTGCTGACTCTTCAAAGTTTGCAGGCGTTGTTGACGAGCCTGCTGTAGACTGTCTACTTTGGGTAAAATCGAGCTGTTGTCTATTTTGGTGGGATTGTAGCCAAAAACCGGTAAATATTCATACAAACTCTCTCTAAAATAATCCCGCAAAATTTCCTGGTAAATAGCATTAGTTCCCTGAAAGGTGAGTGATTTATCAGGATTAATCGTAATCGTCAGTTTATCATTTGGACTTATGAATAGCACATAGTTGGATCTCTGAGCAGGACGCTGACCCGCAACAAATGCCTGTGCTTTGGAAGTAATATTCAGTCGTACGATTTGAGGTTCTTTCAACTCAAATTCGGTCATCGCCCATTGTCTGGTTGTATCATCAAAATACCCAATGTTGAGAAACTCCATATCTATCAAACCAATGGAAGGGGCTTCGTGATATCGCACTTGTTCGGTTGCCAAAGACAACATAAAATTACTGCCAAGGGGCGTTTTAAGCGTAATTGGGGCAGTTTGAGCGACGAGTGTGGTGCTTATTAGGCAAGCAACAAAGCTGTAGAGTACGTGTTTCATGTTGTGTGATTTTTTCAGTAAACGAAAAAAAGTACAGATTATGTTAATGAATGTACCATTTTTGAGTTTAAGGTTAAACAAAAAAGCCGTTGTGAGACGGCTTTTTATAAATCATTATGTCATTTTTGTCTTTCTTACTTTCCAGTATTTGCTACTCCGTTTGGATTAAATTGTATCCATTCCACTCCAAATAGACCTTGGTTATTAGGCACTGATTGGGTTGTAGTGAACACCAAATATAAGTTGTGCAATTTCTCGTCCGGTCTGCGAAGCGAGGCAGTAAGAACCCCTATTTTGTTGTTAGAAACTTCTACTTCCCCAATCAATGCTCCCGTGGGGCTGTCCAATCGTATTTCAATTTTACCGCCTACAGTCCGATCCGGTGTGGCATATACCATAAATGAAACAGTGCTGATGTCAGTCAAATCAATGTCTTTGTAAAGTGCATAACTGCCATTTTTTACCGGTGCTAATACTTCCGACTTTGAAGGTAATTCCACATTAGTTGCATCTTTCACTTCGTCGTTTTGTACAGCTTTTACTTTGGCGGGGCGCAGTGCTACCGTAGTGGTAGAAGTTTGAGGGCCTACAGCGGCGTTTCCTTTGTCGGTATAGCTTGCCGTAAAAATATAAGAACCTTCTTTCTGTTTGGGAACAGTGACATATTCGCCTTTAACAGGTTTTTTGTCCGGTCCTTTTTCATTGGCCAACGACATGATATACTTTACAATATCTTTGGCTTCTTCTTTTTTGATTTGTGGGTGCGCACTCATGGCTTGCTCGCCCCACACGCCGCCGCCGCCTTGGATGATTTTGTCGGCCAATCGGCTCTCAATATCGCGCTCGCCTTTGTATTTTTTAGCCACCTGACGATACGCAGGCCCAATTGATTTTTTGTCAATGTCGTGACATGCTTTGCAATCCGACAAGTCCATAAGGCGTTTGCCCGTTGCAAACCCCAAATTTGCCTGATGGCCCTGGGCTAAAATGGTTTTGTCAAATCCTTCCAGATAATCAATTGTTACAGTTACATCTTCGGGGTTGATTTTCTTATTAGCTAAACTTCCGTCTTCTTTATCAGCTACTTTTACTTCGTAGTTAACAGGTTTGTTTTCCCAATAAAAAGACTTATTTCCTGCTACCGCTACTTCGACTTTTGGTGGCTCGTTGCCTACTTTTACCTCTACATTACTTGTCGAAGAATTCCCTTTGGCGTCAGTTACTTTTAACATAGCCGTGTAAGTTCCCGGTTTGGTATACGTGAAGGTTGGATTAGGAAGTGTGCTTTTGGGCAAACCTTTGCCAAAATTCCATTCATACGTAAGCGCGTCACCGTCATAATCCACTGATCCCTTTGAAGAAAATAGGGCTTTCATAGGAATGGCACCCGCTTTTTTGCTGACAGATGCAGCAGCAATCGGCTTACGGTTGCCTGCATTGTAAGTAATGCGCGATAAACGAGAATCATCGTTTTGAGCAAACCAGGTGTTTCCATATTCCATCACGTACAAAGAACCGTCAACGGCAAATTGCATATCAATCGGGTGATTGAATTTCGTACCCGGCATAAATTCTTCCATGCTCACAAAATTGCCGTCTTTGGTCATCGTTACAGGGTGAATCCAGTCACGGATCCACTCATAAGCAAACAGTTTACCATCGTAATGGCGAGGAAATTTTACATCTGTTTCAGGATAATCGTCGTAGTAATATACAGGGCCTGCCATTGCATTGCGTCCGCCTTTACCTACGATGGGACCAAACTCAGGAGAATCAGCATAGGGATAAAAAATAAATGCTTTTTGGGCAGGCGGTAATTCTGTCAGACCCGTATTATGTGGTGAATCGTTGATGGGTTTTAGAGGGTCAAACAGTTCACTTGATACTTTGGTACCCATATCATAGCGGTTGTAGGGTCTATTATCCCCTATAAAAAGCGGATAACCAAAATAGCCGGCTTTTCGTGCCTGATTAACTTCATCGTATCCTCGCGAACCACGGGTAGGGCTATCATTGCCCGCATCAGGGCCTACATCGCCCCAGTATAAATAATTTGTACGTTGGTCAATCGAAATACGATAAGGGTTTCGTGTTCCCATTGTATAAATTTCGGGACGTGTTTTGGGGGTATTAACGGGGAATAGATTCCCTGATGGAATATCGTATCCACCCTCCGGGCGAGGTGTTATACGCAGTACTTTTCCGCGGAGGTCATTGGTGTTGGAGGAAGTTGAACGTCCATCCCAACCTGCCCTTCCCGGGCGGCCGTCCAGTGCTCCGTACCCGTCATTGCCAAACGGATTGATATCATCACCCGTAGAAAGGTATAAATTGCCTTGTTTGTCCCATGCAATAGAACCACCCGTGTGGCAGCAGTCAGTACGTTTTACAGGAACGCGAATCAAGACCTGTTCGGTGCTTGGCAAAAGCGTGTCACGTTCTGTATCGTATTTCATGCGCACCAATCGCTGCGAAGTATCGGCCTCGGTTGATACAGGAGAATAATAAAGATAAACCCATTTATTTTGTTTGAAATTCGGATCCACATTAATTCCCATTAAACCATATTCCTGCTTGATGTAAACGGGTAAGTTGGCTACTATTTTATAAGTATTGGGCTTTTTAGGATTGTACAGTTTAACTTTACCTTTTCGCTCCGTAAACAATACCCGTTGGTCTTCCAAAACAACGATCTCAGTAGGTTCATCTAATTTTTCCAGCAAAACATTTTTAGTGAATCGATTCTCTTCGGGGGCAGTTGAGGGAGTTTGGGCAAAGGCCGAATTTATCAGCGTAGCCGACAACAAACACGTGCTCAATAAATGCGACGACTTGGGCCAAAATTGTAGTTTCATGTTAACGGTTAGTATAAAAAAATAGTGGTTATCATTTATAAAGCACAACTGATAGATAAACTAATTTGTTGTACTGCAAGTTTTAAACGCAGCAGGCTTTTTTCAGTAATACTGCGTTCTGATGAATTTGAACCATCCCTAAAAATATTTCGTTATTTCTTTGGAATGCTTGAACAATTTAACCGATATTTGTCACGTTTTTTTCAAAAACCAAATTACAAAGGTGGCACAATCTCTTTCACATACACGCTGCGCACACACTACGCCATTTTTTAGCAGGTCCGAAAGGACACATTAATCTATGTTTGCCTACGTAGCAAACTTCTTTCGCCAAGTTTTCCAAAAATCATTTATTTTATCAACACCAAAGCGGATTATTTGTCTCCGCAGAGGATATAATCCTGATTAAACGACAATGTCAAACATAGAAATCGTATCTGACCAATACATAGTAGAAACAGCCGAAGACAAACACTTCCATCTTGCCGAAACCATTTGCAATGAAATGGAAGAAAGTGCCAAACAGCGTGGAACTGGTATAGCCAAGCGTTCTCCCGTTTATATTCGGGAAAAAATGGCGGAAGGGAAAGCGATTGTTGCCACTACGCTTCTGGGAGATTGGGTAGGGTTTTGTTACATTGAAACGTGGGAACACGGCAAATTTGTGGCAAACTCCGGTCTTATCGTACATCCTGACCATCGGAAAAGCGGTATTGCCAAAGCCATCAAAAGAAAAGCTTTTGAACTTTCGCGTACCAAATATCCGGATGCCAAAATCATCGGTATCACTACCAGCCTTGCGGTCATGAAAATCAATTCTGACTTAGGGTATGAGCCTGTGACTTTTAGTGAGTTACCGGCCGATGACGCTTTCTGGAAAGGATGTTCAAGTTGTGTAAACTATGATGTACTGACCCGGACCAATCGCAAAAATTGCCTTTGTACCGGGATGATGCATGACGCTGAAGCCGCTCAAAAAACGGAGAAAAAAGCTCCGTGGGACTTTTTGAAAGAGTCAAAACTCTATGAGCGTTGGATGCGCCTGAAACAACGTATCTTACTGCGTCGAGAAATTCGTGAAGCCAAAGCACGTAACCGCCAAAGAGAATTGGAGTTGGTTTGATTCTTTTGATTGCTATTTTTGAACCCGTCAGATTCGCGAGTCGTTACACCGCAAAATCTGACGGGTTTATTTTTAGTAACCTCGTCGTTATTATCCTAACTTTGTGCTAAAATAGTATCCCTGATTTTGAAGTTAAAAGTTAACTGTATTTACCATCCATGTCTGAAAAAAAGAAAGTTGTCTTAGCATTTAGCGGAGGTCTGGATACCTCTTTTTGTGTCAAGTATCTGTCAGAAGATCTCGGTTATGAAATCCACTCGGTGTTGGTGGATACAGGTGGGTTTTCGGCAGAAGATTTGAAAGCTATCGAAGCGCGCGCGTATTCGCTCGGAGTCAAAGCCCACGCTACTATTTCCAAAACGGATGATTATTATAATCAATGTATCAAGTATTTAATATTTGGTAATATCCTGAAAAACAACACGTATCCGTTATCGGTAAGTGCGGAGCGTATTTTTCAGGCCATTGCTGCTGCTGAATTTGCCAAAAAGATTGGTGCACAGGCCATTGCCCACGGAAGTACAGGGGCGGGCAACGACCAAGTGCGCTTTGACATGGCGTTCCGCATCATTATGCCCGAAGCAGAAATTATTACGCCGATTCGCGATTTGCGTTTATCGCGGGATGCGGAGATTGAGTATTTGAAATCAAAAGGCGTAGATCAGGAATGGCATAAAGCGGCCTATTCCATCAACAAAGGACTTTGGGGAACGTCAGTAGGGGGGAAAGAAACGTTGACTTCTGATAAATATTTACCCGAAAGTTCATTTCCAACGCAGGTAAGCAAATCGGAGCCTGAACGGGTAACTTTAAGTTTTGAAAAAGGTGAATTGTCTTCCCTGAACGGACAGGCGATGAGTTCCGTAGAAATAATTCAAAAACTTTCAGAGATAGCGGCTCCTTTCGGAATTGGCCGTGATATTCACGTAGGCGATACCATCATTGGAATCAAAGGCCGCGTAGGTTTTGAAGCCGCTGCGCCTTTAGTAATTATCAAAGCGCATCATACACTTGAAAAGCACGTGTTGAGTGAGCAGCAATTGTACTGGAAAGAACAATTGTCCAACTGGTACGGAAGTCTTCTGCACAAAGGACAGTTTATGGAGCCGGTGATGCGTAATATCGAAACATTTTTGACTGATACCCAACAGCACGTATCAGGACAGGTTCATGTGTATTTGGCTCCTTATCGTTTCCACGTAGAAGGAATTGAGTCAAGCTATGACCTAATGTCTCCGGTATTTGGCAGTTATGGAGAGATGAACAATGCCTGGACGGGTGACGATGTACGCGGCTTTGCTAAAGTGGCTTCTAATCAAGTGATGATTTATCAGAAAATCAGTGAGTTGAATCAGTGAATATCAATCCTTACAGGACTGGACGTCCCCGTTTTTACGGTGCGACGTCTCGCAAACCTGTAAGGATTACACAACCGAATGAGAAAAAATTTATTCCTTATTTCCCTATTGTTATTGGTTTCGTTGATTACAAAAGCCCAAAGCGAAGGCTGGGCAATTTGCAATAGCGGGGCCAATTTGTACTTCAAAATTGTTGGCAGTGGAAGTCCTGTGTTGGTGGTCAGTGATGTAGGGAACTCATCTACTTACCTAAAAGACTTGGTTAAAAAACTATCCGAAACCAATCGCGTTGTTTACTACGATCCTCGAGCTACGGGAAAAAGCCGTTTTCCTTATATTAACGATACAACCGTTAATTTTAATAAGGCTGTTGCTGATATTGAAGCACTGCGGATGGTGTTACGAATTCCGAAATGGTCGGTTATTGCACATGGATTCGGAGCAAAAATCGCCTGTGCGTATGCCTCAGAGGCAGGAACGCATTTGGCGCAATTGGTACTTATCAATCCTACTTCAATGAGTGAGGTGGCTGCTCAGGCAACCGATACTTACTTTGACACCTATGAAGATTATGGTTTTTCAGGGATGTTGTCGCAGGATGTAATCAATCAACGTTTTCAGCGATTGCAGACTTATCTTCAAACTGTTTCAACCGATTCGCTTGCCCGTGCCAAAGCCATTATGAATTTTCAGGCGGCTACCTACGTACACGATACATTGCATGAACCGATTGCTGCCGATTTTTTGTTTGAAAAAGTACGCAATGTGGCGGTAAAGAGCCGAGTTAGCAGTAAATTTGTTCCTAAGCCGTTTGATTGTGTTACTACCCTTCGCACCCGGAATATTCCGGTGATGGTGGTATTGTCGCGGCAACGGTTCAATCTCAATGGGTTGGTGAATTACTGGAAAAAATCACTTCCCAACGCCATGATTTCAGTAATTGACCGAGCGCATCATTTTCCGTGGTTGGACAATCCAACGGCGTTTTATGAGCAAGTAAATCCTTTTTTGCAACGATTTGTCTTGGAAGAATATGCCAGTCAAAAAAAAGTTAGTCGTCCTGTCGGGCGCGGGTATCAGCGCCGAAAGCGGTATTAAGACCTTTCGCGATTCTGATGGTTTGTGGGAAGGGTATAGCATTGAAGATGTAGCCACGCCCGAAGGCTGGCGTAAAAATCCGCAATTGGTGTTGGATTTTTATAACGAACGTCGTAAACAGGGGCTTACGGCGCAACCCAACGCTGCTCATTTGATTTTGGTAGAATTGGAACGCTATTTTGACGTTCAAATCATTACTCAGAACGTAGATAATCTGCACGAAAAGGCAGGCTCTGCCAAGGTGCTCCACTTACACGGCGAACTGTATAAGTCTCGAAGTACTAAAGACCCAAGCTTGGTATATGATATTGAAGGCTGGGAACTTAACTTAGGAGATAAATGCGAATTAGGAAGCCAATTAAGGCCTAATATTGTATGGTTTCATGAAGAAGTTCCGATGATGGAACCCGCCGTTGAATTGGCTGAACAAGCTGATATTTTTATAGTAGTAGGAACGTCGTTGGTGGTGTATCCTGCGGCAGGTTTGGTATATTATGTTCGACCTCGGGTGCCTGTTTTTGTGATAGACCCCAAGACACCCGAAATGTCAGGAAGTACCAAATACGTTACTTTTATTCAGGAAAAAGCAACGGTGGGTATGGAATTATTGAAAAAGAAACTGTTGGAAGAATACGTTTAGAATTAGCAAAAGCAATGCTGATGAATGTTTTGTATTTTGCAGGTGTTATAAAAATAGAGAACTTTGTGAAAACTAAACAGATAATGAAAGCCGAACGAAAAACATTAAAAAACATAGCCCAAAAAATCTTGGCTGATAAGAAAGCGATTCAAGCCAAAGGAATGGAGCGTGCCGCTACTGAAGATGGTATCAAATTTGTCAAACCTTTCTCCTTATCTCATTCTTGAAACCGAACAGGGTTTCTACTTTGATAATGAATAAGGAGTTACCTATTATGTTTATTTTACTGATGCGACAGGCTATTTTCCAGATAGTTCCTACAGTGAATACCTGAAAATATTCGGTTTTGAACCCACTTCGGATATTGGTGAGACAGGCTTCGACCAGCGTACTTCTGAAACTCTTTTATATTTGTTGATAAAGTTTTTTGCGCAACACAATCACAACGTTATTTTATATGTTTGTGATCAGGCTGACGGGAGGCAAGCCCATAGGAAGCGTCTTTTTGAACGCTGGTTTCGACGCTATGCCAGTAACAGCTTTATGAAATTCGACGAAGAATTTGAGGATATAGTCTATATTTCTGCTATTACCTCTACACAAAATCCTTTGTTGGAACGTTTTGAAGCGGATTTTCGATTTCTACGTTCTTATCTCAAATAGATATTATGGTGTAAATCCCAATCATCAATAATTGGAATAATTTCCCCAAATAAATCATAAAATCCCTAAAAATTAATTTTTAACGGATTATGGGAGTTTAGGTTTTTTGAACAGGAAAAAGCAACGGTGGGTATGGAATTGTTGAAAAAGAAACTGTTGGAAGAATACGTTTAATAACGAGTGTAAACTGCTTTTCTGCAAATGAAATTTCTCGGACTTCGTACGATCATTTATCCCGCGCCTGATTTGGAAGCACTCAAGAAGTGGTATATTCAGGCTACGGGTGTTTTACCTTATTTTGACGAACCTTTTTATGTTGGATTTAACATAGGAGGATATGAATTGGGACTTGATCCCAATACTACCGTGGGCGAAAATGGCCAAACGCTTTATTGGGGCGTTGAAAACATCGAAGAAGCCTGGGATTATCTACTTTCCATTGGAGCGGCTTCCCATGACGGAATCCGCGATGTAGGCGATGCCATTAAAGTGGCAACGGTAAAAGACCCGTTGGGTAATGTGCTGGGAATTATTGAAAATCCATACTTTCAATTGCCTCAACCTTAATTGTGTATGATTTTGGAGGCAACGAATTTTGTATGGGTTGTTTCCGCTGATAAAAATAAAATATTTCTCAATGCAACTTCTCGATGGCAAAGCACTGTCAGCACAGGTAAAGGCTGAAATCAAATTAGAAACCGATAAAATCAAAGCGACGGGGGGTAAAAAGCCTCACTTAGCGGCTATTTTGGTAGGCAACAACGGGGCGAGTGAAACCTACGTAGCTTCTAAAATCAAAAGCTGTGAAGAAATCGGATTTACCTCTACCTTAATCAGCTTGCCTGATACTACTTCGGAGGCGGAATTGCTCTCGCATATTCAAGACTTGAATTACGATGACGATGTAGACGGATTTATCGTGCAGTTGCCTTTGCCGGCTCATATCTCCGAAAACACGGTAATGGAAGCCATTGCTCCCGAAAAAGACGTGGACGGATTTCATCCTATCAACGTCGGGCGGATGTGTAAAGGATTGCCTGCTTATATTTCGGCTACTCCGTTTGGGATTTTGGAAATGCTTGAACGTTATAAAATTGAAACCGCAGGGAAACATTGCGTGGTTGTAGGCCGCAGCCAAATCGTAGGACTTCCGATGAGTATTTTGATGCAGCGTAACACCTCTCCGGGTAACTGCACGGTTACGATTTGCCACAGTCGCACTCATAACTTGAAAGAAGTTTGTCAGAGTGCCGATATTTTGATTGCTGCGTTGGGACGCCCTGAATTCATCACCGCCGACTACGTAAAAGAAGGAGCCGTGGTAATTGATGTTGGTATTACTCGCGTACCCGATGCTTCCAAAAAGAGCGGGTTTGCTATCAAAGGTGATGTAAAATTTGATGAAGTAGCGCCCAAATCAAGTTTCATTACGCCCGTGCCGGGTGGCGTGGGCTTAATGACCATTTGCGGGTTGTTGACCAACACACTTTTGGCTTCTAAAAAGGCGATTTTTAAATAGTGTAGCCGTTACTGCGCGGGCGGCCCCGCTGTTAATTGTTATTAGTTAATTGCCCAATTTTACGCTGAGATCTTAACGGTTAACGATTTAACAGATAACGAATAACTTGTTCCTAATTCGGCATGTAATTCAAATCATTATTGCGTTTCAGCTTGATGATTCCCGTTGCATTCAAAAATAAAATGAATGGGAATGTAGGGTCAAATTCGTGCCATTTCACGCCAAAATTGGCACGTCCACCGAGTTTGTGATGATTGTTGTGATATGATTCACCCATCATCAGAAAATCAAACGGAAGCAAATTTTTAGCAGTATCGTTTACTTTAAAGTTAATATAGCCGTATTTGTGAGCGTACCAGTTGATAATGACACCGTGTACAGGCCCCATCAGAAAGTGGATAGGCAGCAGTAAAAACATCCACCAAGCCGTAGCAAATTGGATATAAAACAAAGTGTATAACACGCCCCAGCCTATGCGGATAGCCCAGAAGTCGCCTAACCTTTCGATAAATTCCCAGTGAGGAACATCTTTCTTAAATTTAGCAGGTATTTTATCTTCGTGATGCAAAATAGTATTGTAGTAATTTTTAGTTTTCCACATCATATCAAACAAACTTGATGAAAAACTGGGAGAATGTGGATCTTCCTCGGTATCAGCGTAGGCATGATGAAGTCGGTGCATGACACCATACGCATACGGACTTAAGAATGACGAACCTTGGAAAATGAATGTGAGACCGTAAAAGAATTTTTCCCAAAATGGACTCATTGTAAACATTTTGTGGGCTGCGTAGCGGTGCAAAAAGAAAGTCTGCATTAAAAGTGATAAATACCAATGGGCTACGAAAAATACAAGAATATACATAATTTGAAAGATGGATTGAGAGTATCGTCTTGCAAAAGTACCGGTGGGATTTTTAAGAAAAGATGAGGAAAATCAGCTTTTTTTGTTTTTTGCCAATTACTGTAAACCGGAAGATTAATTTAGAAATACGATGACTGTTAACGATTTTATGGCTTCGCTGACCGAAGCTCAACCGCCAACTCAATGCCCTATTTTGGTGCAAGCCCTTTGGTATGATGCCAAAGACAATTGGGAAAAAGCCCACGAAATAGCGCAGTCGCGCGAAGGAACGCGTGAGTATGACCGCCTGCACGCGTATTTGCATCGCAAAGAAGGAGATCAGTGGAATGCTGGTTATTGGTACCGACGCTCCCGTGCCGAAATGCCGACCTACTCGTTGGAGCGGGAATGGGAAGAATTAGTAAAAGGATGGTTATAAGAGCCCGGAATCCCCATTCTGCGGAATTCTATTCAGGTATATCTTTATCCGATATCCCTTTTCAAGATAACAACCATCCCTTTTTGCGTAAAACGTACTTCCCCAATGAGATTTCCATTCAACTTACATTTGTTTTGACTTTAGTGGCTTGTTTATCAGCATTTTCACAAGATAAAATCGGAATTGTAAAACACAATCATATTGCCTTGCAAGTAGCCGACATTCAGGTAAGTGCTAAATTTTATGGAGAGGTTTTGCAATTGGATCGCATTGAAGTTCCTGACAATCTAAAAGCCATTCGGGCTTGGTTTAAGATTGGGACCGACCAACAAATTCATTTATTAGCGGGGCGTACTCAGCCCGTGGTCAATGACCGGAACGGGAGCCACTTTGCGGTTTTTGTGAGTTCAATGGGAAAAGCGGAAGCGTATTTGACCAAGCTTAAACTGCCTTTTCATAAACAGGTACGTTTTGATGGCGTAGTTCAGATTTACTTAGCTGACCCTGATGGGTATTTAGTGGAGTTGAACGAGTGGAAATAGTTTCAGTTTACTCAATAAAAGCTATGGACAGATTATAAACAAGGGTGTTTAAATTGTAAACTAATAACTGTAAACTGTTGACTTCCTTTACTTTCTGACGTAAAAATACAGATTGACAGAAGGGGCAATATTGCGCTCACTCAGCGTGAAATAGCCATTGTTATTTTTAGCAAAACTGACAGCTTCTCCCTGTGGTTCAAAAAGATACGGAAGGGTTTTGTTGGGAGCTCGAAGCAGTACTTCGCCCACACTTTCCGTTGTTTTTCGTTTCCAATAATTAATGGCGGTATAACCACGTACTACTATTTCGGTACCCACTACGGAGATACTTCCTCCTGTTAAGTCACTTCCTACGGTCATTTCACCTATTTTTTGAGCCGTTATAACTTCATTAGTAGATTGTGGATAGGCCAACCGATAAAGTCGTGCTTTAGGAAGCCATTTGGTTACAACAAACAAATCTCTCGTGAGAGGGTCCAATAGGATTGTTTCAGCATCAAAAGAGCCGTCCGGATAACGGAATTGAATACGGCCGAAAGCCGTAATGGTGGAAGAAGGATTGCTGGGTTCGGGGAAACGATAAATGCGCTTAACGTCCTGACTGCTGCCGTTGTCGCCAATGTCGGCAAGGTAAAGATAGGTTTCACCCGTTTGAGGGCCGGGACCGATGGCTACGTCTTCCCAATCGTAGTTGTTAAACGGCGTTTTTACGGTTCCCACTAATTTCCCCTGACGATTCAGTAAATAAATCTCATCGGGCGAGCCCGCATCTCCGTGCGTCCATAAAAGCCCCGACTGTTTTTGACTGTCTGCCAAACCAGAAGCCTCGTCGAGTTGGTTAGAGGGCGTAATTGGACTTATCGTTGGTGTTTCAGAAAAAACGTCCGAAAGTTCGCCGCCCGGCGTTGGGTCGGGAGTTGGGTCTTGGCACGAGGTTACTATTAAAGTGCAGATAAAAAGTAGGAAAATGAGATTTTTCACGCTGTCAAATTTTTTTAATTACTAATTCAACCCGTCGATTAAGCCGGCGAGTTTCTTCTCGATTATTGTTGGCAATAGGTCGTGTGGAGCCAAATCCTCTGCCCGAAATGCGTTGAGCGGCAACTCCTTTAGAAACTAAAAAAGCCTTCACGGCTTCTACCCGTTGTTTGGATAATGCCAGATTCAAGTCAAAATCTCCTTGGTTGTCGGTGTGACCCTGGAGCTCAATTTCGGCAGTTGGATGTTCGCGCATAAATTCCCACAAATGGTTGAGCTCGGCATCCGATTCAGGTAATAGTTCCGCTTTACTTTGCACAAACCGAATGTTGTTTAGAACAATAGATGCTCCAATAGCAACGGCTTTCTCCTCAAAATTGGTATATGATTTTGGTTTTTCGGTCGCAGCAGCAACAGGAGGTGTGGCAGCGGGAAGTGCAGGTGTGATAACGGGCGGTGTTTTTACCGCAATGGATTTGGTAATTCCCTCATTGAGAAGTAAAAAACCACGTTTTATGGTGGCGGGGTCAACGACATAATCGTAGATTTTTATCATCGCTACGGCTCCTTCGCTGGCTTCTTCTTTTACGATAAGGTCATCAAAAAAGAAATTTAAAACTCCATCATCGTCAATTACGCCTTGGTCAAATTTGTCCGTAAATTGCACTTTTGACTCGCCGTCCACGTACATTTTGAGTTGTTGCGTTTTGGCATCGCGCGAGACCACATAATGCGTGTATTCGTTGGGGTTTACAGGTGCTTTAGTTCCCATGGCAAAGTTGTAAAAATTAAGTTTGCCTTCGTAGACATAACAACCGTTGTCTGACTTTCGATTTTTGAAGTCAATAACTCGTTTCCAACTGTCTAAAGCCAAAAATCGAAAATAGATTTCGATGGTGTAAGAGCCGCCCAGAAAACCGTTGGCGGCACGATTGTCAAATTGAAGGCCGCAATTTTTCTCAAAAGCGTATACCGTTCGTTTGGCATTTTTTAACTCAGGAAGTTTCTCTTCCTGATAGGTGCCGGGTTGGCCAAGAGGCTTGAATGCGGGTAGTTTTCCCGATTCTTCTTCCAAGGTTGTATCAAACCGATACACACCCATGCGTTGGGCTTGCACGCCCGACACAAACGCCCAAATTGCCACCAACAAAAACAGAAAGCAACGCATAAAATAGAGTAGGATTTGCGGTGTATGAACGATTACTTTGGCAATTTATGTTCAAATTTAGAAAAATATAGCCAAAGATACGTTGAAACATTTATCCGAAACTCGGGAAGTTTGGCTGCGAGGCCCGCTTCCTAACATTCCCCCTTTATTGCAACCCGTTGCTCATGCGTTGCTGCAAGCCCGTGAAGAAGTAGAGACATTAGGCCATAATTTTCCAGAGAATCAACTGTGGACACGACCCGCCGGAATGGCATCGGCAGGATTTCATTTACAGCATTTAACGGGTGTTCTCGACCGCCTGTTAACGTATGCACGGGGAGAATCACTAAACGCCGCACAATTGCAATGGCTTGCCAACGAAGGCAAGTCTCAGGAAGGTGCAGATTCATTTGAGGCTTTATTTCAACTTTTCAGTAAACAAATAGATAAGGCGTTAAACCAAATTCAGCATACTGACGAGGGAACCCTTACAGAAATACGCGGAGTCGGACGCGCGCAAATTCCCTCTACGGTCTTGGGGTTACTTTTCCACGCAGCGGAGCATACACAGCGGCATGTGGGGCAATTGATTGTAACAGTGGGAATATGCCGAACATCAACCCCCAGTTAGTGGGGATTTTTTTCTACACTTTGGTTAAAAATAGCATAAAATCAGTAAAATATATCCCGAAATTCAGCCGGTAAGAGAGTTTTAAAGAATAGAATAAAATAAATTATTCGCACCCAAAAACACTTACTGACATGATACGCTGGACTGTTATTTTGTTGATTGTAGCGATAGTTGCCGCTCTTTTTGGATTTGGAGGCATTGCCGCGAGCGCTGCCGGCTTAGCTAAAATTGTTTTCTACATTACCATTGTGCTCTTTTTAATTAGCCTAATTGCAGGCAGAAGAAGAATATAGGTAAACGTAATGCTGTTCGAGATTTACAATCTCGAACTAAATTGCAGCGAATTTGTAATTCGCAAAAAGCGGAGGTCAGGAGGCATTGCCTTTTAACCTCCGCTTTTTTATAGCAAAGATATCAGCCCAGCTGCATGTGCAGAATCGGATAAGGCTTGCCCAATCCGTCTAATTCGGAGCGGTTGATAATTTCAAAACGTATATGTTCATAAAATCCTATGGCTTGCGGGTTTTGCTCATTTACATCTACTTTTTTTACCTTCAAATCGTTGATAGCGTGGAGAATGACCAGTTTCGGGTAAAAAATGATGCGTGGCTCGCACAGATGCCTCCCACACATCCACCACTTCAGGATAGTCAGTTGAAAAAACGGGTTCAATCGTTGGAAGGTAATTTGGAGACTTCATGCGTGATTTTTGGAGTGAATTTACTTGCAAAATGGAGTACATGCGGTTTTTTACAAAACGTTTTGCTAAACAAAATTTCAACTCCGGCAATGTTCATTTACTTTTGCTGCTTGTCACCCCTTCGTCTTATTTTATTAAACTATCTGAGTTCAAATGATTCGTTATTTATTTTTACTGTTTGTGTTGATTTCAACCGGTTTACAGGCGCAATTAGCGGCTCCTTCTTTAAAAATCAGTTGGGAAATTATTGAAAATAACCATCAGGGAAAATCGGCATCGCTGACCGCTTTTGCCATCACCAATACTGGTAAAAAAGCGCTTCCTAAGAACGGTTGGAGCTTTTATTTCAATTTCGTACGAAAAGTAGACACCACGTTGTCGGCTGACTTAAAAGTTAAACACGTCAACGGTGATTTGTTTCAGTTGCTGCCTACGGCCAATTTTCAAGGGCTAAAACCGGGTGCTTCTTTAGAGATTAAGCTTATATCGGAGGCATGGGTCATTAATTTTACGGATGGGCCTGCCGGTTTGTATTGGGTATGGGACCAACAGCCAGGAAAAGGCTATTCACTGACGGATTATTCCATTAAATCTTCTACGCAATCCCGCCAATTTCAACGCTTTGCCGGAGATAATCTTGGAGTGATTACCCCCGAAAAGACATTTGCCCAAAACAAAGCCATCCAAGCCATTGAAGAAAAAGACCTTCCCAAAATCATTCCAAGCCCACAGCAATATCGCGAGCGGGGAACTCCTTTTGTGATAACACCTCAAACTGAGTTGGTTGCCCCTGCCGAATTAAAGGAAGAAGCTGCTTTTTTGAATTCACAATTGAGTGGAATGTTGGGAAAAACACTACCCATAGCTAACGGAAAATCAGGCGCAGCATCGGCCATTGTATTTCGAGTTGAAAATATGCCCAAAGAAGCATATCGGTTGATGGTCAATGAGAAAGGAATTGAAATTGCCGCATCCGACCGAGCAGGGGCTTTTTATGGAATTCAGTCCCTATTGGCTTTATTGCCTCCTTCCTCTTGGGGTAAGACGCAATCAAGTCTAACGGTTACGGGGGTTGAAGTAAGCGATCAGCCCCGCTTCGGGCACCGAGCCATTATGTTGGACGTAGCCCGTCATTTTCATTCCAAAAAACAACTGTTAAAATTGCTCGACCTGATGGGTTTTTATAAACTCAACGTACTTCATCTGCACTTTTCAGACGATGAAGGTTGGCGTTTGGAAATACCATCCCTGCCCGAGTTGACGCAGGTGGGGGCTATGCGCGGTCATTCGGATGTTCCACTCAAAAGCCTTCCCCCGGCGTATGGTTCAGGACCGGAGGCGATGAACAGTGCGGGCAGCGGTTATTATAGCCGATTGGAATTTGTGGACATATTGCGTTATGCCAATGCCCGTCACATTAAGGTCATTTCCGAAATCGAAGCGCCGGGTCATGCCCGGGCGGCAGTAAAGGCCATGGAAGCAAGATACGTTACCAAACTGGCCGAAGGACGCAAAGACGAAGCCGAAAAATACCTTTTATACGACCCTGCCGACCGCTCCTCGTACCGTTCGGTACAGATGTACAACGACAATGTCATTAATGTAGCTATGCCCTCCGTCTATCGTTTTTTGGAAACGGTTACGGATGAGATTTTGGCCATGTATCGCGAAGCGGGTGCACCTATTGAAACCATTCACTACGGAGGTGACGAAGTTCCGATAGGAGTTTGGACTCAATCGCCAGCGGTGGCTAAACTGCGCCAACTAAATCCCGAGCTCAAAACTACTGACGATTTGTGGTATTATTTCTACGGTAAAATCAACGATATGGTGCAGAAAAAAGGGCTTTACCTGTACGGTTGGGAAGAAATTGCGATGCGGAAAACCATGCTTGACGGCAAAAGTCATATCATTCCCAATCCCGATTTTGTCGGTCAGGAGGTACAGGTAGATGTTTGGAACAATGTATTGGGCTGGGGGGCCGAAGATTTGGCGTATCGACTGGCCAATGCCGGCTATAAAGTGGTGTTGTCGTGTGTCACTCACCTGTACTTTGACATGTCGTACTATAAATCCTTTGATGAGCCGGGGTATTATTGGGGAGCGTATTCCGACGTAGACAAGCCGTTTTCATTTATTCCCTACGATTATTTCAAAAATTCCAAAGAAGACCGTTTGGGTAATGTCCTCGACCGATCTATTTTCAACGGGAAAGAACGGCTGACCGATTATGGAAAACAAAACATCGTGGGAATTCAGGGGTTGCTCTGGAGCGAAACCCTCAATTCACCCGAACGACTGGAGTACATGATGTTGCCAAAATTGATTGGTATGGCTGAGCGTGCCTGGGCTCCAACACCCACTTGGGCGGCCGAAGCCGATGAAAAATCGTATGAGAAAGCGTGGTCAATTTTTGTCAATCAGTTAGGAAAACGCGAACTTCCTCGCTTGGATTATTTGGCCGGAGGCTTTGCCTATCGTTTACCAACGGCAGGAGCAATCGTGGAAGGCAATCAAGTGATGGCCAATGTTCAATTGCCCGGCTTGACCATTCGTTACACCACCGATGGCTCTGAACCCACCGCCAACAGTGCTATTTATTCGCAGCCGCTTCCGGTGAGCAAACGTATTAAAATGAAGGTATTTGGAGCAAATGGTCGTGCGGGAAGAACGGTGGAGGTGAATCCGTAAATGTTAAAATCATTATTATTTTGTGTAACTTCGTTTAACGAAACAGGATAAAAAATGACAGCACAAAAACTATCACCTTTACAATTAGAACTTTTGAAGGTGTACTCATTTCAACCTTCACAAGAAGATTTACTGGCTGTAAAACAGATGCTTGCTAATTATTTCTCTGATAAATTGATTTCTAAAATTGGCAAAGCCGTAGAAGAAAAAGGCATTTCAGAAGAAGATTTAGAAAAATGGCTAAATGACTAAACTGCGTATTGTACTGGATACCAACGTATTTTTGGTGTCGTTAGCTCCTCAGTATAAATATCATTGGATTTATCAGTATCTGTTGGCTGGTAAATTTGAATTATGTTTGACGACAGATATTCTACTTGAATATGAAGAAATAGTGGCTCAAAGATATGGTATAGAGCGGGTTGATGGAATGTTGAATTACTTATTGCTTTTACCTAATATACTGCTCGTTACTCCTTCTTTTCGCTGGTATTTAATAGAAGCCGACCACGACGACGATAAATTCGTAGATTGTTACATTGTGGCCAATGCCGACCATATTGTGGGGAATGATAAACATTTTAATGTATTGAAAAACAACGATTTTCCTAAATTCAGTATTCTCAAATATGAAGAGTTTGAAACAAGGTATAAAGATAAGTTATCTTAATTTTTCTATACAGTTGTACCAATGTCAGGCTAAAGTTCGGTGCTGACGATTAGCACTAAATTCGAGCGCTGCGGTTAGGTCTTCACGTGTCAATTCTGGAAAGTCCATTAAAATATCATCAAATGACATATCAGAAGCCAACCAACGTAAAATATCCTCTACCGTAATACGCATTCCACGTATGCAAGGTTTGCCGCCTCGTTTACCAGCTTCCACCGTGATTATGTTTTTGTAAATAACCATTACTTTTGTAATTTTAGGATGAATCAAAATAACAAAAAATAGCGTGTCCACGCCCCTTTTTACTATTTTTGACCCAAACACAAACCCCAATTTCTATCGAAACAAGCCAATTATAACTTCAACATATTGATTTATAGCGTTTAGCTTAATAATCCTGTAATCCGAAACCTGAGAAATTTCAAACACAACAGGGAAAGTAAAGCTCAACGCTCGCGCGGTCTGCGTGGGCGTTGTCTTGCTTTTGTTGTGTGGGCTTCTCAGGGCCTCGGAGACAGAGTAACGGCAGCGTTCCACGCTTTTTCTTTTGACCCTAAGACCGCAATGAGAATTTACAATCTCCTCGAACAAACCCTCCGCAAAGAACCTAACTTCATCAGTGACGACGGTCACCTCAAAAAATGGGTGGTAATCAGCCAAGCCCAAAATTTTGATGAAGAATTGCTCTCGCTGCTCATAGATGAACCCGAACTCAAAGCCGAGTTTTTCAAAGAAATCCATCAACATTGGGTGTTTGACCAAAATCGGTTTGTGCAGTTTTTGGAGCAAAAAAATTTCCTGAACGATAGCTACACGGCTTTCAAAAACAAAATCGGCTTAACCATTGACGGAAAATACCTGAAACAACGCAACGAAGTGGCCTTGGTATGGCCTTTTAAAGACTGCGTACTCGAAGGCGGGCAAAGCCGCGAAGAAGACAAACGCGAAGAAATTTTCTTCAATGAAACCCTCGCCCAAGACGAAATCACGCAGCTTTTAGAACCGAAGGTACTCACCAACGCAAAACGCTACACGGCTCCACCACTCGAAGGATACTTAAATTTCTCAGCACCAGTTGCAGAAAATACCTCGTTTTTTAACCGAGATATTAACGGCCACATTACTGACAACCTCATAATCAAAGGCAATAACCTCTTGGCGCTCCACTCGCTCAAGGAAGAATTTGCTGGAAAAGTGAAGCTGATTTATATAGACCCACCTTACAATACGGGAAATGATGGGTTTCGGTACAATGATAGTTTTAACCATTCCACTTGGTTAACATTCATGAAAAACCGCCTCGAAATAGCTAAACAGCTTTTATCAAAAGATGGAAATATATTTATTCAAATTGATGATTTTGAATCTGCATATTTAAAAGTTCTATTGGATGAAGTTTTCGGCAGAGAAAATTTTAGAAATCAAATTACGTGGAAAAGAAGAGGTGGGAGCGCAAACCCTTCAAATCGTTTAAACAATGTTGTAGATTATATTTTATGGTATTCAAAGACAGATAAATTTTTATTTAAAAGCCCCTTCACTATTGATGATGAAAACACACAGAAATACATAAAAGAAAGGTTCACAAATATTGATGAAAATGGTCGAAAATTCATGAAATCCCCATTACAAAGCCCAAATCCAAGGCCTAATTTGATGTATGAATATAAAGGCTACAAAACGCCAAAAAACGGATGGTCTATTTCACAAGATAAAATGAAAGAATGGGATAAAGAAGGGAAGTTATGGTTTCCAGAGGATAAAACTCAAAATATCAATAGAAAAATTTATCTCGATGAATATTCAGGACAACCAGTTTCTAGCTTATGGAGTGATATAAGTGTCATCAATCCTATGAGTAAAGAACGTTCTGATTTTGATAATGGACAAAAACCTGAAGCCTTACTACAAAGAATAATTGAAATGTGTTCAAATGAAATGGATTTAATTTTAGACTTTCATCTAGGAAGTGGTAGTACTGCAACAACCTGCCATAAAACAAATCGCCAATATATTGGCATTGAGCAAATGGATTATATTGAAAATGTTGTGATTGAAAGGCTTAAAAAAGTAATTGAAGGCGAACAAGATGGTATTTCAAAAGCAGTTAATTGGAAAGGCGGTGGTTCCTTCATTTATCTTGAACTCAAAAAATACAATCAAACCTTTGTAGAGCAGATAGCCGAAGCCTCCAATACAGAGACACTTTTGGAGATATGGGAAGCTATGAAAGCCAAGTCGTTTCTGAACTACAATGTGGACATCAAAAAGCAAGAGGCTCATATAGAGGAATTTAAAGTCCTGACGTTGGCAGAACAAAAACGGCACTTGGTAGAGATTTTAGACAAAAATCAACTCTACGTAAACCTCTCTTCGCTCGATGACGATGATTTTGCCGTTACCGACCACGAGAAGAAAATCACCAAGGCGTTTTACCAAAAACAGGCGAAGAAATAATGGGCTTTTTATATAGCAATTTTGATAACACGTTTGGTAAAAAAGAAATCAACCGGGTAGTTGTGCCCAATACCATTACCGATAATCTCAAGCCCAACTATGGGCAAAGGCCCTATCAAATAGAGGCTTTCAAGCGGTTTGTGTATTTGTACAACGAGGATTTTGAAGGAAAGCCCCGTAAGCCGTATCATCTGCTTTACAACATGGCTACGGGTAGCGGCAAAACGCTGGTTATGGCAGGATTAATGCTTTATTTGTACGAAAAAGGCTACCGAAATTTTTTGTTTTTTGTTGATTCCAACAACATCATCCAAAAAACGAAGGATAACTTTCTGAACGCCCAAGCATCGAAATACCTGTTTAATGACAAAATTGTCATAGAAGGCCGAGAGGTTTATGTAAAAGAAACCGACACCTTCGACAGTGCCGACGACAAAAACATCAACATCAAGTTTACGACCATTCAACAGCTCCATCTTGATCTCAACAACACTAAAGAAAACAGCATCACTTATGAGGATTTTCAAGACAGAAAGATAGTGCTCATTGCCGACGAAGCGCACCATTTGAGTTCGGCCACCCGCAACAATGGCGAACTGTTTGGAAGTTGGGAAGGAACGGTAATGGAGATTTTGAAGCAAAATTTTGATAATATTCTTTTAGAATTTACGGCAACGCTGGATTACGACAGCCGAGAAATTACGCATAAATACCAAGACAAAGTAATTTTTAGATACGACCTTTCACAGTTCAGAACCGATAAATATTCTAAGGAAATAAACCTCATCAGGTCGTTGTACGATGAGCAAGAGCGTATTATTCAGGCTTTGATTCTAAACTTATATCGGCAAGAGTTGGCCACGAGTCACCACATCAATTTGAAGCCTGTTATCTTGTTCAAAGCCAAGAAAACTATCCGAGAATCAGAGCAGAATAAAGAGAATTTTCACCGCCTGATAGATGAATTATCGGCAGAACTCATTGAAAAAATCCGAGAAACGGCCACTGTACCCATTGTAAGGAAGGCTTTTGTGTTCTTTGGTTCAAAGCATATTACACCCGCCGAAATTTCACGAAGGCTAAAATTCAATTTTCGCTTTGAAAATTGCCTCAGTGCCAACAACGACGAAGAAGCCGAAAAAAATCAGTTATTGCTTAACACCTTAGAAGATGAAAACAACCCCATCAGGGCGGTTTTTGCCGTGCAAAAGTTAAATGAAGGCTGGGATGTGTTGAATCTCTACGATATTGTGCGTTTGTATGAAGGACAAAATACGGGCGGTTCAAATGCCAAAATTGGTGCAACCACCCTTTCAGAAGCGCAGTTGATTGGACGAGGAGCGCGGTATTTCCCGTTTGCGTTAGAAAAAGGGCAGGATAAGTTCACCCGAAAATATGACGATGACCTCACCAACGACCTCAAAATTCTGGAAGAACTCTATTACCACACCAAAGAAGATAGCCGCTACATTTCAGAGCTAAAGAAAGCCCTTGTAGAATCGGGTATTTATGAAGACGATGAAAAATTGGTAACAAAACAACTCACGCTCAAATGGGATTTCAAGCAGACTGATTTTTATAAAACGGGACAAGTTTTATACAACAAAAGAGTAGAGAAAAGCTACGAGAATATTCGGTCATTTGCTGACTTGGGCGTCTCAAGGCGCAACTTTGCTTATACGCTTTCTTCGGGAGTGGGCAGAATGTCAGGGGTTTTTAAAACAGAAGAAGAAATCGAAACCGAAAAAATAGAGAGTAAAGACATAGCACTTTCAGCGATACCCAAACACATCGTTCGTTTTGCTTTGACTCAAAATCCCTTTTTCTATTTCAATAACCTGATGCGGTATTTCCCTAATGTAGGATCAACTTCCAATTTCATTAACAGTACTGATTATCTGGGGAGTTTGGAGGTAACTTTCAGCGGCACAAAAAACAGACTTGTTACTATCACCCACCAAGATTATTTGCAGGCTATTCAAGGGCTGCTTCAAGCCATTGAGTCAGAAATAAAAGTCAATTTAACCACGTATGAAGGCTCCGATTATATTAAAGAGTACGTCCATAAAGTATTCAAAGACAAGGAAATAAAAGTGCCGAAAGACAGCGAGCGAGCTGATGGACAGGAAACGTTGGTTGTCAACGAGCCTTGGTATATTTATAATGCCAACTACGGAACGAGCGAAGAAAAGGCATTTGTAAATATGTTTGCGAGACGTTTTGAAGGCTTGGGACAGAAATATGAAGACATTTACTTGATTCGTAACGAAAGAGAAATCAAAATCATTGATAGACTCGGCAGGGCTTTTGAGCCGGACTTTATTTTGTTTTGCAAACAGAAAAAAGAGAGTGCCCTGACGTACCAAGTTTTCATTGAGCCAAAAGGTAAACACCTGATAGGAAATGATAAATGGAAAGAAGATTTTTTGAGGGAGATAAGAGAAAAAGAACGAACCCTAAAAATCCACACCGATAGCTATGTCATTACAGCCGTTCCTTTTTACAACTACGAAAACGAAAACGATTTTGTGAGGTCATTAGAGGGAGTATTGTCAATAAATGAAAGGTAGTTAGTGTCCCCCTAAACCACGGCAGGCTCGAAATAAACTTTCATCAGTTGATGGGCGGTAAGTGTGGGCAGGGCGTAGGTAACACCTTTGGTATCGGCGAACTCGACTAAAAAAACATCTTTGTCTATACCTCTACAATGGTTCGCACCGGCGACTCGGCCTAACTCCCCTTTACGGAGATTAGTGTGGGCAATGATTCCGTCAATACCACCACATCTTATAATTCAAGGGTTATCATGTGTATATTTGTAATAACATAACAATGTGTTAGTATAAATATAAAAATCTCAGAAATCAGCGCCATTATGCACATACAATACTGCTCTGACCTGCATTTGGAAATGAACCACAATGCCGCCTTTTTGGAAGATTATCCTTTGGAAGTGGCGGGCGATGTGCTGATTTTGGCGGGTGATATTACCAATCTAACGTATTATAATAGTCGTAAATTAGAAAAAGACTTTTTCAGAAAGCTTTCTAAACAATTTAAACAGGTATTTTGGATTTGTGGCAACCACGAGTTTTACCGCAGTTGGGATGTGTCGCAGTCAGATAAACCGATGAATATCAATGTGCATAAAAACGTACAGTTGATTAACAATGTCAGCGTAGACTACAGAGGTGTACGATTGGTATTCAGCACCTTGTGGTCGTACATTGGTGAGATAGAAGGGATGTACATTCAACAAAATATGTCCGATTTTGACTTGATTCGCTACCGTGGCCGCACCCTTACTACGGGGATTTATACTAATAAGCTCCACCGACCCTGCCTTGATTTTTTGATGAACGAATTCCAAAAACCTACTGATTTTCCTACGGTGGTGGTGACCCATCATTTACCCTCTTTACAATGTGTCCACCCCAAACACCAGGGCAGCGCCCTCAATCAGGGGTTTGCTTCTAATCTTGACGCGCTGATTTTGGAAACTCAACCCAACTACTGGATTTACGGTCATAGCCATGCCAATTTGCCTACCGTTGAGATTGGAAAAACAAAGTTGATAACCAATCAATTAGGCTATTGTGCTTATGGGGAGAATAAGGGATTTAACTGGAATAAGTGTATCGAGATTTGATTGATAATTTTACCCCCTATTCAACCGCTTCATCCCCAAATACAACGGATAACTCAGCACCAAAAATCCAAGTGCATAGACGCTGCTTCCTGGGTCTTGAAAACCGGCACCAATCAAAAACGCTAAGGAGGCAATCAGTACAATCCAGGGAATGAAAGGATAACCCGGCACTTTCCACGGGCGAGGAATGTCAGGCTCAGTTTTGCGGAGGTACAACAGCGACGCAAAGCCGGAAGTGTAGCCAATCACGAAGAAAAACGTGGCAATGTCGGAGAGTTTTCCGCTGGCTTCTTTTCCGCTTAGGATAAATACAACAGCCATGGCTACCGAAAGCGGCATGGCGATACTGGGTGTTCCTCCGGCATTGACTCGGGTGGCTTGCTTGAAAAACAGTCCATCGCGGCCCATGGAATAAAGCACTCGTGGGTTGAACATCACTTGCGCGTTCACAATGCCCAAAATTGAAATCATTAAAAAGAAGGTAACAATCTTGCCCGACTGTTCTCCAAAAATTAAGGTAATGGCATCCGCTGCCGCGAGTTTGGATTGTTGCAAAACAGGCATGGGTAAAATGTATAATATTGCGGCGTTCACCAAAAGGTAAATAGCCACAATCAATGCCAAGCCACCCAACATGGATTTGGGAAGGTTGCGGGCGGGATCCGCATCTTCTTCTGCAAAATAAGCGGCGGTGTGCCAACCATCATAGGTGTAAAAAATGGCCTGCAACGCAAAAATCAATGCCCCAATCATGGAGCCTTTTTGGACCGCCTGCGCTGTGGTTTCGACTACCTGCGTAGGGGTGACGGCGTCTCCGTACACAAAACAGATGATGACAAACCCAAAAAGTCCCACGCCTTTGGCTACGCTCATGATTTCCTGAGCGCGGCTTGCCGTGCGTAAGCCAATCCAATGCAACAAACCAAGTCCTACCAGTATAGAAATTGACATATAGGTCTCATACCCGGCCGTTTTGGGTAACAATAAAGCGATATACTCGCTCATTGTAAAAGCACCGAAAGCGGTAGCCGATGAAGTGCCCAACCAACTGTTAAACCCCACAACAAACCCGGCATAGCCCCCAAAAGCTCGCTTTGCATAAACATACCAGGCACCGGCCTTTGGGAAAGTAACCCCTAACTCAATGGTACACAACACGCCTAAAAGCGCATAGATACTGACCAATATCCACACGCCCATGATGAGCCACGGGTCTCCGAGGGCGTTGGCGATGGGACCCGGTTTGCGCAGAATCCCCGTGCCAATGGTCCCGCCGATGGTAACGGCAATTCCGAAGCCTACGCCAAGAATTTTGAGAAGTTGATTGTTTTTAGGTTGTGGGTTAATGGTTTCCATACAAGTTAGGTTTTGAAAAAAATACCCCTGTCGGCGTAGAAACCGCTGACAGCGGTGGGATTGGGCGGCGGTTGCTAAATTGGCAAAAAAAAGCCAACCGGCCTAATTTTCGACAAGTTTTGAACTGCCTGAAAATTGAGCGCTCTTTATGCTAAACCCTATTTTGCAGAAATTTGAGAGCCTCACCGTTGTTTGATTCAAAATAAGTTAAACCTTTAAAACAGGTACATAAGAGTAAATTCAGAAAGAAAATAATTGAAAATTGTCGGAGCAAGTAAGGCGCTTTCTGAAAGTTCCTGACTTAATTTGTAGAAACTAAAAAACTCAACAGGTATGAACGCACTCTCACTCTTCTTTGATCGCATTGCCAATTGGAAAGTATTGTTACTGATCATTGCCATTTATATCAGTTTTCCTGCTTATTTTTTGAAAGATGCCGAAACAAGAATTAATATATTAGCGGGTAAAACATTGGGGCCTATTGACTTAACAATGGGGTTTACGCCTGAAAGGACGTTGCAGATGGTAGCTGAATACGGAGACGAAGCGCGTGCTTATTACGCTACTGTTGAATCTACGATTGACTTGGTTTATCCCATTACGTACGCGTTCTTATTTGGAGTAATCCTTACCTTGGTATATCGCAAAAAACGCTATAAACCTTTTCCCTACGTCAATATTTTACCGTTTGTGGCGTTGATTTTTGATTATCTGGAAAACATTACCATTGTGACCATGTTGAAAAGCTATCCTGACCAATCCATTGTAGTAGCTTCACTTTGTGAGTTTTTTAAATTAGGTAAATGGCTGACCTTTGCCATAACGATTGTGCTGATTATCTACGGATTGCTGAAAATGGTACCCAAAATGAAAAAGGCGTAATTGTTAGAAAAATTTCCGTTTATTTTATTTTTCCTAAAACCCTATTCCAAGAACTGATGACCAGTCAACAAACACCTGCTGAAATTTTTGAAAAATTAGAGAAAATCATTCAGGGCTATATTTTGGCTCTTGACGGCTATACCGATGAGCAATTTGCCTATAAAAGTGCGGATGATGTATGGTCATTGGGGCAGATGTACGAGCACTTGTACCTTAGTGCCAATTTTTTCTTTTTTGCCAATACCTTACGGTGCCTTGAGCAGCGCAAAGGTCAGTTGGGCGGCGAGAAAAATCAATACGGTGACAATCTCTTTATCTACAACCGTTTTCCTCCTATTAAGGTCAAGATTCCCGAAGCGGTTCGCGGACCTGAACCCGTCGCTAAAACCCGTGAAGAGTATCGTCCCTTGTTTGAAAAAATAGTTGACGATGCTCAAAAACTTATAGAGCCTATCACTAAGGATGCGGGAGAGTACAAATTCAACCACCCTGTTTTTGGCTGGCTCAATGCGCACGAGTGGTTTCACAATCTGGAAATGCACCATCGTCATCATTTGCGGCAACAGAAAGAATTGGAGAGTTTAGTATTATGAGACAATAATTCGTTATTTTTGTTAAAGACAAATTTTGGATAATACACAGCTATGATACCTACTGCACAAACGGCATTATTTCCTACCACGCTCGAAGAATTTGAGCGTTGGGAGCCTAACGATGGCTACAAGTACGAATGGAATGATGGTGAATTGATTAGATTTACGGGTATGAAAAGAAAACATTTGAAGATAATAAAAATACTAAATCGCTTGTTTTTGCTTACGACAGCCCATAAAGAAGGCGGTGAACTGATTTGCGAACAAGACGTAATGCTCAATGGTATTCAGTTGAGACGTCCCGATATGGCATTTTTTAGTGATGAACAAATCAAAAGCGAAGGAGATGAGCCCATTCCAGCCTTTTGCATTGAAATCATTTCATCAAATGATCAAATCAACGACGTAAAGAAAAAAATTAAAGAATATTTCAGACATGGCGTACGGGTAGTGTGGGTAGTGTTGCCCGAAGAAGACATGGTAGAAGTTTATACTTCAGTAAAAGACGTGACTATTTGCTTAGAGCAGGATATTTGCTCTGCTGAACCTGTCTTAAATGATTTTAAAATTTCGGTAGATGATTTACTGAAATAGTCAATTTAAAAGATACTGCACCATCAACTCCCCTGCCCGTTCCGAGGCCCCTTTTTCACCCAGCAGCGCTTTTACCCGACGGTAATCTTCCAGTTGGGCTGCACGTTTTGTGCCCTTAGGGAGAATATCCTGAAGCTCCTGAGCCATGTTTTGGGGAGTCAACTCATTTTGAATCAGCTCTTTGACGGCTTCTTTTTGGGCAATTAAATTTACCAACGAAATGTACGGAACACGGATAAGCCGCTTGGCAATGGCGTAACTGATACTTCCTGTTTTATAACAAACCACTTGAGGAACTTCAAAAAGTGCCGTTTCGAGCGTGGCTGTTCCGGAAGCGACCAACGCCGCAGTTGCTACTGAAAGTAAGTCATAAGCTGCATCCGTGACGAGCTTAATGTCTTCTTTTTCAAAAGGTTGGTATAATTCCTTTGGCAAATTGCTGACGCCTGCGATCACGAATTGATAATTGGGGAAATGCGGCTTCGTGGCCGTCATCAGAGTCAGCATCTGTTCTACTTCCTGACGGCGGCTACCGGGCAAAAGTGCAATGATGGGTTTCTGAGAATCCAAACCGTTTTCCTTTAAAAAATGGGAATTAGGCGTAAAATCGGCAATGGCATCAAAAAGAGGATTCCCAACGTAATCGACCTCATAATCAAACTTTTGGAAGAAATCTTTCTCAAAAGGAAAAATGACAAACAGCTTGTCTACGTACCGTTTGAGTTTGAGGGCTCGTTTTTGATTCCAGGCCCAAACCTTAGGAGAAATATAATAAAAAGTACGAATGCCGTTTTCTTTAGCAAAACGAGCGATTCGCATATTGAAACCTGCGTAGTCAATCAGAATCACTACATCGGGGCGATAGGCAAGAATATCAGCTTTGCATTTCTTTAAAAAACCGGAAATGGTTCCTAAGTTTTTGGCAACTTCCCAAAAGCCCATAAAAGCCATGTCGGCGTAATGAGTGACCAATTCTGCCCCTGCGGCCTGCATCATCTCACCTCCCCACGCCCGACACTCCGCTTGCGGGTCATGCCGACGAATGGCTTTGATAAGATTACTGCCGTGTAAGTCGCCGGAACGCTCACCTGCGATGAGATAGTATTTCATAAAGCCCCCTATCCCCAATGGGGGAAATCATGTATAAAAATCTGTTTTTTATAGAATCCATTCTAATGAATTAATTGTGCATGAAGTGAGTCAATTTGAATGGATTGAGAAACGTATTGCAGAGAATAACCCTTGCCAGATGGACTCAAAATGCCGATACGGTACGTGTCGGGTACAAAGTTTTCGTTGTAAAAAGTGACCACAAATCCTGCTTTGTAAACTTTCCCCGTGGTTAAAAATTGACGTTTCCCTCCCTGAATAGGCCACGTTGGAAGTAAATAGGTTGTGTTTTTTTGCGATTTGAATACTAAAAACAATCCTGCTTTCCCAAATTCAGGCTGCGATACACTATTATTTTCCAACGTAAATTGAGCTACTTTTTGAGGATGATTAAAAAAATCAATTGACTTTACGTGGGTACTCAATGTTAAGTCTATTTTTTTGCTTTTGCTTGTGCTCGTATCTGCAGGAGCGGAAATGAAAGCTTCGGCGCTTGCTAAAGGAAAATCAGTAAAGCGATAAATTCCTTTGTCGTAGGCCGGTTGAGTGAAAAAATCAGCCAATTCACTCCGAAAATGCGTAGTCAGTTTGCGGTGTTGTCGCCAATTGTAATGGTCAGCAACAAGGCTGCGTCGGCGTACATCGATGTCAAGTTGGTATTGGTAAAAACTCATTAAGACAAAAGCGATTCCAAAGACAAATGCGAAACGAGCAAGCCATTTTTGAGATACGGCCTTCCACGTTAACAGAGCAATGTAAGCAAGTGTCAATAAATGAAGAGGATATAAGCTGTAACGACTCGTAAAAACGGAATAAACGTCGCGCCCGCCGCGAGAAACGGCAATAATGCCAATCGTCATTACCGAAAATAAAAATACACCCGTCCAAAAGTAAATCTGACTCGGACGAGGTTTGGCAGGAGAAAAGAAGGTTTGACTGATTAACCAAAGCGTCAGCCCAACTAAGCTAACGAAACCAATGATAAAAGCTCCCCAAAGCAGCCAAGCTTGGCTATTCCCTTTAAAAGCCGCGATCCAACCACCTGATAAAGCGGCAAAACTTACCACAAAATTTTGCACAAACTGACCCGAAAACGTCACTTTTGTTGCCTGCCCTACACTATAATTTAGGAAGTACGCCAACAATGCCACTACCATACCTATGCTCCACCAGACACTTTTTTTCCAATTTTTGGCCAATAATAGTATCGAAAGCCCTGCAGCAAAAACCAGAAAGCCGTTTCCGTTGGTAAATGTTGCCGCAAAAGCGAGTACTAAGGCAAAGATCGTTGGAAGTAATTTTGGATACGTTGCCAACAGATAAAGCGAAGCAAATACCAACAAATTAAGTGTGGTATGTTGCGTCCCGTTGATACCCCAAAGCGTGACATCAAACATGAAAGGAGTAAGATACCAGAGTAAAATGGGAAGGAAATGCCAAGCGCTGAGCCCTTTTTTGAGAAAACTCACAAACCAAAATCCCAAAATCCCAAGCAGACTGCCATTAACAACCCAAATCAGTGTACGATAATTGATAAAACCTTCTATGGCATAATCCAACAAGGCTATCGAGCGCGGAACAAGAATACGATGGTCGTTTTCGGGTTCTAACAATAATTTAATTTTTTGCCACCAACTGAACTCCTGCGTAAGCAATGTGTATTTTACGCGAACAAGGTCATAATCATCTGAAATGGGAATATTGACCGCATAGAGATGAATATAATACAGATAGCTCCCAACAATTACGAGCAGAATAAGCCCCAAAAGAAGAGGAAGGCGTTTTTTGTCCACAATGGTTTGATTAAAATAAATAGTTCGGCTGTAAAAACTTGGAAATCATAAAGATAGGCTTTCTAAATTGGCTTTGATTCTCACTGCCGTAGTCAGCGTCCTTACTGACTACTTCGAGATTATTCTCCATAATACTCCACATAATTTTTGGGAGTTTCGATTAATTTGAGATAATGCAGTTTGGTGTGAGGAGCCAATTCGCCAAGACCTTTTTCCAGAATTTTCCAGATTTCAATCACAAAGTTCTCACAACTTGGAATAATACCCTGCATAAAGTCCACATCTAAGTTAAGATTGCGGTGATCTACTTTGTCAATCACGGTATCTTTCATCATTTTACCCAATTGCTTCATATCCACCACAAACCCCGTTTCGGGATTTATTGAGCCTTTTACCGTAATTATCAACTCAAAATTATGCCCGTGGAAGTTAGGATTGGCGCAGATGCCGAATACTTCCTCGTTTTTTTCATCCGACCAACTTGGGTTGTATACCCGGTGGGCGGCATTAAAATGTTCTTTTCTTGTTACGTAAACCATTTTTTAGTCCACAATCAATAGTCCAGAGTTAACAGTATACCGTACTAACAAAAGAGATACAGATACTGACAACTGTTAAATAATTTTCTGCAAAATTACTACCAAAAAACGGTATCAAAAAACGCACTGAAAATGAGTTGCGAATCTTGGAAAAATCAAATTTATTCTACGAATTTTAGATAGTTTGGTATATTAAATAATACCTACCTTTGCGGTTGCTTTTTTGAGTAATTTTACTGTACCAACTATTTGAAAACCCACTATTTAAACGCCTTATCATAAACTATTTCTATGATTATTGTTACGGGTGCTGCAGGCTTTATCGGCAGCTGTCTTATCAGCAAACTAAACGAAGAAAACTTCAATTTCATTATTGCAGTTGATGATTTTTCAAAAATTGAAAAAACACCAAATTTAGAGGGTAAAAAGATTCAGGAACGGGTCGAAAGAACTGAGTTTTTTGAATGGTTAGACCAAAACTACTACGAGGTCGAGTTTATTTTTCACATCGGAGCACGTACGGATACTACCGAATTTGACCACACAATTTTTGATGAGCTTAATGTCCGTTATTCTCAGCAAATTTGGCAAAAATGCATTGATTATCAAATACCTCTGGTCTATGCTTCGTCGGCGGCGACCTATGGATTGGGAGAACTTGGTTATGATGATAATGAGTTTACCATTCCTCAATTAAAGCCGCTCAATCCGTATGGAGAGTCAAAAAATGATTTTGATATTTGGGCATTGCAACAGGAAAGAAAGCCGTTTTTCTGGGCAGGACTAAAGTTTTTTAACGTATATGGCCCTAACGAATATCACAAAGGCCGTATGGCTTCGGTGATATTCCATGCTTTCAACCAAATTAAGGCAACTCACCAAATGCGTTTGTTTCGTTCGCATCATCCTGATTTCAAGGACGGTGAGCAAATGCGTGATTTTGTGTACGTAAAAGATGTAATAGAAGTGTGTTCGTTCTTAATGCATCATCGTCGCAATTCAGGTATTTATAATCTGGGCAGTGGAAAAGCACGCACTTTTGTCGATTTAGCCAAAAATACCTTTGATGCGATGGGCCTGGAACCCAAAATCAATTTTGTAGATACACCTGCCGATATTCGCGATAAATACCAGTATTTTACACAGGCAAATATGAATAAATTGCGGTCAATTGGTTATACCAAACCGTTTCATTCGCTGGAAGAGGGAGTGAAAGACTACGTTCAAAATTATTTGTTGCCTGGAACGTATTATTAATCAGCTTAAAATATCAATAAGGTCACTTATCTTATTGATAATAGTGCAGTTGCTGCCCAACTGAATATCTTGTCCGACTACTTGGTAGCCTGTTAATAAAATCTTAGTGTCAGGAAATTGCTGAGAGAGCCTGTCAACGTATGGTTGAATTTCGTCGTTGGCAGGTACTGAAGTAATTGCGGTAAAGATATAGTCCGGTTTATGGACGTCATACGAAAAAATCAATTCACTGAACGGGAGCGTTTGACCCAAATAAAACACTTTATGGTTACGGGAACGTATAATGTAGCTGGCGAAAAGCAAGCCCATTTCGTGCAGTTCTCCTTCGGGTAAATACAGTATAAACTTCTTGGAATTCGGACTGTATTTGATAACCTGACCGTCAATGGCTACAATTATTTTTTGGCGCACCAAGTTAGAGATAAAATGCTCCTGCGCAGGCCCAATTGACCCCGTTATCCAAAGTGTACCAATTCGGTTCAAAAATGGGTAAATAATATTGGTCATGGTATTTTCGAAGCCGTTCTGCAAAAAATTAGTGCTGATAATCTTCTCAAACCGTTCCTCCTCCAAGTCAATCATTGAGATGGTAAGGGCATGAATCTGATCGGGATAACTTAGCTTTTGATCGGAAATAGCCATCACAATTTTACCCATTTCATCAAGCGATAGCTTGGATATTTCTGAGATTTTGTGGCCGTGATCTTTGAGTAACGAGATATTAAGGACCAATTTTAGGTCTTGGTCATCGTAGAGACGGATGTTGGTGTCCGTTCGCTTGGGCTGGATAATATTATAGCGCTGTTCCCAAATACGCAACGTATGGGCTTTGATGCCAGACAGTTGCTCTAAATCTCGGATAGAATAATTACTCATAATTTCCTTTCATTTTAAAATGGATGTATCCTTATAACCTATCTATATTAAAAGTGTTTTAAATATTTGTTATTCAAGTATATATGTTAGGTTATGAGCGCCAAAAAATAGAGCTTGACAAGCCAATAATAAGCCTGCTGCGCGGTTTTGTTTTGGGAAAGGCAGTTTATAAAACAGCCATAGTAAGCCAAACGACACTATGTACCAAGCCACGTAGTTTTGCAAGGGGATAGAACCTCCGACCCAACTCCAGAAATCAAGCCGTATGGCTACTGGTTCAATAAGCATATCTATTGCTACTACCATCCCTGCGGCCAGTAGTGCCTTTATCCAATGAGAACGGTGCCACTGATTGGCGATGATACCGGCGGAATAAATGAGCGTAAGCCAATTGGCACCGATGACCAAAGGAACATCCAATAGCTTCGGCCCTAAAGTTGCTCCATAGTGATACTGTCCAAAAATCATGCCTGTGTAGACACCCAGCGCCTCAATAATAAAGCCGACAAAATAAGCAATAAGACAAAAAAATACGGCAGGACGATTCCAGTCCGTGTGAAAAAGAAGTAGTACAGCCAATGAGGTGAGCAAATGAAAAGGTACTAATGCTTTAAATAATGGCTGAGTAAAGGAATTCTGTAGTCCCAAAAAGCCCGTAATGTGCATTAAGGGTAAAACAATAAAAATGACGCGTTGAAAGGAAGAGGAGTGACGAAGCTGAGATAAAAAAGAATACATAGCATTTTTTAAACTAAAGCTGTGTAAAAAGGTTTTGAAAAAGGGACAATAAAAAATCCCAATGCGATGCATTGGGATTTAAAAAAAGGGAGGGAGACGGGGTTCGAACCCGCGACCTTCGGAACCACAAACCGACGCTCTAACCAGCTGAGCTACAACCTCCGTGTTTTGGATTGCAAAGATACGGAACTACTTTCAATTTTTCCAAGCCTTTGTGCGTTTTTTTGTAGATTTGTAGCTGTATTTTATAAATGATAAACTACTTATGACGCTCAAACAACGCATAGACGAAGACATCAAACAAGCCATGCGCGACAAAAATCAGGATACGTTGCGGGCTTTGAGAGCAGTGAAATCACTGATTTTGTTGGAAGAAACCAAAGAAGGTGCTGCTGCTCAGCTTACTACCGATGATGAATTGAAACTTCTTAATAAAGCCGCTAAGCAACGCCGTGATTCAGCAGCGATTTATGAACAACAAAATCGGCCTGATTTATTGGAAAAAGAAGTGGCTGAAATTGCCGTGATTGAAAAATATCTTCCGAAACAACTCACAGAAGAAGAGGTAAAAGAGAAACTTCAGGAGATTTTTAGCCGTGTAGGAGCAAAAGGCCCGTCGGACATGGGTAAAGTAATGGGGGTGGCAATGAAAGAATTGGCCGGTCAGGCCGACGGTAAGGTGGTTCAGACCTTAGTGAAAAGTTTGTTGGCCGGATGAACACCCTTGATTTATTGATTTTAATCCCACTCGCCTGGGGTGCATTTAATGGCTATCGCAAAGGGTTACTGATTGAGATTGTGGGGGTAGCGGCTTTTGTGATAGCCATGATTGTTGGCTTCAAATTCCTGCGTTTTGGAACGGATTTATTGGCCCCTTATCTTACGGCCGAACTTGTCCGTCGGTTTTTGCCATTCGTCGGTTTTTCAGTTATTTTCTTCCCGACCATTTTTATGGTCAATCGTATTGGATATTCAATGCGATCTATGTTGCGATATACCTTGCTGGGCACGTTGGATAATCTTGCCGGGGCAGCGGTAGGTATCTTTACGTGGGTGTTTGGAATCAGCGTCTTTTTTTGGTTGTTAAGCACAATTGGTATTCAAATTCCTCCTAAATACCGACTTGAAAGTTTTCTTTACGACTATCTTGTTCCCGTGGCGCCGGGCATTATCAGCGTTATTTCTGATTGGATTCCGGTCGGCGGAAATCTGATACGGGAGTGGGGGAGAGGAGAGTAGGCAGTTTACAAGTTTGGAGTTTACAGTATAGGGTTTTTATGTTTGGGGTAAGAAGCTGATTTATTTTGTTCTGCGAATACTTTCAGAGAGCACCTCGTACATTCCCTGCCATGCTGGATAGCGTTCCAAATAATCCAAATGAGTCTCTATAATTTGCTGATCGCCGCGTCGGGCCGGGCCGGTTTGAACCATTGCAGGGTCAGGAGCTTCCATCGCTTTGCGAATGGTTTCGCGAATGAGCGGTTTGAGTAAATCAAATTCTAAATGTTCGGCATCTAAAATTCGCTTGGAGATTGTCAAAAGATGATTGGTGAAATTGCAGGCAAAAACAGCGGATACGTGTAAAATGCGGCGCTCTGCCGAATTCATTAAATACACCACGTTACTGATATCCTGAGCAAGTTGAATGAGTACCTGTTCAATTTTGGGTTCGGATGCTTCAATGCAAAGAGGAATGTCGGTAAAACTGATAGGTACTTCCCGGCTAAAAGTCTGTAATGGATAAAAAACACCGGTTTCGGCAGGGACATCGCTATAAATCTCAATTAATTGGCGTAGTTCATCCAGAGATTTGGTACCGGAAGTATGAATAACAATGCAACTTTCGGGCAATACTAAATGCGATACCACTTCATGAAGCGCATCGTCGGCTACGGCTAAGACAATAAGCTCGGCAGGGCTCTCCGCAAAGTCTAAATCAGGTGCGACTTGCGTGTCGTAAAGTTTATTGACAAGCCGTCGTGCATTGCGGGTATCACGACTGAAAACTTCGACAATATGATGCCCTGCGTGTTCGAAGGCTTGGGCTAAATGCCACGCTACGTTTCCGGCTCCAACAAATGAAATGCGCATATTGCCTTAGGAATAAAATTACCTTCAAAGATAAAAAAATAACCCGTCGGGCAATAGCGCGACGGGTCTTCTCGGAAGGTTAGATTAAATAGGTAACCGATCTTTAGATTCGGGTTTTCCCAAACTGATATAAAAGCTTGAATCGAACGCCTATGCTGCGATTTTCTGTAAGATAGGTGGGCTTTTGCAGGTAGGGAGCTGCGTAGACTTCCATCTGAAAAACGAGCGATTTCCATTGTTTTTCTACCCCTGCCGAAAACATAAAATCGTTGGATAAAGCAGGTTTTACATCAAACTTTCCGTTTTCCACTTCAATCTCTCCATTTCTTTCTCGATAAGAAAAGCGATACTCCTGAATCGCAGAAAGATTGAGGTTGGTTCCTACTGACATTAATAACGTAAGGCTATTATTAAGTGGCCAACGATACGTTAGGCTGACAGGCATCCGTACTAAACTAACGGAAGTGGTAATATCAAATGCCTGCGGAGGCAATAAGGGAGGTTGTGGAATCCCTGACTTTTTCCATGTTTGAAAATCCCGGTTATTTTTGGCTTTGAAAACCGCGTCTGTATAGTACTGAGGACCATTGATTTTGGCTTGCCCGATTCCTACATCCACACTCCAGTATTTCCCCAACAGTAAACTTGTGTTTACGGTATAGCCGGTAAACTTATCGCCTATGTTAAATCCGGCTCCCATTCTGAATTTCATATTTTTGAATGAAATAGAAGGCGGAGGCGTAGCCTTCGTTTCCGTTGGAGCGTTATTGGTTGCGGAAGCTGATAAGGTAGCGTAAGCATAGCGCTGTACGTTTACATTAGCAGGTTCCAAACCGTCTAATTCACTGATTGTTTGCTTCGATTCCAACAAGGCTATTTCCGATGGAGCCACAGGAGCGGCAGGAGTATTGACATTGGCTGCCACTGAACCGTTGCCAGTCATTACTTCGTTGGCTTCGCCGTTCTGTACAACTCGTTCTGCTCTCGACACATCGTTTCGGTCCACTGAGCTGCCTTTTTGTTTTGACAGTGAAGAGGTCGATGTTTTCGGTGAGCTTTTACCTATCCTTTCTTTTTTTAGAGAAGAAGGATTATTTTTTGCTTTGGCAGGATAAGAGTCATCGGACAATTTCTCGTTGAGAGCATCTACAGTTCTGGTGTTATCCTCTTTTTCCCCCAATGCATTCGTTGCAGATTCAGTCGGTTGCCTTTCAGGGGATTCACTGATTCGTTCATTGGAATTTTTCCGAATGATTTTTCCTGCATTTTTAAGGATTTCCGACACTTCGTTCGGAAGTTCGTTCTTCAACTCATTGGTATTGATTTCAGTAGAGGAAGGTACAGCTTGGGCATAGGCATTGGGTTGAGATGAGGGTTCAACAGAAATGTATTTGGTGATATAAACAGTATCTACTCGGGTGGAAGTACGAATCGGAGCGTTGTCTTTTTGAGAGAGCTTTCCTTTTAACTCTGTAATCTCCTGATTTAAGTGTTGTTTTTGGCTGTATTGATACACATTTGCAAATACCATTACTGCTGCTGCCACACTCGCTGCCGTATACATCATCGAACGCCCATATCGTTGTACAAACGACATAGGAATTTGGGTACTTTGGTACGCCTTAAATTTCCCCCAATCTTCTTCCTGAAAACCGGGTTGAATCCCTTCCAACTTTCGGCGTATAGCTTCGTCAAATTTATCGGGTTTCATTTTTGTTGTTTTTGTGCTTCTGCACGTTGTTTATCGTTTGTGGTTGGATTGCCAACCGATGATTTATTGGTGTTTGGGGTACTTATTTGAATCGCTGATCCATTTTCCCCTCAGAAAAAACCGGGTATGACAGTTTTATCAATTCCTGCAGTCGTGTACGTGCCCGGGCAAAATGAGAGCGCACGGTAGCTTCGTTAAAGTTAAGTACATCAGCAATTTCGCGCAGTTGATAACCATCTACCACGTGCATCGTAAAGACAGTACGATAAATCGGTTTCAACTGTTGCACTAAGGCCAAAATCTCCTCGGCAGATATTTGGTCAATGACAGATTCATCCACCGAAGGCTCATGAATGTTATCAAGCCCGATTTCACCGTGAAACTTCTGATTCTTACGGTAATAGCTGATAGCCGTATTTACCACGATAGTTCGTAACCAGGCTTTGAAGGGCTGAGTAAGGTCGTAGCGATCCAAATGTTGAAAAACTTTCAGAAAGCTCTCATTCAGGATTTCTTCCGCTTCTTCCATTGAGGAAGAATACCGCAAGCTGATTCCCTTGGCGTAACCGAAAAACTGTTGAAAAAGCACCCGCTGCGCCCGACTGTCGTTGTCGCGGCACGCTCGGATGACTTCCTCAAGGTCGTCTTCGGTAAAGTTGATTTTCTTTCTAAAAAACAAGGTAGTAACGGATTTTGGATGGTTGTTAGCGGCACTTCTTCTACTTATTACATACCCGTAATACGCACAAGAACGGTATCGTGTTGCAGAAAGTTACATCTTTTTTTTGTTAAAAAAAATTAATGCTTTTCCTGCCACGCGCTGCAAAATGACCGCGTAATGGCCTATGAAATCAATTATTGTTTTATTCAAATTTATCAAAACAAACCATGAAAAAGTCCCTGTTTCTTGTTTTCGCTTTAGTTGGATTATTCTTAGCGAGTTGTAATCGCGAAGACATTACTGCTAACACTACATCGGATGACTTGACCGAAGTAGTTCAACTTTCGGCAGCCCGTTCCGCCGCTACGACTGACACCGTTACGAAGCAGAAATGCAAAGGAAATTTAACGGTAATTGCTGCGGCAGATTTACCGGCGGCTGTTTCAACGTACATCTCAGCCAACTATGCAGGATCTGAAGTTCAGTTTGCTGGAAAAGATGCTTCCGGTCAAATTGTAGTTGGTCTTAAATTGGCAGACGGTACCCACAAAGGGTTGCTTTTCAACGCTGACGGCACATTTAACAAAGCGCTTGAAAAATACCCAAAAGGTGCTAAACTGACCAAAGTAGAAGTGTCAGCTTTGCCCGCTGCTATCACTGCTTATGCTGCTAAATATGCAGGTTATACGGTGAAAGCTGCCGGTAAGAATGATGCTGGAGAGTATTTTGTAGTTATTGAAAAAACAACTGGTACTGATGCTGAAATAAAAGCATCGCGCAAAGTATTGCAATTCAATGCGGACGGTACTTTCAAACAGGAAACTACTCCCCCTTCCCACCCTGATGGTCCAAAAGGAAATCGTCGTAAGCATTAATAATCAGTCAGTAAAAAACACTTCTGAACATTCCGAGTCTGTTTCCTGTCTTAATGGACTTGGAATGTTTACTTTCTCTTAACATCATCTTTCTTAATTAACCGCACGTATCAGTTATGTCTGCGCCAAAAAACATTCACGTTTTGGTGATAGGGGGATGTCATGTCTGTTTTATTCGGAGGAATGGTTGAGAAAGAAAGACTTGGTAGAATTGGGATACCATTCTTAGAGTGCTTTGAAAAACAGCGTACTACGTATATACAATTAGGTTATTCGCCTCCATAAACGACTCCGGATATGTCGTTTTGACTTATTGCGTCAAAGAGAACATTTGACTTCCATTTACACACCAATTAAAGGTTACTTTTTATGAAAACAATCACAAATTTATTCATTTTGGGGGCTTTTGCCCTTGTTTTGGGACTTTCCGGCTGCACAAAACAGGAGGTAGAACCTGACCCCGCTGATCAGGTACTGGGAACCTACAGTGGTACTACCTATACCATATCTATGAACGGCGTAGCGCAAAGTTTTGATCTTACTAACGAACTTATCAAAAACGAAGTAGTGATTTCGATGACTATAGCTAAGAAATCGGCAAGTAGTGTAACAATTGTGTTGAATTTCTCGCAACGCGACAGTACAGGCACCATGCAATCGTACACCGACACCTACGATACTATTGACCTTAAAGCATTGGGAAGCGGCGAGTTTGAAATGCAGAATGCCGGTGCGGCGGTAGGAAAGATCGGGAACGGTGTCTTAAAATTGCAGGAAACCTATTCGGATGCCGATGCAAACGGTACTGCTATGCAGGTAGCAGTGACCATTGATGCTAAGAAAAGCTGACCATACGTCGTTATATTCCTGCTTTATATCTACACTTTAAACAAATTACGCCACGTTTTGAAACAAGTTGCGTATTGGCTTACATAGACTAAAATATATCTGCACATGAAAACTACATGCCAACACTGCCAATGCTGTTATAATCACCAAGAAGTGGCTAACGCTCATACAGTATATGAAAAACAGGCAGGAAAAATTATGTTTAGCAGTACCGACGATGATTTTGGGGTAGATATATGCCAAGTATGCCATAAACCGCCTTTTGTGGCGAGTTTATGGCATACAATCTTTGGCAGCTCTACGTCTTTGTCGTTAGAAACCCGAGCGGAAATTTACCCCGAAGTAGCAGTTGCTATTTTGTAAATGTGTACAAAATTTAGAATTCAATTCGATAATTCAGTACGGGAATAAGCGGTAATTGATAGGCCGTGCGGATTTTTCCAATAGTGGCATCGTAATAATGGATAAACACATTTTCGCGATTGGTCAGATTTTGAATGTCGAGCGAAAGGGTGCCTGTAAAGCCGTTTCTGTTGCGTTTCCAACTGATACGTACGTCGGAACGGAAATACGCGTCTAACGTTTGTTCATTGGTTTTGCTTTCTACCCAAACCGTTTCTCCTTTGCTGCGCGATGCCTGTAGATCAATGGGTGTTGTTTTAAAGCCTCCTACGAAGGTTGTTTTAAGATTGAGGCCCAGCACGTTGTTTTTGTTTCGTCCCATCAACCATTCTTTTCCTACAAGTAGATTTCCCGCTGCTCCGGCATCAAATCGCGTGCTGCGCCAAATCTTGTCCGAACCCGTATATTCCGATTTGAAAACCGAACCGCTCAGTAAATAGTAAAAATTGTTGTGCAAAAAGCGTTCGAGGGTCAATTCCGCACCATAGTTACGACCCTTACCGTTATTGACTAAACGTTCTGTCAAAAAGCCATCGGTCGCGTTCAGTAGCGAAAAGGCAGTGCGTTTATCGGCGCTTACGGGGACGTTGTAAAGTGATTGGTAATACGCTTCCAGTTTCAGGCGAGTATGTTCGTTGAGCAATCGGTCATAAGAAAGCACCAAGTGTTGGGCTTTGGTAAAATCAAGATTACGATTAGGATACGAATTGCCGGCGTCGGTCAATTGATTGGAATAAAAATACAGCGCTAATGGATGTATCTGACTGTGAATTCCATAGCCAATAGCCAATGATTGCCCTGTGCCTACATCCCATTTCAGGGAAGCCCGTAGTTCAATGGAGCGACTTTTATTCAACAATAACGCCAAGGAGTGTATGCCAAGATTGGCCGTCAATTTTTCGGATACTTTGTAATTGACCTGTGCATAGGCTTGCAGAGTGCCTGTTTGACCGTCGGAAGCAATAAAACGTTCCATCTTTTTAAGATCGCTATTCCATGATTCGCGGAAAAAATCGTAGGATTGTCGGCTCCAAATGGCTCCCGCACGCAAGGCAAGTCGGGCGTTGAATTTATAATTTAGCGTGCTCGAAACGGTCAATTTACGCAAGGAATAATCTTCATTGTAACGAGGCTCGAATACGTAGGCATTGCTGTATTGTTGTTGGTGAAACCCATTTTGGTAGACAGAATACAATACCACCGTTTTAAGAAACGCCTTTTTGTTCAGATTGACAGCATGAGTAGCGCCCCAAGCTCCTGTGTTAGATTTGAAATTTTCGTCGTACCGTTTGTCTCCGTTGGTTTTCCAAAGCGTAGAATCGGCTTGCGCTTCTCCGACGCTGCTGCTCAGTCCGCCAAATCCAAAGAGGGTGAATTTACCCCATTTGTTGGTAGGTAACGAAATATTATACGATAGATCCTGAAAACGTTGGGCAAAATCTCCCAATGGCAAACCGAGTTTTGTAAGAAGTTCGAGGGTAGAATAGCGGTAATTTATCAAATAAGAGCCTTTGTAGTTTTTAGAAAAAGGCCTTTCAGCAGCAACATCCAAGCCCAATAACCCCGCCTGAACCGTGTATTCGCGTTTTTGATTGTTGCCTTTGCGAAGTTTTAAATCAAAGACACCCGATAACGCATTGCCGTATTCAGCGGGAAAAGCGCCCGTCATAAAATCAGAATTGGTCAATACCTGGGCGCTCAAAATGGAAACACCGCCCCCCGCTGCGCCCAAACTTGAAAAGTGATTAGGGTTGGGAATATCAACGCCTTCCATACGCCAAAGAAGTCCATTGGGGGAATTTCCACGAATGACAATGTTATTGCCCCCGTCGTCAGCGGCGATGACGCCTGCGTAGGCCGTTGCCATGCGGGCCGGGTCGTTGATAGCGGCAGCGTAACGTTGGGTTTCTTCTACCGAAAAGGTTCGTGTACTGACCGTGGCCATGTCATTGAGGGGTTTATCTTTTTCAACCGTTGGCTTGATGGTAATTTCAGAAAGTTGGGTAATGTCTTCTTCCAAACCTACGTTAAGTACCAATTCTTTGCCCGCATTCACCACAACGTTACTCATGGTCATTTCTTTGTAACCCATGTAGGTAATCTTGACTGTTTGACGGCCAATGGGAACTTGAGTAAGTTGGAATCCGCCTTCGCTGTCGGTAATCGTTCCTTTGAGAGGAGTTGAACCCACCAAAATTACCGTAGCTCCGACAATGGGAGTTTGGATGTTTTTATCCAAAATGATGCCGCGAATGGTCTGAGTGAGGGTTTGAGCTTTTAGGGAATGAGTGAATAAGAGAAAGAAATGAGTGAATGAGAGAAAGAGTAAATGAGTGAATACGATAAAGCTTCCTTTTCTTGTCAGGTGTTTTGGCTTTTGTTGGTTTGTCATAATAGTGTTGTTTAAGGCTGTTTTTTAGGCAAAAAAAATCCGTCACCGTTTTTTCTGCGGTGTAAATTCAGAATTGAATTTCAGTGAATTAACCTATTCGGTGACGGAGGAGGCTTTCGGTTTTTATTTGTTTTCCTGCTGTTTGGGAATAAGACAACCCAAAAAGAAGATGCCCCTATTGTGTAGGTACGGAAATTTTAGATTCCTTCGGAATGACAAATTATTTCAAAGAAAACTAAGGAATCAATGCTGCGATGGCATAACCGATCATGACCAAACACAAGACAACTTTCATAAAAATCCCCGTGACAAACCCCAGAAAAGAGCCTAACGCGGCTTTGAGTGCTTTACCTACCCCCATGCCGCCAATGAGTTCACCTACTAAGGCACCTAAGAATGCGCCCAGAAAAATCCCCAAAGCAGGGATTACAAAAAATCCCAAAAGCAGACCGATGGTAGAGCCCCAAGTGCCGTAGCTGGTTCCTCCAAACTTTTTAATTCCCCAAATGGGTACGTAATAATCCAAAATGGTGATTGCCAACGTGAGCGCTCCGAAGGTGTACAGAGTCAATTCGCCGATGTCGGCGTATTTGCTAAAATGCAGGCACAATAAGCCAACGAAACTCAACGGCGGTCCCGGAAGTGGCAATACGGCTCCCGCCAACCCTACCAATAAACCAGCAATCCCAAGAATCAGCAATAAGATGTCCATCGTTTTGAGTATTAAAATCTAACACTCAAATAACACAAAAAACTACGGCGAATCGTATCTTTGTCCACCAAATTTTTAGAGTGAACTATTCACTCATCCGGTCATTCACTCATTCACTCATTTTTACATGTCAAAAGTCTTAATCATTGGAGCAGGGGGAGTAGGGGGCGTAGTGGTGCACAAATGTGCAATGAATTCACACGTTTTTACCGAAATCATGTTGGCAAGTCGTACCAAATCCAAATGCGATAAAATTGCGGCCGATATTCAGGAAATGCACGGAGTTTCGATACAAACAGCTTCCGTAGATGCTGATATTGTAGCCGAAATGGTCGTGCTTATCAAGTCATTTCAGCCCAAAATGGTCATCAACGTAGCGCTGCCTTACCAAGACCTTACCATTATGGAAGCGTGTTTGGCGACGGGCGTTCACTACTTGGATACCGCCAATTACGAACCCAAAGACGTTGCCAAATTTGAATACAGTTGGCAGTGGGCGTATCAGGAACGTTTCAAAGAAGCGGGTTTGATGGCCTTGCTGGGCTGCGGTTTCGACCCGGGCGTAACGCAGGTATTTACTTCTTTTGCCAACAAGCATCAGTTTGACGAGATGCATTACCTCGACATCATTGATTGCAACGCAGGTAACCACGGCAAAGCTTTTGCTACCAATTTTAACCCTGAAATCAACATTCGGGAAATTACGCAGGCGGGTCGCTATTGGGAAAACGGAGCGTGGGTAGAAATTCCTGCCATGAGCATTCACAAACCCATTGATTATCCAGGCATTGGCCCCAAAGAAAGCTATGTGTTGTACCATGAAGAATTGGAATCGTTGGTAAAAAACTTCCCGACTTTGAAACGCGCTCGCTTCTGGATGACGTTTGGACAGGCGTATTTGACGCATTTGGAAGTGTTGCAAAACGTGGGAATGACGAGCATCGCGCCCATCAAGTTTCAGGGAATGGACGTTGTGCCGTTGGAGTTTTTGAAAGCCGTATTGCCTCCGCCGGAATCATTGGGTGAAAACTACACGGGACAAACGTCAATCGGTTGCCAAATTAAAGGAATCAAAGACGGTGAAGATAAAACGTATTATGTGTGGAACAACTGCGACCACGCTCAGTGCTGGAAAGAAGTTCGCGCACAGGCCGTTAGCTATACGACGGGCGTGCCAGCCATGATTGGAGCCATGTTGATGTTAACCAATTCGGAATGGATGAAAGCAGGCGTTTGGAACTGTGAAGAACTGAATCCTGACCCGTTCATGGACTTGCTCAATCAACACGGATTGCCGTGGAATGAGCAAATCAACCAACCGCTACCGCACGAGTATTAGTCGTAAAAAAATAGTAAAAAAAAGCCCTGAATAGAGTGTTCAGGGCTTTTTTCTTTTCATCCGTACCCACTTAACCATTGACACATGACACGTTTCCAGTTACATTTGTGTTTATGATTATAAGCTATCGGCACAAAGGCTTGGAACTTTACGCGACAAAGGGCGACTGCTCCAAGTTGAACCCTGCTCATGTCTCTAAAATTCGATTAATTTTAACTCGTTTAGATGCAGCGGACAGCCCCGAACAAATGAATCAGGTTGGTTATGGATTTCATGCGCTCAAAGGAGATTTAAAGGGTTTTTACGCCGTGAAAGTGTCGGGAAATTGGCGCATTATTTTTCGATTTGAAGGCGACAATGCTACTGATTCGGACCGCCGACGCGGTGGATTATTTAGATTATCACTAAGGAGGAACAAAACATGGCACTATTTGACCCCGACCACCCGGGCGAATTAATCCGCGAAACTTTGGAAGGGTTGCGCGAAGAAACAGGAGAGAAATTGACGATTGCAGAAGTTGCCGAGGGCTTAGGCACGACGCGCAAAACTCTATCGGCCATCATTAATGGTAAACAAAGTGTAAGCCCTGAAATGGCTATCCGTTTAGGCGCAGCATTTCCAAATACGAGTGCTGAATTTTGGCTAAAAGTTCAGGAAACCTACGATCTTGCAAAGGTTGAGCCAAATGTCGATACCAGCCATATTCGGGTTTTCCGGAATCCTTCGGGATTGAATTTTCAACCTGCTTAGGGCAGCAGCTAAAGAAAGGAGGGTATTATGACACATACCATCATCATCGAAACGCATAATCACAATGATTTTGCTTTGCTAAAGGGATTGGCGCAGAGGTTGGGACTTTCCACCAAGGAAGTTCATAAAGAGATAAGCTGCCTGAGTGAAGCCGAAGAATTAAAACTGCTGGAAAGTGTTGCCGGAAGCTGGCAAGGTGACGAAACAGGCAATGAATTAGCTGCTAAGATTCGTGCAGATAGAAACGATAGCCCCCGTGATATTGAGTTATGAACCAATACCTTCTTGATACTTATCTAAATATCGTCAACCGATAGTTTATATTCATTCAGTAAAATAGAGATTGGGTCATTAGGCTTAGGGAAGCTGTATGCACCTTTAGACCACGATATTGTGTTTGGAGCGTTATGTATTAATGAAACTTTTTTCCATAAATCATCATGTGGATACAGATACCAATCCCCATTATAGGGAAAACAGATATAAAGGTTCTTTTCGAGGTATTTAGCCTCGAAAGTTAGCCGACCCTTCAACTGAATCTTTAAAATATCACTATTGTTTATGTGGATAGCAAGAAAATCTGCTCCCTCATAGTCGTCTGATAATCGAATACAGTTAAAACCATAATCGGCTAATAATGAGGATATTTTGTGAAAGTTGTAGTTTTCCTTTTGTCGATGATTCAAATCAGTTTTGTAATTTATTTTTTGGAAAACCATATAATTTGACTTTAAGAGGAGTGCAATATTCAGTATGCTTCTTGCAAAAATAATAAGAAATTAGAATGTTATTGGCAATAGTCATTGCCTTTGTTTAGGCTTGGGCAGGTCACTAAAAAAGTGCTTCGTCCCGCACTTATTTTTCAATTTATCACTTCTTTATACTGCATTTGGTACAGATTAGCGTAGAAGCCGCCGTGTTCGAGCAATTCTTCGTGTGTGCCTTTTTCCTTGATTTGTCCTTTGTCCAGTACAATAATCTGATGTGCTTTTTGGATGGTGCTCAGGCGGTGGGCTATTACAATCGCGGTTCGGCCTTTCATCAGTTTTTCAATCGCGTTCTGAATCAACTCTTCCGTTTCGGTATCTACTGAAGAGGTTGCTTCGTCCAAAACAATAATTTTGGGATCGTGTACCAACGCCCGTACGAAAGAAATCAACTGTCGCTGACCTACCGAAAGCGTAGCTCCGCGTTCCATGACGTTGTAGTCGTAGCCACCGGGCAGGCGTTCGATAAATTCGTGGGCACCCACCAATTGCGCGGCTTCGATGATACGGGCGCGGCTGATGTCAGTGTTTCCCAGCGTAATGTTGTTGTGAATGGTATCCGAAAACAAAAATACGTCCTGTAAAACGACACCGATGTTGTGTCGTAATGCGCCCAATTCGTAGTCATGCACGTTGACGTTATCCACCAAAATTTCGCCTTTATTGATTTCGTAAAAACGACTCAATAAGTTGATAATCGAAGACTTACCCGCACCCGTAGCTCCTACAAAAGCAATGGTTTGCCCAGCTTTTACGTCAAACGAAATGTCTTTCAAAACGTATTCTTCTTCATTGTAAGCAAACCAAACATTTTTGAAAGAGACTTCGCCGCGCAAAGTTTCAGGAGCGTGAGTGCCGTGGTTGACGGTATATTCGTCGCTATCCAGCAATTTGAGAATGCGGTCGGTACTGACAATACCCATTTGGAGCGTATTGAAACGGTCGGCCAGCATCCGTATGGGTCTGAAAAACAGGTTGGTAAACATGATAAAAGCCGTAACTGTCCCAAACGTCATGTCGTCGCTGAGAATTTGCCGCGCTCCGTACCAAACAATGAGACCCGTAGCGGCAGCGGCAATGACGTCGGCAACGGGATAATACACCGAATAATACCAAATCGAACGAACGTGGGCATCGCGGTGAACGGTGTTGATTGATTTAAATTTGCGGTACTCTACTTTTTCAGCACTGAAAATCTGGACAATGTTCATGCCCGTGATATGTTCCTGCACAAAAGAATTCAGGTTAGACACGGCAGTACGAACCTCATTGAAAGAATCCTTGATTTTTTCTTTGAAAATATAGGTACTGATAAGCATGAACGGAACCGTGGCAAGGCTGATGAGCGAAAGCCGCCAATCGGTATAAAACATAACTCCGATGATAAGCACCAACTGTAAAATATCGCCTGCAACGGCAGCCATTCCATCACTAAATACGTCGGAAAGCGTTTCTACATCGGAAACCGTACGAGTTACCAAACGGCCAATGGGCGTGTTATCGAAGAATTTAAGACGAAGACTGAGGATTTTTTCGTACAACTGAACCCGAATATCACGGATGATATTCTGACCCAACCAACCCGCTAAATACGTTTGAACAAACTGAATAAGCGCCTGAATAAGTAACAGGCCAATCATGACCAACAGCATGAGGGTAAGACCGTCATAGTCGCCCGACGCGATTTTGGTATCAATGGTATAACGAACCAACAACGGACTCAAGGGCGAGAGTGCCGCCCCCGTTAAAATAAGGGCAACAAGTGCATAAAACTGTTTTTGATAAGGGGTAATAAAAGCATAAAGACGGCGAAGGGTAGGCCAGTCGAATATTTTCCCGCTTTTTTTTTCTTCGTTCATAGCACAGAATATAGGAGTTGTCTATCAAAGCTAACACCAATTCTCCCATGAAGAGTTTTGGGTTTGGGCTTAAATTTTTGAAATAGTCGATTTCTTGGCCCCTTTTTTCTTTCAATAGTGCACTTTTGAGCCCGATTGAAAGGATTGTGAGCGATATTTAGGCATTTTATCGTTTTAATTTTGAATCCAAACTCAAGGTTCCCGCTCCGTTGAAAAAGAAAACCAAGGCTAAGAGAACAAAAAGAAAAGGATGTTGGTCTTCGTACCAAAATTTACCGTGTCCTACAAAAAAAGTAATGCTCAACATAGTAACGGAGATAATGATCGAGGCGAACCGTGTAAAAAGCCCCAAAGCCAATAAAATTCCCGCCATAAATTCGGCTCCTTTGCCCAAATAGACCAATGCCAAACCCATGGGTAACTCTTTAAACATGTCCCATTGGGCGTAGTCGTTCATTTGTTTGGCATCAAAAATTTCAAAGCCATGATACGCCATGAGTAAACCGGTGACGATTCGTATGATGGCGGTGCCTATACTGTTCAATTGAGTATTTCCTGAATGTTGATTCATGGCTTTTGAAGACTTAGAAATTTATTCAAAATTGGGTTAGAGGAATTCCAAATTTATAAAGCAGGAAGGAATCAAATCATAATGGAAACGTCCCGTTTTTCTACGATACCCCACAACAAAAAACCCCGCCAAGGACGGGGTTTTTTAGTGCTATGTATTCCAAAAATCAGATTTCTACAGCTTTAACGGTCTTAATGATGCGGGCCGCTACTTTGTATGGATCAGCCGCCGAATTGGGACGACGATCTTCCAACCATCCCTTCCAGCCTTTTTGTACGGCTGCGATAGGAATACGGATAGAGGCTCCACGGTCAGAAATACCGTATGAGAATTGGTCAATTGACTGTGTTTCGTGTTTACCTGTCAAACGGAGGTGGTTATCAGCACCGTATACGGCAATGTGCTCAGCTACTACCGGAGCAAATGCCTGACAGATTTTGTCGTAAGTCTCTTTGTTACCTGCCGTTCTCAACGCAGTGTTTGAGAAGTTGGCGTGCATTCCTGAACCGTTCCAGTCAGTATCTCCAAGTGGCTTGCAATGCAGGTTGATACCTACTCCGTATTTCTCGCCGATACGCTCCAACAGATAGCGTGCAACCCAAATTTGGTCACCTGCTTCTTTGGCACCTTTGGCAAAAATTTGAAATTCCCACTGACCTGCCGCTACTTCGGCGTTGATACCTTCCACGTTCAGGCCGGCTTGCAATGTATATTCAAGGTGTTCTTCAATGATATCTCTTCCGTACGCATTTTTTGCGCCAACTGAGCAATAGTAAGGGCCTTGTGGGGCAGGGTATCCATTGGCAGGGAAGCCAAGTGGTTTATTTGTTTCAAGATTCCACAGGAAATATTCCTGCTCAAATCCAAACCAGAAATCGTTATCGTCATCTTCAATCGTGGCGCGACCATTAGTTACGTGAGGCGTACCGTCTGCGTTCAATACTTCACACATGACCAAATAAGCAGGTGTACCCAATTTTGAGCGTTCCGGATCGGGGCAAATGAAAACGGGCTTTAACAAGCAGTCTGATGAGCCACCTGATGCCTGCTCAGTTGACGAACCATCGAATGACCATACACCGCATTCTTCTAATGTTCCCGTAAAATCGGACTCAATTTTGGTTTTACTACGCAAACTTTGAGTGGGCTTGTAGCCGTCTAACCAAATGTATTCTAATTTAGCCTTTGCCATTGACAGTATAAATTTTAAGTGGTTGAAACAATCAATTGGTGTTGTTGCACTTTTTACGGATTCAAAACTAATGTGTTTTTATATAATCACCAAATAAAATTCTATATTTTTTAATATTAGCCATTGATTATAGATGGAAAAGGTTGTTTGTGAGATAAATACATTAAAAAATTGTACAAAACCAAGTTGTGCCAAATTTGACCTACTTTTTACATAAAGTTAGGAAATGTGCGGAAAATAAGATTAAAAAGAATACTCTAAAAGGTTTTTTTGATTAAAAAATACGAAAGTTTGAATAGTTTAAAGTACTCAAAAATACCCCAAAGTGCTCTATTTGCCCCTTTTTATGCAGTATTTATTTGTTTTATACGAGAGAAAACGACCTGTTTTTAGGGAATAAATTTCGATTGGACAACTTCTGAGTGCAATCCGAATCAAATTTGCCGATAGCGGCTATATGCAGAAGAAAAAAGAGTGCATCTGGACGAGTCGAAGTACTACAGACAGAGGACGAGTTTGTATAAATGGATGGTATAAACAAGAAAAACCCCGTACTCTAAAGAAGAAATACGGGGTAAAAGAGGTAGAAATCGTATTGCGACCTATTTTCCTTTTCGCTCAATCTCGCGCAGATTTTCCAGTTTTTTGTTTCGCAGAAAACCGTTGATGTCTTCAAAGTGTTCTTTGACGCGCTTATTTCCGAATTCAAACACTTTTTCGGCCAATCCATCTAAGAAATCCCGATCGTGAGAAATCAAAATGATGGTTCCTTCAAAGGCTTTCAAAGCATCTTTCAGAATGTCTTTTGTTTTAAGGTCGAGGTGGTTGGTGGGCTCATCGAGTATCAATAAGTTGACGGGTTCCAACAATAGTTTGATCATTGCCAAACGGGTGCGCTCTCCACCCGACAGCATATTTACTTTCTTATTAATACTGTCGCCGCTGAACATGAATGCTCCCAACAGATCCTTGATTTTGGTACGAATGTCGCCTACGGCAATGTTGTCAATGGTTTGGAAAACGGTTAAATCACCATCCAATAAAGCCGCTTGATTCTGCGCAAAATAGCCAATCATGGAGTTGTGCCCCAGCTTCATTTCGCCTTCGTAGTCAATCTCGCCCATGATGGCTTTCACAAGCGTAGATTTACCTTCGCCATTTTTACCGACAAACGCTACCTTTTGCCCGCGTTCGATCGTCATGCCCGCATCTTTGAACACCAAATGGTCGCCGTAGCTTTTGCTCAGTTGTTCCACAATCACGGGGTAGTTGCCCGAGCGCGGGGCAGGTGGGAATTTAATATTCAGCGCCGAGGTGTCCACTTCGTCCACTTCTACAATGTCCAATTTCTCCAGCATTTTTACCCGCGACTGCACCTGCAAGGTTTTTGAGTACGTCCCTTTGAAACGATCAATAAACTCCGTGACTTCAGCAATCATTTTCTGCTGATCGGTAAACTGCTTTTGCTGCTGTTCGTGGCGTTCTTTGCGCAGTTGCAGGTATTGCGAATAGTTGACCTTATAATCATAGATGCGCCCCATCGTGATTTCGATGGTCCGGTTGGTGATATTGTCCACAAACGCCCGGTCGTGTGAGATGACAATCACTGCCTTAGCAGTATTGACCAAAAACTCCTCCAACCACTGAATCGACTCAATATCCAAGTGATTGGTAGGCTCATCCAACAAAATCAAATCGGGTGTTTTCAACAGAATTTTGGCCAACTCGATCCGCATCCGCCAGCCCCCGCTGAACTCTCCTGTTTTACGGTCAAAATCGCTCCGTAGGAAACCCAAGCCCAACAGCGTTTTTTCGACTTCCGCATCATAATTGACTTCCTCGGTCGAGTAGTACTTTTCGCTTAGTTCCGATACGCGCTCAATGATGGTCATGTAGGCGTCCGATTCGTAGTCGGTGCGTGTTTCCAACTGATGATTCAGTTCATCCAGTTCTTTTTTCATGTCCAATACCTCGGCAAACGCCTTAGAGGTTTCCTCAAAAACTGTGGAATCATCTTTGGTCAGCAGGTGCTGAGGCAGGTAGGCAATCACGGCCTCGTTGGGAGCGGAGATTTTGCCGCGCGTGGGTTTATCGGCTCCCGCTATGATTTTGAGCAGGGTAGATTTCCCAGCTCCATTTTTGCCCATGAGGGCGATTCTATCTTTTTCGTTGATGTTGAAAGTGACATCACTAAACAAAGCTCGTCCGCCGAACTCCACTGTTACGTTATCTACCGAAATCATTCAAGTTCCTTTTGTGAACCGCAAAGATAAGGATTATCAGTAAACGCTTCATTCAAGAGTTCGTATCGGGGCGTCCCCGTTGCAAACGCAAACTAACAGGAGTTCATACGATTTAGGTTTTTTTGTATCTTTGACAAAACTGTTTCAACACTATGGCGAACGAAATAAAAAATAGCTTGTTGCCGCAAACCTTGGCGGAGTTTGAGCGTTGGGAGCCTAACGACGGCTATAAGTATGAATGGAATGACGGCGAATTGATAAAGTTTGAAGGAATGAAAAACAAACATTTGTACCTAATCAGTATATTAAACGAACTCTTTGATAAAACCGCTGCCAAAAAGCTCAGGGGACAACTCCTTTGTGAGCAAGACGTAATGCTGACAGGTATTCAATTGAGGCGTCCTGATTTGGCCTATTTTAGCAGAGAGCAAATTATCAACAGCAAAACAGAAGAGCAAATCCCCGAGTTTGTCATAGAAGTTATTTCTTCCACCGACCAAATCAACGAAGTAAAGCGGAAAATCATCGAATATTTCAAAAATGGAATCCGGGTAGCATGGCTGATTTACCCCGATTACGAAATGGTGGAAGTTTATACCTCCCTCAAGCACATAACCGTGTGTACTGACGCAGATATCTGCTCTGCCCGCCCTGTCTTAGATGACTTTGAAATCCCCGCCGCTGATTTATGGAACTGATCCATTATCTGCCGAAATCATTCAAGTTGCTTTTGTAAAGAGTAAGATTGCCGGTAGCTTTATAAACGATTTATTCAGAGGAGTACATTGGAACTCCCCAGTTGCAAACGCAAACTGGGGGAGGTATGTAAAATGATTTTTGTAAATACCTATCAAAAAACAAGAGATATTTACAAAAATCATCGCGATTCTATCTTTTTCGTTGCTATTGAAAGTGACATCACTAAACAAAGCTCGTCCGCCGAACTCCACTGATCCATTATCTACCGAAATCATTCAAGTTCCTTTTGTGAAGTGCGAAGATGAGGATTATCAGTAGCGTTATAAACGCTTTATTCAGGGTGTTTTCTTTGTAAAGCAACGACTTAGTTTATGGTTTCAAGGATGAATAGCCGCAGTTATTCTTTTTGAATTCATCCGCAGACATTGCCCATACTTTAACATCGCCCGTATTTTTACAACTCCATGTTGAATGATAACTCCCAGCAGCTATAGAAGAGGCTTCACAACTCCATGTGCCATCTTTCTTTTTAAAACACCAATAAGCTTCTAACTTGATTTTAGTTAGATTGGTTATTTTTATACCTAATCCATCTGCTCCACAGTCTCCCCATCTGGTTTCAACTTTTATTGCTGTTGCTGTACTATAAGTAGCCCAATCACAAGTAGGTACAATAGGGGCAGTTATAGTTACCAATTTTGAATCTTGATCTTGGTTCTTACCATCACTGGCGGTAAGCGTGGCCGTGTAAGTACCTGCTTTGGCGTATTCATAGGTAGGGCTTGAAGCGGTAGAAGTATTTCCATCGCCAAAATTCCACTTATAACTGTTAGCATTTTTTGAGGTGTTCGTAAATGTTACTTTCAAATTGCTTGCCTTCCAAGTCCAATCGGCAACGGGCAACACTGCCGCGGCTTTTACTGAGATAGTTACTGTTTTTTGAGCGGATTGGTTTTTAGAATCAGTAGCAGTAAGTTTTACTGTGAAATCGCCCGCTTTAGTAAACTCTTTGGTGGGGCTTGCAGTAGTAGAGGTCGTTCCATCCCCAAAATCCCATTTATAAGTGTTCGCATTTTTTGAGGTGTTTGTAAAGGTAATGTTTGCAGGTGCTGTTAAATTACTGCTTGGAGAATAGGTAAAGTCGGCAGTGGGAGTCGTTGCAACTGTCGCATTAACTGTGATGTCAGCCGTGCTCTCTGACGAACTTGTTTTGGCAAATGCGGTTAGTTTTACTTTGAAAGTGCCTGCTTTGGTAAATTCTTTTGTTGGATTTGCCTCGGTCGAGGTTGTTCCATCGCCAAAATCCCACTTATAGCTGTCCGCATTTTTAGAACTGTTGCTAAAGGTAACTTTAACGGGAGCTGTTAAGTTGTTGGCGGGCGAATAAGTAAAGCCAGCAATGGGCTGTAAACTTGGTGCATCAGCTACTACGAAAGAACGTGAATAAGTATCAGTTCCTCCTTCACCTGTTGCAGTAAGTTTCATACTATACTTGCCGCCACTGTTAATCGTATAAGTTATGTCTTTGTAAATCGATGTTTGCCCATCACTTGTTTCCCACAAGTAGCCTGTAGCATTTTGGGATGTATTTGTAAAGGTAATTTTTACGGGTGCTACCAAATTGGTGTTGGGAAAAAACTCAAAATTGGCTTTGGGTAAAGCTACTGGCTCTTTTTCTTTGCAGGTGCTGAAAAGAAAAGCCACTATTAATAACAATGCGTTATTCTGAAGGTGAAGCAGCGAAGTTTTCATACATTTGGATGTGTTAAAAATTAGTACAATAGACCTGGTTTTTTAGTTGTTACAAAGGTCTTTCTACTTTTCCATCTTCGCCACGGGCAAATTCCCCTATTGGATACCGTACTTTTCCCGTATTTGTCATGGGAGATTTCCCGTATTGATTTACGTACCTGTTTACAGAAAATACGGGCAATTTCCCCTCATGGTACCGTATTTTTCCGTACCAAAAGATTAACAGTTAAATGGCTCTTGAATTATTTTCAGAAAATCAATGTGGAGTGGCTGGCGAAGTTATAGCCGACCGTATTCCGTATTTTACAGCTCTTGTGCCTAAAAGAAGTACTGATTCTGCTGAATTTGTAACCATTCAGAGCAGAAAAGAGATTGGCCTGACTAACTTTGATTTTTCTATAAGATGAATAAATATCCTCTTAGCAGATTCTATCTTTTTCGTTGCTATTGAAAGTGACATCATTAGACAAAGTCCGCCCCCCAAACTCCACAGTTACGTTATCTACTGAAATCATTCTATTCGGTTTTTTGAACCGCAAAGATAAGGGGATTAGGTGGAAAGTTGGTAGGGTTATGAAGGCTTCATTCATAATCCTGCGTTGAAAATGTAAATTAGTGATTACAATATTTTGACCGAGATAATTATAGAATCATCTGCAACGCCCAAAGCATTAGATTTGGCTATCACCTTCAATTGTTTAACTGTAGGGTCAAGTTTCTCTATAAGACTGAACTTAAAAGTACATAAGGCATTTGCGTCACTTTCTTCATTTCTTTCAAGAAAATTGTTTGTGTATTCTCTATTATTTTGTTCATCTGTCACAGTTAAAGTCACTTTATTTCCAATAGATGGTTTTCCGCTATTTCTTTTCAATTCTACGGTAAAAGTTACAATATCTTCCAATTTTTGAATCAAAATTTTATCAGTTTTTATTTTAATCTTATCGGGCGGCGCGTTCTTGAGCTTAATTTCCATTTCTTTTTCAGAACTTAAAATGGACGCTTTTATTTTGGCTATCCCAACACTTAAAGGGCTTTTAAAAGTTATTTTTGCCTGCTTCTTACCATTAACTATCTGCGCCGTCTGAGTAATAGTCGCGGAATTAGTTGCTTCAAAAACTCCTTTATCGGTGCGAAATGTAATTGTTGAGCGAGGAGTAGATGTATTAAGTGGAATTTCTGCTGTTATTGATGTCGTAGATTCTCCATCTGCTAAAATGGAGTCAGATGGAGGAATCAGGGTAATGGCTGGAGGACTATCATAAATAAACTTAAAACTCTCAGAGTCTTCGCATTTGCTTTCTATCCAAGCCGTTACCTTTACTGTATCTACAGGCTCTGTGCCGCTCTTCAACAACGCCCAGGCTTTCTTCCGTAAAACGCCATTTTCATTAACTTGGACTACTTTTCGGCTTACTTCTTTGGGTGTGGCCGTTGCAGCACCGTCAAAAAAACCATGAGTGGTTCTGAACTTAACTTCAGTATTTTCAGAAGTGTTGTCAGGAAGATTAACATATACATTTATGGTGCTTTCACCGTCAGCTTTGATGGAGGTTTGATTACTTTGAATATTAAAATCACAAGCAGGTTCTATCTCTTGGCAAGTGCTAAACAAGAAACTAATTCCGAGTAGGAAAAGTGGTGGTAGGGATTTTTTCATGGAAATTTAAATACGCTTTGAATATCTCCGATTAACCTTTTTATACTTAAGTCCAATGAGAAACTTACAGTTGGCAATATTGTAAGCTTTTTACTGGAGGATATGTAGTTAGGAAATTCTTGATTGTAGATAACTCCCGATAATTTAAGTCGGAATGCATTGGTCAATTTATAACCTACACCTATCATCAAGTTATTATTGCCAAACAGATTGCTTCTTACTCCTGTCTTTGCAATGGATTGAAGGGTAATTCCTGTTGATATAGACCATCTGTTCCAAAAATTCTTATTCTTTATGAGTCGTAAAGGAATATCTCTATTAAATTGTCTCAATTCAATATTGAATCCAATATAAGGTGTAAACCCAGCTTTTTCAAACGGTTTTTCTGCTATTGGTACATAATAACAGTATCCAAAATCTGCAATAATTCCATAAAAATTTCAAGTATTAAAATTAAATATATTAGTAGTAAATAAGTTGCTAAAATTGTTTTGAGGGACACTGGAAATGTTATTTGAATTCCTTGCTGGTCGAGTACTGTTTGCCAATAATTCTTCTGATATAAAATTAATATTAATATCAATGTTCACCATTGGGTTGTCTTTGTTATATATGTGATTTTTAGCTATTTTATTTAATATACTTTCTTTTTCAATTTTTAAGTTTTTTTCAATAATGTTGAGTTCTTCTTTTTTTAAATCTGTTAAATAGTTGTTGTCAAATTGCTCTTTAAAAGTATACCTTAGTTGACTACTATCTATTGCTATTTTAAAAGCATTTTTTTTCTCAATCAGGTTAAGTTTGTCAGTAATTTCTTTTTTCTTTTGTTCTAAATATTTAAGATTACTTTTAACCAAAGTTGCTTTTGGTTCATTATTATCAATGGCGTCAAAATGATTTCTTAAAGAAATTTCATAAAATCTTTCAATAGGAGATTGCGAATTAATCATTAATTGCAAGTCCTGCTTTATAGTCTTTTGCTGGGAATTATTTGCAGTTAAATTAGAGATAAATATATTTGAAACCGCCACAGATTGATAAATATCTTCTTGGAATTTTAATGGTTGAAGAGCAAGGTCGTTGTACATAGTTAATGTACGCCTCCAAAGATTGTCGAGCAACGAAGATGGATCTCTTTGTGAGTTTTTATAGTAATTTATATTGGCAAATCTTTTTTTTGCTTCTTCAAAATGCTTTTCTTTATCATAAGGGTTTTTATATGCTTCGTGTACCGCTTCAAACATCTTATAAGTTTCATCGAGTAATGGTTTATTGTACTGTTTTACTATTCTAAAATCATAGAACCTATTTGGCCTTAATTCAGGCACATAGATATATAATACATTTTTTTCAACTTTGTAAGCACATGATTCTATAATTTTTAACCTCTTAAACTTTCTCTTTATTTTTTTTTGTAGCGCAGCAGTATCAGGGAGATTTTCAATATTCAGCTCATCCATAACTTGACTATATGTTTTCGTTGCTTCCTGAGTTTGCCGATTCAGTTTATCTTCATAATTAGCTTTTTTTGAATTGTTATCTTCAGCTTGGAGCAATTTTAAGGTCAATTTTGTCTTATTTACCGAATCTTCATTTGATTTTCTGAGCTTTTCTAATCTTTTATTTATTCTGTTTGCTTTATTTTCATGTTTTAGGTTAATCATTTCTACTTTCAAAATTTTCATATTTGTGTCCGATGAAGGATATTCCTTCTTCAAAATAAAGGGCATGTCAAAAGGAAAAGGGCGTTTGGGGAATTCTGTTACCTTATCAATTTCAATTACCAAAGTATCTACTCCTCCCTTTGCTTGTCCAAAACCTTTGGAGTAGAAAAATGAGCATAATAACGTTAGAAAGGATAATAAAAGGACTTTCATAAGGCTATATAAGGTTGAATGAAGAGAAATTTATAACAATTGCGCAAATATTGCACTTTGATCCGAGATTTTACAGGGGAAATTCCCCGTATTTGATACCGTATTTTTCCCGTATAAAAAGGGTATTTTTCCCGTTGTGTCCGTAATACATTTAGACCGACCTTTGTGTAGAATTACTCTCGGTTCACAATAAATCATTATCTTACATTTAATTCTTTTCAAAATGGCTTACGAAAAAATCTACCTCGAAAACGATGCTCCAGGAGTATTCCCTCCCTCAAATCGCCAAGCAAATTGGGGCAATGAAACAGTCATGGCTCCCCAAACTGTTAATGCACCATTGCTTGATACAGAGGCTGCTCAATTTTTTGATACATTCGTTGCTCCATCTATCCAAACCACTACTGGCCGTATGCCTCAGCCAAACGACCTAAAAGGGGTTTTTCTACGATTTCATATTCATAAAGATATATTGTTACGGCTTTTAGCACAAGGGAGCGATTGCTACGGAATAGCGATCAATTTGGGCGTAAAAGAATATTTATATCTCACCAATGGGCATGAGTCACCGCCCAATTCCCCACAAACCGAAACAGTGCCTGGCATTGGAATCACCATAACACCTGTCGGCAAAGATATGCAAGACTTAATAGAAGTACAGGGAAAAAGAGATACGATTCTTTTCTGCGAAGAACCTACTCCTTGCCCACCCGCCAATCCTTGCCCAGCCCAAACCGTGGTTACGGCCATTATGACTACTGCCAATTTCAATAATACTATCAACTTTGCCCATAAATGACACCTGTTGAGTGGCTCATATTAGCAATTTTATTTATCGGGGTAGTCGTAGGTATATGGCAATACGATCGGCTTCCCCGATATGCTAAGTTTTTGCTTTATTTTTTTATCGTTACTTTTTTGCTCGAAGTAAACGCAGACTATTACATGACTGCTTTTAGGAGTAACAACCTTTTCCTTTATCATTTTTTCATTCCATTTCAGTACATTACTTTGGCTCTTTTTTTGAGAGAAAGCATACATACTCCTACTGTCAAAGGAAGCATCAATTACAGCATTTTTTTGGTAATTGCTTGTGCCATTATATTTAGTGGTTTTGTTCAAAGTCTAAAAGAAATGCCATTTTATATACTCTTACTTACACGGATACTACTTCTGATATGGTCGCTTATATACTTGCAACAACTGATAAGAGCAAACAAAGTCGAAGTCCTTAGTAAGATACCCGCCTTTTGGGTGTCTTCTGGTATTTTGATATATTTTGTCAGTTTTTTCCAAATGGGATTAATGCGTTATTTAATCATAGACCATCATCAGTTAGCTAATTTTTGGATTTATATTGTTTTATGGTTTGATGTGGCTTTTTACTTATTCTGCCTCTTTCCGATTCTGAAATACCGAAATAATAGCTGGCCTCGTACAGATGAACGACATGTCCTTTGATATAGACATATCCATTGTTTTAATTTTAGGTTTGCTATCATTGGTAGTCGTGATTGGTTTTATGATTTCATTTGTGTTTGTTTATCAACGCCGCCAACTCCAAAACCGTCAAGAAAAAGCCACCCTCCACGCCCAACATCAGCAAGAAATCCTCCAAGTCCAACTCGAAATACAAAACCAAACCTTACAGCACATCAGCGGGGAGTTGCATGATAACATCGGGCAATTGATGACGTTGGTGCGGTTTAAATTGAATATGTTGGAGATAGAAGAAACAATTACACCCAAGCAAATTGAGGAAGTGAATGAGGTAGTAGGAAAAACGATTGATGAACTGCGTGGTTTGAGCAAAAGTCTGGACGGCGATTTTGTGAAGAATTTTGGGTTGGTAGATAGTTTGAAGCATTTGTTGCAGCGTATTGCTTTTACGGGTAAGTACGAAACCGATATTTTGATTGAGGGTGAGGCATATCAGTTGGACGGGCAAAAAGAAATCGTGCTTTTCCGAGTGGTACAGGAAATTTTGAGTAATATTCTCAAACACGCCAAGGCCAAATACATCAAAGTCTCCCTTCAATTTACACCTGCTCACTTTAGCCTTACCGTGCAGGACGATGGCAAAGGCTTTGATTACGAAGCGGTCTTGGGCCGGGAGATGAGTAAGTCGGGCGTGGGGCTGCGCAATATCCAACGCCGTACTGAAATGCTGGGCGGAACCTGTACCTTCAAAACCGCTCAGAACGAAGGCACAAGCGTGCATATTCAACTGCCTTCTCTGTAACCCCCACTAAATCTCCCCCTGTAAGGGGAGACTTTATTTAGTTGCAAATACTTAAAAGCTGTTATTTGGGTACTTAAATGCATAAAAACAACGGGAGATTTCCCGTTTCTTCTACCGTATTTTTCGGGTACAAAAAGGGTGTTTTCCTCATTTTATGGGCAATTAAGGATATTTAGCTTTGTGGAGTTAAATGAATTGTTTACCAATTTAACCCCTATGCAGTATGTCAGGAATTATTTCGAGAGAAAAAGCGAGAAGTTACAACGCTGCCTTTAAGAAGTACGGCAGTGATAATTTTTCGGATGAAATCAAAGCCCTTTTTTGGGAGAATCTGCTTGTTCTTGGACAGGATTTGAGAAAAATCCTGTCTCAAACGGACGAGTTTGGGAAAGAATGTAAAGATGTCAGAGCCTACCCCGGCATTAGAAATCTTGCGCCCGAGGGGCAGCCAGAACAATTGTCGTTCACAATCATTTTTGTGGGAGTAGACGAACGAGGCAACAACATGTACCAAAAGGAAATTATTCTGCGCCGCACGCCTGCGGGTGACCCCGCTACGGCGACGGACTTGCTTTCCGATGAGCATGAGCCTTGCAAACCGCCACCGCCGTGTGAGTTGTTGTAAAAAAATAGAGAAGGCATTTTTTTCTTTTTAAGAAATTAATGCCTTTTTTGTTGAACAAAGGTGATTATTATGAAATGGACTACAATTCTCTACCACGTCATTCAATTATTGGCAGTATGTGCTGGGATATACAATTATAAACGTTTAGTAAAACCTACGAAAGTTCTCTTTTGGTTAATGGTTTATACGTTTATCAGCGAGTTGGTGGCACTTTATATTCGATTCAATTTTGGGAATAACGTTTATATCTATCATCTCTATAATCCCATTCAATATTCGCTGGTAACGTATGCTTTTTATTTGGAGCTGCGGCAGTATCGATTTATGCTCTATAGCATTTTCTTATTTTGGATATTTGCGATTGTCAACGGAATTTATTGGGAGCCTTTTTTAACGATGTTTTGTGCCAATCTTTCCATGACCAAATCCATATTGACTACTCTTTGGATTTTTCTTTATTTCTATGAATTATTGAAAAATGTGAACGAGCATAAATTTTTAGAATATCCTTTAGTTTGGATATCCATTGGCCTGTTAATTTTCAATGCTAATTTAGTGGGATTGGGGTTATTTAATTTATTAAACCAATATGATCCTATCACATTAGCGCTTTCCAATGTACGCAGCTTTACCAATTATGTACTTTATTCTTCCTTTGTCGGTGCCTTTTTTTGCCATCAAAATTTAGTATATAAATGATGAATTCTATAGACGATAGAACACTGTTAGCATTAATGGCGATTTGTTTTTTGCTTTTAATGTCAGTGTTTTTCATTATCATTATCGTTGGATTATTCAAAAAACGCCAATCGGAACATCGTCAGGAAAAAATAACTCTTCAACATCAGTACCAACAGGAAATTCTTCAGGCACAGCTCGAAATTCAAAATCAGACGTTACAGCAAATTGGACGAGAACTGCACGATAATATCGGGCAGTTGCTGTCGGTGATGAGTATTAATCTGGATATACTCGAAGAAGACGTTTCGGATTTGAAAACCAGAAGTCAAATTATAGATACAAGTAAGATTCTCCAGCAAACCATTGCGGATGTCCGGAGCCTGAGTAAAAGCCTGGACGGCGATTTTGCCAAAGATTTTGGGCTGGTAGATAGTCTGTCGCATGACTTGCGACGTATTCGGGCTACGGGCAAGTATCAAACCGAGATTTTGATGGAAGGCGAGCCGTATCGGTTGGACGGTCAAAAAGAATTCGTGCTTTTTCGGATCGTACAGGAAATTCTAACCAATATACTCAAACATGCCGAAGCCAAAACTATAAAAGTAACACTCCACTATACGCCTGCTCAATTTAGCCTTACGGTGCAGGACGATGGCAAAGGATTTGACAATGAAGCAGTTTTAGGTCGCAAAATGGAAAACGCAGGTGCCGGCCTGCGAAATATCCAACGCCGTACTGAAATGGTGGGCGGAACCTATATAATTGAAACGGCACGCGGACAAGGTACAAAAATAGAGATTCAATTGCCTATTGTTCTATAAATACTGTAAAAATATACTCTCAAAATTGCACCCTCCCTTAGTGGGTCGGACCGTCGCACGGAGGGTAGGGTAGGGCTATTTTTTTGCAAATACCGTAAAAACACCCCCCGAAATAGGGGGAATTTCCCGTTGCGCGCTATCCGCATTTGGTCTACTTTCGTGCAATTACATTCACCTGGCCTTCTGTTCGTTATTGTATTCTAAAAAACTAAGAGAACATCATGACCGGAGAAGTGTGGATAGGGCTGTGCGCAGTAGGATTTATCATGTTAGTGATAGAAATCCTGGTGGTAAAATACATGGTTAGACAAAGACAAAAATTCCAAAAAGAAGACAACAGTAAGAGAATGACAGCAAATTATCGACAGGAAGTCCTTGAGTCGCAGGTAGAGGTGCAGAAGCAGGCATTTGAGCGGGTGGGGTCAGAATTATACGACAATATTGGACAAATGCTGTCGGTAGCAAAAATGTATCTGTATTCGCTGGAAGAAACGGAATTGAATCAGGAACAACGCACGTTTATTCAACAAACCAACGACATAGTAGGAAAGTCCATTACCGATTTAAGAGGATTGATTCGGCGTTTGGAAGGATGCATGGCGCAGGATTTCGATTTGCAGGATTGTATCGGCCAATACCTGCAGCGGTTTCGCAGGAATCACCACGTGACAACAGAGTTAGTGGTAACGGGAACGTCATATCCCTTGGAATATGAAAAAGAAATTGTGCTGTTTAGAGTGATACAGGAAGTGGTAACTGTTATTTTTAAAAGAGCAAAAGTGAGTCACCTTACGGTAAAACTCAATTATGAGTCGGATCCTTTGAAGATTGTGGTGGAAAGTGATGGACAGGCGTTACCCGAAGAGGCAGACGAAAGTTTGCAAAATTTTGGATGGCGTGATATTCAGCGCCGTATTAAATTAATAGGGGGAAAATGTACCTTTGAAAATAAAATAAACGGAGGAACGAAAGTGACCATCGAAAAGAAAGTATAAAAACCTAAATTCCCTTCCAAGGAGGCAGGGCTCTATGAAAACTACGATTGCGATTGTTGACGACCATGAACTAATGGCTAAGGCCCTGTCGGGGTTGGTTCAGAAATACGAAGATTACGAGGTAATCTATGAAGCAAATAACGGAAAAGAACTCCTCAACCGCATCAAACTCAAGATGGTGCCTGATGTAGTGCTGCTCGATATCAGTATGCCCGAAATGGATGGTTTTGAAACAGCCCTTTGGCTAAAAAATAATTATCCGGAAGTGAAAGTGCTGGCGCTTTCTATGAATGACAAAGAAGAATCTATCGTAGGAATGCTGCGCAATGGCGCACGGGGTTATTTGCTCAAAGGCTGTAAACCTTTTGAATTGAAACAGGCCTTGGATGCCATTGTACAAAAAGGGTTTTATTATACAGAATTTGTAACCGGGCAATTGATTAAAAGCCTGAATCCAGAAACGCTTCAAAATCCGCAGGATGCCTTGCGCCTTAACGAGCGCGAAAAGGAATTTATAAAATGGGCATGCAGTGATTTGACGTACGCCGATATTGCCGAAAAAATGTGCGTAAGCCCGCGTACTGTCGATGGGTATCGTGAAAGTGTTTTTCAAAAAATGAATGTAAAATCGCGCCAAACATTGGCCATGGAAGCAGTACGACTCAAATTGAATTAAAAAACAGTCATGAAAACCACCATTGCTATTGTTGACGACCATGAATTAGTGGCTAAAGCCTTTTCCGGATTGGTGCAGAGATACGAGGAATATGAAGTGATTTACGAAGTCGGCAACGGTAAAGAATTGATCAATCGCATCAATCTTAAAATGATACCTGATATCGTGTTGCTTGACATCAAAATGCCCGAAATGGATGGCTATGAAACGGCACTTTGGCTAAAAAAAAATCATCCCGAAGTGAAAGTGGTGGCACTCTCAATGCACAACGAGGAGGAATCGGTCATAAAAATGTTACGCAACGGTGCCTGTGCCTATTTGCTGAAAGGCTGTAAACCTCGCGAATTGAAACAGGCGCTGGATGAGGTTGTGCAGAAAGGGCGTTCTTATAATGAATTTGTGACCGAGAAATTGGTTAATAATCTCAATCCCGAAACGCCCCAAAATCCGCAGGAACTGTTAGGCATCATTGACCGGGAAATGGAGTTTATTAAGTGGGCCTGCGACGGTGATTTGACCTATACCGATATTGCCGATAAAATGTGTGTAAGTCCGCGTACAGTAGATGGCTACCGCGAAAGCGTATTTCAAAAAATGAAAGTAAAAACCCGCGTAGGAATGGTAGTGGAAGCCATCCGACTCAAATTAGTAATCATTCAGTAAACGGGGTTATTGTTCGTAATAATACCCGAAAATAATCCCCATTTCATCTTCACTAGTCAAGCCAAATCGCACAGCTTTGGAAGTAGTGTTGTTATAGGTAATTTCCGACATTAGCCCTTCGCCTGCTTTGAATTCAAGGGGCTGCGTAAAGGTTTTGATAAGTGGGTGTTCCCAATCGGTACTTTCATAGACAATTTCGCCATTTCGTGCTCCTCCTACAATCTTTATTACAAACTTTTCGCCCAATTTGTGGGTGTGTGAGGTTAGCATAAGTACTTTGGTTGCTTTAGCAAACGAAAACGTTTTGGTCAATACGGTACGCCGATTGGCGGATATAGTCAAGCTTTCATTGGCTAAGTTGAGCGCATTTGCTACTATCTTGACTTTTGCCTTATCCAATTTGTAAAGGTTCACATACACTTCTCCAGGAATCTTACCCGTCGTTTTATTGACATAGTGTGAATTGAAGTCGAAAGAATAATTGGGAGGAATGCGCAATGCAATACCTTCTGGAAACGAAAAGTCATATTCTTGGGTTTGAGTTCCTGCCCAAAAAACGTGATTTTGCATACTTAAAAATGTGCCCAGATTGCTGGTTCCGTCAGCATTTCGCAGGTCACGTATTTGCCCCATCGTGGGTAAATTGTTCAGGCTTTTGAAGTCATACAGAATAAAATGGTGACTTCCTGGGCGCATCCGTGATTGTACTCGGTTGATGTACAGTTCGGTGGCATTACCTACAGGTTTGCGAATAAACAACTCACGTTCGTAAGTATTGGTAACTTCAAACGGGTCTAAATGCAATTGTATACCGTCGGCGGCTTTAGGTGGCTCAAGGGCAGTAAACGTACTTCCAAAAGTAGAACCGCACAGCGGTACAGAATTGGTAATCAGCGAAGCATCTACCGAACCACCCGAGCGCGGAGCGCCGGATTCAATCCATTTCTTGATAAAATCAATTTCACCTACCGACAGTCCATTGGCTCCCAATGGCATAGGGTTTCCGTACTGTTTTCCTGAAAGAAGTGAAGCGGCACTGCAATTAAGCTTGGTATAAAGAAAACTCTTGGCTACGTTTCCGGGCGTAATCAACCGTAGAGAGTCGCTTTGGGCGGCAGAGTTTTTGGGGAGTTTATTGAATAAATTATCGTATGAAACGTTACTCGTCAGTATCAGTCCATGTTGCTTGAAAGAGGCGTCCTGTTCCGATGCGTGACATCCTGAGGTGGCGCAGGATTTGTCAAAAATCTGCGTTTGGATGAGCTTGAAAGAGCCTTCCTCCAATACAGCTTCCGTTTCTTTGTTTTGACAGGAAACGATTAATAGAGCCGTAGCGGCAACAGATAATAGTGTAAGGTAGAAAAATTGACGGGTATTCATTCCACTTTGGTTTAAGACTGCGTGAAGATAACGTAAATTTATAAATTCGTGGTATTCAGTACTATGACAATTTAATGAGCAAGAGGTTTAACCACATTGGAATCATTTTCATTTTCTGCCGAGGCAATTAATTCCCGCAGACAGTCGGGACATAAACAACTGTGGAGATAACGCGAAACCGATTCAGGCAATGTAAAGGAAAAGCAAACACAATTGGTTATGGCGTTGGGTTGACAGGCAAAAGCCTGCTCGCAGCGAGGGCAGTTGTGAGGTTCGTAATTTTGAAGATTTTCCAAATTTCTTTCCAATTTTCACTTCATAAATTTAAGCCAATAAAGGAGCAACACAAAAAATATTTTTTAGCCAGTGTATTGTATATATAAAAATCTTATATATATTTGTTCGCATAAATCACCTTTACAATCTTATGGAAGCAACAAGCAATGAATTTTTACGCGGAACCCTCAAAACGATTGTGCTGAAGCTGTTAACTGAGCATGGACGCATGTACGGATACGAAATCACTCAATCAGTAAAGGAGCGCACAAACGGTGAAATAACCCTGACCTTTGGAGCGTTATATCCTGTATTACACAAGTTGGAACAGGAAGGCTTTCTACTTACCGAGTCGGAAGAAGTGGATGGGCGGTTGCGGAAATATTATACACTTACTCCTACCGGGAGCGCAACCGCCATTCAGAAAGTTTCTGAGTTCGAGCGTTTTGTGGAAGCGATGCAGATTCTGCTGAAACCCACAGAGGGCGGGTTATCGTTAAGTCCAATTTAGATTTTGTATGACCATTTTATAATTTTTGGAAATATGAAAAAGCTAACCCCTGAACAGCTTACTAAGCTGTTCAACCACCTTATCCGCAACAATACCAACGATGTACTCCTCAACGAGCTGCTTGACCATCTGGCCTGCGAAGCGGAGGAATACCTTTGGAAGGGTTATAATTTTGACTTGGCTTTGGAGAAAATCACGCAGGATGCCAACGCAATGGCGGTAAAATACCTAAGCCAAACGTATCAACACGATATCGCAATGACTGACGAGCAACTCCAAAATGCGAGTTTGGACGATATCGTCTTTGAGTTCCGTAATAAAGCTTACGGTGCTTACGATTTACGTCAGTCTTACCCGTTTGCCTTACGCAGTGCTCTCATTTTGGGGGTTGGCCTTTTCCTGATGCTGATGGCGTTTTTGTCGGGTATGGCGCAGGGCTCTTGGAATTTTTTCTCTACCTCAGGTGCTATGTGGATGATTGGGCTTAGCGGAGTTGCCTACGCAGTCGGTACGTGGTTTTTTAAAAAATCACCTCACAATTATGCCTTGCCTGCGTGAAAGCATATATTTTGTTAAGTTGCTGTTTAGTAAGCAGCTTAGTATACGCCCAACAGGCAGATGACGATATTGTTTATCAGATAGTTCAGGTCAATCCTCAATTTCCAGGAGGGACTGTAGCCTTAAATGAATACATTGAAAAAAATCTGCGTTATCCGGCCAAAGCCCGTGAAGCCAAACTTAGTGGAAAGGTTTTAGTGAGAATATTGGTTGAAAAGAATGGAGATATCAGTGAATCAAAAATTCTTTTGGGGCTTGATTATGGGTGTAATGAAGAGGTAATTCGACTGATTTCTACTTTCCCGAAATGGATACCCGGAAGCCAAGATGGAAGACTGCTTCGAACGTATACTCAAATCGTTGTAAAATTTAATTTGAAGTAATAAAACCCTATTAACAGCTATTAAAATTTCTATTCAATCCTCGGCAATTGCCGATTAGGAGTGCTTTGTACTTCCGCATCATTTTTAGTTCGTCTTTTTCCATCTCTTCCTGTTTTCCTAAACCCTTCACTTATGAATAGTTATTCATTGGCTCATAAATGTATTGCCTGTTTAATCGCCGGAATAACCCTATTTATTTTTATTTTAGCTTATAATTCAGTTTGATATTCAGTTAAAAAGAGTCAATTAATCTTCAATTTCAAATGCCATGGAAATCTTTGTAAAGCCCCTCTCGGCAACCGCCGAGCTTAGCGAAGCTATGTCGCTGGATGACATTGTCTTCTTACACCGCCACCGTGATTACGGGGCGTATGACCTCCGAAAAGCCTATCCCAAAGTCCTCCGAAATGCTGTTTTACTGGGCATTGGAGTTTTCCTGCTGATTTTTATCATCCCAACTATTTATGGAAGATTAAAATCTGAGGACGTACAGATGTTTATGCATGATGAAACTGTTTTATCTAATTTGCCAACGAAGGCAAAGGAAGTGGAACCGCTGCCCGAATTGGAGAAACCAAAAGAACTGCCCAAGCAAACGACCGTGCGATACCTTGTGCCTGAGGTACAGAAAAACCCTGACATTGAAGAATTGCCTCCCCGAGTCGATGAAATGGAAAAAGCCAATCCGGGCCCTGAAACCGTGGAAGGAACGGGCGACGACGACATAGCTATCGTGGCCCCGCCTGAAGATACGCCTGCTCCCGAAGCGACAAAACCGGCCGAGGTAGAAGCCAAAGCGCCTGAAATATTTGACAGGGTGGAAATTCAACCTGAATTTGTAGGAGGGATGGAGGCATTCAGGGCATTTTTGACGAAGAATCTGCGCTATCCTAATGCAGCTCAGAGTAGTAACGTACAAGGCAAAGTGTATCTGAATTTCACTGTAGAAGCTGATGGCTCACTTTCCAACATTAACGTCCTGCGCGGCATCGGATTTGGTTGCGATGAAGAAGCATTAAGAGTGATGAAACTAATGCCCAAGTGGAAGCCCGGTAAGCAATCAGGTCGTGCCGTGCGGGTGAGGTTTACCATGCCGATTATGTTTGCGTTGGAGTAAATGTTTTCACGCAAAGTCGCAGAGCAGCAAAGTTTTCTCTATAATTTTTATCATTTAATCCTTTGTTTTAGGAGCCATGAATTGGTACTGGTTGGTATTATTTCTATTTCCATTTGTAAGCATAGCACAGCAAGACATTCAGGAAATGGTGTTTTTGAGAGTAGAAGACCCGCCTAAATTTGTAGGAGGCGAAGATTCACTTAGGAACTTCATTAAGAGACACTTAAAATATCCCGAAGAAGCCCGAAAGGAGCAAATATCCGGAAAGGTCGAATTGCAATTTATCGTTGAAAAAGACGGAAGTATTACCAATGCAGAAGTGATTTGGGCACTGGGAAAGGGCTGCGATGAAGAAGCCTTGCGCGTCATGAAACTGATGCCGAAATGGAAACCCGGCAAACAATCAGGTCGTGCCGTGCGGGTGAAGTTCATCATGCCGATTGTGTTTGCTTTGGAATAAATTTACTCATGCAGGAGCGTAAATGTATGCGACGGTTGGTTTGAAACCGACTGTCGCATAAACGCCACGTTTCCGGGTATTTTTATCTTTCTCGGCCGCTGATTCGGTAATTGATGCCGATGGAGGCAAAAAAAGGGCTGCCCACGGAAAGTTCACCGTTGATGCCGAGGTTTTCGGTAAGGTATCCGCGCAAGCCAAATGCGATGAGTTGAACCTGGGGCATGGCAAAACCGCCGCCTAATTTATTGCCAAGCAGTGTTCGCCAGATACCGCCGCCACCTGCTTCTTTAAAAACATCGTCCAATCTTTTATCAACGGAATTTGAACTTGCCGTCACGCCCCAAATCCCGATACCCAATCGGACGCCCGAATACATATCGATTCGGTTGGCGTTGCCGTAGTGAAACAATGCTCTGGCTCCAATCGTAACGCGCGATACGCCTAACGTAACGTCGCCCAAATTTTCGGTTTTGTTGTATTTAACGTCTTTCAAATCCATCGAAACTTTGTTGTAACTCACCGCGCCGCCAATCGAAAACCATGGATTGACGCCGTAGTCATACGCAATATTGAGTTGAGGGAAATTAGAAGCCTTTCCCGATGAAAATGAAACGGTGGTATCCGAAGAATTCTGCGAACCGGTAATGGTACCGCGAAAGGGAGAAAACAGACTCGCGCCCGATTGAACACTGATCACGTGCTTATAATCTTCGTTTTGAGAAAATGCACAAAAAGCACAAGGAAACAAAAGCAATGAAAGGAAATACGTTTTCATACAAATAAAAGTAGTTGGCTGTTAACTACGGAAATTGATTAGGTAGCAAATATACAGGTTTCAGCTTTCTCTGCCCACCAAAAATTCCGCAAATTCAATCAACGGTTTTTTCCGTTCAGGAGCTACCGGTAAGTTGTGCAGGGCTTCAAATCCTTTGGTAAAAAATTCATCGGATTTGGATTCTGCGATTTTGTCAATGCCCAATTCAGTATAAATAGCGGTTACGGCAGCGACTTTAGCGGCGGTATCGTATGACCCCTGTTCCAAATGAAGCCAATAATCTAACTTCTCTTTGGTTTCTCCCTCGGCCAATAATAGGGCTTCAATGAGCATAAACGTCTTTTTGTTGGCGATGATGTCGCCCCCTACCTGTTTCCCGAATTTTTCGGGGTCGCCGTATACATCGAGCAAATCGTCTTTGAGTTGGAAGCCCAATCCCATATTGAGACCTGCATCGTAGAGTAATTGGGTAGTGGTCTCGTCTGCGCCTGCAATCATCCCTCCCAATTCCATGGCAAAACCCAATAAAACAGACGTTTTGAGGCGAATCATGTCAATGTATTCGTCTTGTGACACGTCCGATCGCGTTTCAAAATTCATGTCCAATTGCTGCCCTTCACAGACTTCGGCTGCTGTTCGATTAAACCGTTTAATGACGCGGGGCAATTGGGCAGTTTCAACATCAAGCAATAATTCATACGCGTTGACCAGCATCACATCGCCCGATAAGATAGCCGTGTTGGCATTCCATTTCTCGTGCACGGTAGGTTTGCCGCGCCGGAGTGGCGCACAATCCATAATGTCGTCGTGCATGAGCGTGAAGTTGTGAAATACTTCGACGGCAATGGCGGGTTTGAGGCACTTTTGCCAATCGTCAATAAATAAATTAGCGGAAAGGGTAGTCAGGAGAGGACGTAACCGTTTTCCGCCCAAGGACATGATATAACGAATGGGGTCGTACAATTCGTTGGGATGTTGGCCGTAGATAGTGTTGTCAATCTGTTTTGAAATAGCTTCTAAAAAAGGTTGAAATGTCATTAGAAATTTAGAGTTATTGGTTAATCGTTAGCAACGACGACTAACTATTAATGGGTATTGGTTCAAAATTAGCGTAACTTATAGGTACAAACGTCGAGATAGCGAAAAAGTTTTGAGTAATTTGGAGGCTGAAAATAAGAATTGCCTAAAAGTACTTCTAAATACGGCTGATTATCAAAGATTTAAAAAAAATAGAATGCGCCTATTACAAACCTCTTCCTTATTATTAGTCAGTTGGTTGGTTCTGACCAGTTGTGCAAGTTCTCAACCAACGGTTTCATCTAACAAAACAGAATCTCCCTGGCAAAATTTAGTGGCGTCGTCGTCCGTTTTCCGTCAAAATCATACGGGCTTTGCTCTCTACGATATTGAAAAACAGGAAATGGTGGCTGAATACCAATCTGACCGCTATTTTACACCGGCGTCCAATACCAAGCTTTTTTCTTTGTACGCAGGGTTATGTCTTTTGGGCGATTCTATTCCTGCTTTACGGTATACCACCAAAGGCGATTCATTGATTTTTTGGGGAACGGGTGACCCGAATCTGTTACATCCTGATATGCCCGCAAGCAATGTATTCAATTTTCTGAAAACTTGGCGTGGTCATTTGTTTTATTATCCTCACAACTATCTGGGAAAACGTTTTGGGCCAGGTTGGTCGTGGGGCGATTATCCCGATTATTATCAATGCGAACTTTCTGCCTTGCCACTCTACGGAAATTTTGTTCGTTTTACGAATAACAATGTAAGTCCGCGTATTTTTAAGGACAGCCTGCGTACGGCGGGTTGGTCAGATGAATTCAAACTGTCCCGCGACGAGTTCACCAACGGTTTTTATTCTACTGGTTGGCCTTCCAAATCGTTTTCGGAAGATATTCCTTTTCACATTACCTCTCAATTGACGGCTCAATTATTGGCTGATACACTTAAAAAAGAAGTTCGACTTTTTCCAAAAATGGCGATGGGACGCAATTTTTCCACGCTTCCTGGTTTGCCAGTGGATACGGTCTACCGCCGAATGCTTCAAGTAAGTGACAATATGCTGGCTGAACAAATCATGCTGATGTGTGCCTCAAAGTTGGATACGAATAACACTGGGTTTGACATGAAAATGGGCATTGATTACGTTAAAAAGAATTTTCTAACCGATTTGCCTGACGAACCTATTTGGGAAGATGGCTCCGGGTTGTCGCGCTATAATCTCTTTACTCCCCGCTCCATGGTGAAACTGTTGCAGAAGATTTACGCTAAAGTACCGCAACAGGAACGGTTGTTTGGATTGATGTCGATTGGGGGAAAAGCAGGTACCATAAAGAATCAGTACAAAAGTCAGGTACCTTTTATATTTGCCAAAACGGGCTCTTTATCCAATGTCTATTGCCTGAGCGGTTATTTGCGAACAAAAAAAGGCAAAGTTCTCATTTTCAGTATGATGAATGGAAATTTCATCAGTAAAACTGCCGTAATTCGCGCCGAAGTAGAGCGGATTCTAAGAGATATTTATGAGAAATATTAATAGTTTACGGTTCACAGTCTACAGTAACCCCTAAATCCTAAACTGTAAATTTTTAACTTTAACCTTTCCACTTTCCAATGGCAGTCATAGAACAAATTAAAGCATTTAACGCAGGTCGTAATACCGTGCTTTTAGAGCGTAAGTATGACCGAATGGCCGAAGGATTGTACCTGTTTTTTAGGGCAACCTCTTCCGTTTTCTACGAAGATTTTGCCAAACATTTTACCACTGCTGACCCGACACGAGTATGGGGATGCGGGGATTTGCACCTTCAAAATTTCGGAACGTATAAAGCCGAAAATCGACTGGTCTATTTTGACGTGAATGACTTTGATGATGCTTTGCTGCTGCCGGCTACTTGGGAGTTAAGTCGAATGTTGACCAGTATTTATTTGGCAGGGGAAGAATTGGATTTAGAAAAAAATGAATGCGATACACTCGTAAAAGCATTTTTGAGCAGTTATACCAAAACGCTTTCGCTGGGAAAACCCATTGATATTGAGCGACGTACTGCATCGGGCATGTTGAAAGATTTCTTGGAAAATTTGGAAAAACGTCGCCGGAAAGACCTGATAAAAGAACGTACGGTGAAAAGTGATGAGGGACGTAAGCTCAATCTTGAAACCGGAAAAGTATTGCCTCTCACTTCAAACCAGCGGGAAAAAGTAGAAAAACTTCTGCAAGATTGGCCCCAACAACACCCTAACCCATTTTTTCAGCGCATTTGTGACGTAGGCATACGCGTGACGGGAACGGCAAGTTTGGGGCTGGAACGATACGTAGTCTTGGTTGAAAGCACCAAAGGAAAGCTGTATTTGCTCGACCTGAAAGAAGCCCGCCATTCCACGTTAGCTCCTTTGGCTACTTTACCCCAGCCCGTTTGGCCAACAGAAGCTCACCGAATCGTTGGTATCCAAAGTCGCGTTACCAATGTATTGCCAACACTTTTAAGCGCCGTTGTTTCGTTTGATTCCTCTTTTGTTTTGAAAGAATTGCAGCCAGAACAGGACAAATTTGATTTTAATTATTGGGATGGTGAATTGGAATCGTTGGAAGAATTGATCCGAATTATGGCAACTACTACGGCCTCGGGGCATTTACGAAGTGCAGGTCGTCAGGGGTCTTCCATCGCCGATGAACTGATTGCATTTTCAAAGCAGACCCAATGGCAAAAAGACGTATTCTCCTATTGTCAGGAGTATCCTAATAAAGTGCATCAGGATTATTTTGCGTTTTGCGAAGCGTACGAAGAAGGTTTTTTTGATGAATAATGCTCAATTTTTGTGCAACCACTTTTTAGTTTTCTCGAAGCTGTTAATGACCTGCCCGATGAGGCTAAGGCATTGATTCTTGCAAAAACGCGAATCAAACATTATCCTAAAGGACATTTGCTGTTTCGAGAAGGCCAAGTCTGTCATTACATGTACTTTATGGCGAGTGGGTTGGCCAGAATTTTTCATTGCAAAGAAGACAAAGAAGTGATTGATTGGTTGGCCACCGCAGGCCACCCTTTCACGGCTATTGATAGCTTCTATTCGCGTCAACCCAGTAGATATACCATCGAAATTCTGGAAAATTCGGAAGTGTATGCTTTTTTGTACGACGATTTGGAAGAGTTATATCACCAATTTCACGCTTTTGAACGAATCGGCAGACTCATTACACAAGAGCAATTTCTGATTTTACAGGAACGCATAGATATGGTACAGTTCCAGAATGCGCAACAACGCTACGAAACTTTCCTAAAACGCTTCCCGAATATTCAAAATCGACTTCAATTGACCCACATTGCTTCCTATTTGGGCATTTCGCTCGAAACTTTAAGCCGGATCAGGGCTAAATATTAATTATTTGACTTTTGTCAAATGAAATTCCATTTTCTTGATCGACTTTTGAGCCCTAAAATATGCACAAAATGGACAAGACAATGCTGATTTATGGCTGCGGTATTTACAGCCTTTTCTTCGCGATCTTTCACCTATGTTTCTGGAAAATCTTTCGGTGGGATAAAGAGTTAAGGAAGCTCCATCTGGTGAATAGCGCAGTAATGCAAATCCTCAATCTTCGCATTATACACTTACTTTTCTTCGTTGCATTCCTTTGTTTTTTCTATCCTCATTCTCTTTACCGTACAGAATTGGGAAATGTATTGCTTCTTGGGTTTTCCCTTTTTTGGCTGGGACGCACGGTAGAGCAGGTTATTTTCTTCAAATTTGATCAACCTGTTATTTATATTTTTACTGGTCTATTCATCATCGGTACCGTAATTTTTATACTTCCCGTTTTTTAAAATCCTGTTATGAAATTAGTTTCTATCCATCGAATTACGGGAATTGTAATCGCTGTGTTTGTCTCAGCCCATCTTTTCAATCACGCCATGGCATGGTTTGGAATTGAAACGCACCGAGAAATCATGGAAGCTTTGCGCAAAATCTATCGCCAACCCATTATTGAAGTTCTATTGATTTTATGCTTTGGTTTTCAGGTGTATAGCGGCCTAAGACAGGTTAAGAATTTAAAGAAGAAAAACTCAATAACTTTCAACGAACGCATCCAAATCTACTCAGGTGTGGTATTTACGTTCTTTATTGTTCAGCATATTCCGGCGGTACTTTTTCAAAGGGAGTATTTTAAGTTGGATACGGATTTCTATTTTGCAGCCCGAGTGGTTTTGGAAGCACCGTTCAAATTTTACTTTGTGCCCTATTATTTCTTGGGAATGATGGCGTTTGGAGTTCATGTTGCGGTTACACATCGAAAGAAAATGGAAGAGCCAGGAAAGCAGAGACAAGCTGATTTTCAAGCTGTACTTATTATTTTGTTGTTCCTCATCATTACCGGCATCATTTTTTATGTTTTCATGGGTAATCGTTTTCCCATTGCGATTCCACACGAATATCATGTGTATTAAGCGGATTATGTAAGTTTTCAGGCTTATATTCGTTCTGAAAATGGGTCAGGGCTTACTTTTAGCATATTAAATGAAATCATATCTATTCACGTTTACTTTTTTACTCGGTTTTGGTGCTTTTGCGGGTGGTATCAGAGGGGTTGTTAAAACCGTAAAAGGGGAGCCGCTTGCCTATGCCGCTGTGGCTGTAAAAGGCACTAATTTAGGTACAATGGCCAACGCCGACGGTCGCTATGAACTTGTGTTACAGCCTGGTCGGTATGAGGTTGTTTTTCAATATTTGGGCTTTAAAAATATCGTTAAAACCATAGAGGTTGGAAACGATTTTAAAACTTTTGACGTCATTCTTGAAGAGCAGGCGCTCAATATCAACGAAGTAAAAATAGGCTCAAAAAGCGAAGACCCCGCCTATACTATCATGCGGAGAGCCATTGCCAAAGCGCGTTTTCATGCCTTGCAGGTACAAACCTATAGCGCTCGTGCTTATATCAAGACAACGGGTATCGTCACTAATATACCCTTTTTTCTCGAAAAATCCCTCAAAAAAGAAGGCATTGAAGAAGGTCGTCCTATACTGAATGAGAGTGTGAATGAAATCACTTTCCGCCAGCCTAACAACTACCAACAACGCGTTATTTCAACTCGTAACAGCTTGGACAACAGCGCTCCCAGTCCTAACGCATTTGTGCTGGCAAGTTTTTATGACCCAACTGTCGGGGATGCGGTATCGCCGCTTTCACCTAAAGCGCTGGGCTATTATAAGTTTGAATACGAAGGCTCGTTTCGGGAAGGGGATTTGGAAGTTAATAAAATCAAAGTTATTTCTCGATCGTACGGGGAAGGCGTGTTCAAAGGTCAAATTTATATTATTGAGAATACGTGGGCCATTCACAGTCTGAATCTTCAAACCACCGTTCAAAGCTTTGACGTGGATGTAAAGCAGGTCTTTACTCCCGTGCAGGAAGTTTGGATGCCGACCAGTCTTCAGTTTCGCTTTGGGGGTTCCATGATGGGTTTTTCGGGTGAGTTCAAGTACGTGATTTCGATGACTTACAAAAACCTGAAAGTCAATCCTGCATTTAAAGAAACGGTCACGGTATTGGATGAAAAATTTGAAAAGCCCGACAGTGATATTTCAAAAAAAGACTTGCGGACTAAAAAACTCAACGAATTAGCCGCGCAACAGAAAGCCGTTTCCACCAAGCAGCTCCGTAAAATGATGAAGGAGTATGAAAAACAGGATAAAAACGAACGAAAAGCCCAAAAAGAAGACATTAATGTAGTTCGTAATGACTCAATCATCGTTGATTCCATGGCCAACAAACGCAGTGACGTGTTTTGGAACGAAATACGAAGTATTCCCCTCACCGAAATTGAAACCAAAACCTACCGCCACTCCGACAGTGTGCGCATTGTGAAAGAAATAAAAATCAAAGCCGACAGTTCCAAAGCCAAAAAAGACTCTTCCAATGTGAATTTTATGGGTGTACTGACAGGGCGTTCGTTCAAACTTTCTAAAAAATGGGTACTTGATTATGAGGGGCCGCTCAATCCTCAAAACGTTACGTACAACACCGTAGATGGATACGTGGTAGAAAGCAATTTTAATTTTAAACGGCAGTTGAATCGAGATAACTCTTTTTATATCAAGCCCTTGGTGCGTTATGCCTTTGGACGGAAAGTGTTTTCAGGAACTGCGACTACGGGTTGGCAGGGACGGCGGCGCGGGCTTTCATTGACGGGCGGGCGGTATGTATCTCAATTCAATGCCGGAAATCCCATTAGCCCCACTATGAATACCTCGGCCACGTTGTGGTTTGAGAATAATTTCATGAAAATCTACGAAAAGGATTTTGGGCGATTGTCGTTTTACTACGCCCGTTTGGCGGATGTTTTCAGCGTATCCGGAAGTCTTGAATACGGACGCCGCTATGAATTGGAAAATCTCGAAAATGCCCGCCCCTGGATTCGTTGGAATCAATTTGCGTTCACGCCCAATGCGCCCTTTAACCAAGAATACAGCGATCGTCTTAAAGCAACAGAGTCTTATTATCGTTTTTCTCCCCACGAAGCGCTCACTTTTGACTTCTCGTTAACCTGGCGACCGGGGCAACGCTATCGTCTGTATAACGGCAGAAAGCGTTATTTAACGAATAAAAATCCGTCGTTGATTTTCCATTATACCAAAGGCATTCCCAACGTAGGCAACAGTGTTTCCGACTTTGATTTGGTAGAACTCAATCTGCGTCAGGATGTACAAACAGGGGTAAGAAGCGAGTTGCATTATTCCTTTTCAGCGGGAACGTTTTTAAACAATCGGAACGCCTTTCTGATGGATTATAAGCACTTTTTGGGTAATCAGGTGTTTGTTCAATACGGTGATGCCTTCACTACTTTTCGTGCCTTGCCTTATTACCGATTCAGCACTTCAGAACGATATTTAGAAGCACACGTTGTCAACGAATCGCGACGATTGCTGTTGACGCGCATCCCATTTGTTCGTTTGGCAGGGCTTAAAGAAAATTTAATGGTGCATTATCTTCATACGCCTACCTTATCTCACTATACCGAACTTGGATACGGGCTTGATGGGCTTGTGCCGGGTTTTCCATTTTTCAGAGTAGAAGCCGTAGCCGTATTCCAAAATTTCAAATACGACCGTACTGTTTTTCGATTGGGAACAACGTTGAAATTTGGCAGGTAGAGACGCAAGATTTTGCGTCTGAAAACGGAGTACAATTAAAATGTAGATACGCCTTATCGGCAGACCGAAGATGAATCGTAGAGACGCAAAATTTTCGGTCCGCCGATGTGGCGTCTCTACGGTGTGTTTATAAATTTTACAACATCCTCATAGCCTTCCGTTAGCATAGCTTTCAGGTTATCAGCCACTCGGTTGGCAGCGATTTTCTTTTTCAGAACTTCATTGAGGGTAATTCGGGATAAAAACATACATACCTGACTGTCAATATCAGCGGATTCTTCAATGTGCCATCCGGCTTCCTGCAACAGTGTCCATGTATCGGCTTCCTTGCTGCCGCAAAACAAGAGCGTACCGCCCGCACAAACCGAACTCATGGCCTTGGAAGGAACGGCGATGTGTGTCCACTTTGTCAGTAAACTCACCAAATGAACGTCTATGTAATGCAATTGACTGCGGGGAATGCTTTTTAATAGAGTGACTCCTGCTTTTCCTTCGGCGGCTTTCAGCACTTCCTGCGATTTTGTCCCGTAAAGCGCTAAAACTAAATGTTGTTTTTGCGGATTTATATGGTTTAAAATAGCCAACAAAAACTCAGATGAATGGGCATCACCTAAATTACCGGCGTAGCCAAAGTAGATTTTTCCGTTGTCTGTGCGCCAATCGGGAGGCGTAAAATCGCGGGGTTGGTCAAGCAAAACCCCGCACGGAATAATGCTCGTTTGAATGGGTTTACCGTAACTGTTTTCGATATATTTGGCCTGATTGGGGCCCAATGAAAAAAGGTGTGAAGGTGCAAGACCGTACGTGACCCAACGCACAAAACGGTAAACGGGATGAGAGGCTTTAATCACTCCATCGGCGGCAAATCCTTCGGGAAATAAATCCATGGACCACAAAGCCCAACGTATCCCAAAAATTGGCAGCATCCATGAAGCCCAAAAAGGTAAAAGCGGAGGGCTTGTCATACACAAAACAGGGCCGCGACGCACGCGCAGGGTTTTGATGAGTAAGAAAAAACCGTCAAAAAAACCGGCTGCTAATTTTAATATCCCTTTTTGACCTTTGTAAATTGTCGAAATTTCAAAAGTTGTTCCAATCGGTTGACGGGTTTGTCCGCCGCCCAAATCGTTGCGTTTGACGTGGACTATGCTTACTTTAATTCCGTGGTTTTCAATCAGGTATTTGGTCAAATCCCAAGCCGACTCCCCCGTAATGCCCGGATTGGGGGGGTAGTGACGATTGACGATGGTGACGTATTTTTGAGACATTCAACGAGACTTTTTGCGGTTGATTAAGCATCCTACTGCTTCGGTGGAGGGAGGAGAGACGAGCTGGCCGTTTTGTAAGGCTTCCAACGCATTTTGCAGGTAAAATTCGGTCGTTTTTGGTCGATATTTTCCCAGTCCAAAAAACTGATTATCAATGGCTCCGCGATAGATTTCTACTCCTTTTTGGTCAAGCAGTACCACTTCCGGGGTAGTTTTTGCGTCATAGAGTTCAACAAGGCGATGCTTTCGGTCTATGACGTAAGGTATTGTGAAATTGTATTCTTTATTAAATTGCCTTACATCCGACCTTTTCAGAGATTTGGTCGAAAATACGGCCTTAAACGCAACGTTTTGACCATATTTCACGTACATTTCCTGTAGACGCTTGCTGGATTTCTGACAAATGGGGCACTCGGTATCGTAGAAAACAAACAGATGCCCCTGACCCTCAACGAGAGTACTCGCAAGAGTGAAAGCAATGAGAAAAAGTAGCTTAGTCTGAATCACCATTTTTAAAGAATATTTCTTTTGATTCAAAATTAGATGAAGTATCTTGTAAAACATTCAGTACAATGTTTCGTTTTTAAATTTATAAATAATTGGGCTAAGCGTATTTTCCCCCAACTATTTTATCTAAATTTTCGCCCAATAACCACACTTAAATACAAATTGTGATTGAGTGAATTGCGAATGAGTGAATAAATTCTCAATCGTCCTATACTTAAATGTAATTTAATTGCCTGATTTTCAAATATATATTTACTCATTTACATACTCATAGAAATCCCTGATTTTCAACATATTCTTACATGGATAATCTGTTACGCAAGTTTTTTCTTATTTTTAGCCTAACCTGTTGTTCTTGGGCGCTTTTTGCTCAAAATCGCACAGTGACGGGTAAAGTTACTACGGCTACCGACGGTCAGCCGATGCCTGGTGTAAACGTAACGCTCAAGGGAGCTTCTTCTGGAGCAAGTACGGACGCCGACGGCAGTTATCGAATCACGATACCTAACGGCAAAGCTACGTTGGTTTTTTCGTTTATAGGAATGTTGAGTCAAGAAGTAAATGTCAACAACCGAACTACTATCAACGTTGAACTTCTGGAAAGCCCCACCCAATTGAATGAAGTGGTGGTAACCGGTTATACGACGACCCAGCAAAAGGACGTCATCAGTTCAATGACGACCATTAAGAGCGACCGTATTAAAAATCTTCCGGTATCTGGTATTGATCAGGCGTTACAGGGGCAAGCAGCAGGTGTGCGGGTATCTCAATCGTCGGGAACGCCCGGTGGTGGGGTAAAAGTCGTGATTCGGGGTAATACTTCCATCAATGCCAGCAATCGCCCATTAATGATAGTGGACGGAATTCCGGTGTATGACGGAGCGGTATCGCAATTTGGGTACGGAGGGCAGCAGGACAACGCTATTTCTTCCTTTAATACCAGCGACGTAGAGTCCATTCAGGTATTGAAAGATGCTTCTGCCAAAGCCATTTACGGCGCTCGCGGGGCCAACGGTGTGGTGCTTATTACCACCAAACGCGGTAAAGCCAATCAAAAAACAAACATTACAATGGATGTGCAACGAGGCACGACGGAAGTTGTAAAACGTTTGGATTTGCTCAATTCAACGGAGATTTTGGGATTACAGCGCGAAGCACTTGCCAATTATAACGCCAAGCAAACCAACTTTGCAGACATAATTGACCCCGATGCCCGCGGACTTATCCCGGGCGTAACTGACGCAGTCAATACGAATTGGGTAGACGAAGTGCTTCGTAAAGGAATTTATCAGCAATATCAGCTTTCAACTTCTGGGGGTAATGACCGTACCCGCTTTTATTTGAGCGGCAGTTATCGTGATGAAGAAGGGGTACAGTTGAACAACCGTTTTGCGCGGTATACTGGTTCTTTTAACTTAGACCATAAAGCTTCTCCAAAATTATCTTTTGGACTGAATATGAGCCTTGGAAGTACTAAAAACCGTCGTGTATTTAGTGACAATGCCGTAGATGGTGTGTATGGTTCTTCTATTCGCAGTTTGCCTTATTATTCTCCTTTTAACGAACAAGGCAAACTGTATACTCCCAACGATCCCAATTACCAAGGCTTCCCCAACGGTAATCCGGTAGCTGAAGCCTTATTGCCTCGACAAATTACGTACGGGACAAAAGTATTGGGCGGTATCAACGCTGAATATGCCTTCTTACCCAATCTACGTCTGCGTACGAAGTTCAGCATGGATTACAATAATTCTCAGGAAGATACTTATAATCCAACGGGAACATTTTATGGAAGTCTTCCTTCCATTGGAGGGCAGGGTTATGGGGCTTATGCCGCTTCTACGTTGGCTATCTTCCTGAACTCAACGGTGCTTACTTATAATACAGCCATTGGAGAAAATCACCACATCAGTGCCTTGCTGGGTGGAGAGCTTTTACGCTCACAAGGCCGTTCTTCCAGCGTGCAGGGGCGGATTTTTCCACGCGACGAGTTTACGTATATTGCTTCGGCAGGGGTAGTAGATGCGGGTAGCTCGTTTTATGCCCAAAATGGCTTGGTATCCGGATTTGGAGAAGTAAAATACGATTATAAAGATAAATATTTGTTTAGTGCCACTGCCCGCTATGATGGTTCATCTCGTTTTGGTCAGGACCGCAAGTTTGGTTTCTTTCCGTCAGTATCGGCAGGATGGCGATTGAAAGAAGAAGGTTTTCTAAAAGACGTAAACTTTCTGGAAGACCTTAAACTCCGCGCAAGCTATGGTTTTACGGGAAATGAACGTATCGGTAATTTCCAGTTCTTAGGAACTTGGGGTGCTACTACTTACAACGGCTCATCTGGGGTAGGGCCAAACAGCCTCAGCAACCCTAATTTGCAGTGGGAACGTACCCGCGAAGCCAACATTGGTTTGGACGTAGCTTTCTGGAAAGGACGACTAAGTTTTACCGCAGAAGTATATGATAACGTAACTGATGCCCTGCTTTTTGCTGAGCCTCTTCCCGCCACTACGGGTTTTGGTGCCTTGCAGGGGAATATTGGAAGTATTTCGAACCGAGGAGCTGAATTTACCCTTCGTTCGGTCAATTTCGATGGTGCTTTTCGCTGGACAACAGACTTAAACCTTTCGCGCAATGACAACAAAGTAGTGTCGTTAGCCTCCGACCAACCTCTGTTCCGGGGATTTACGGCGGCGGGCGTAGGAGCAACCAACGTCATTAAAGTAGGAGAGCCGTTAGGTACTTTTTGGGGATTAAAATATTTAGGAGTAGATGTAGCTACGGGTGATGCCTTGTATGATGATTTCAACGGTGACGGACGTATTACCACCGACGATGCTCAGGTGATTGGCAATGCTCAACCCAAATTAATTGGCGGTTTAACCAACAGTTTTTCATGGAAAGGAATTGATGTAAGCCTATTCTTTCAGTTTTCTTACGGAAACAAAGTGATGAATTACAGCAACTCTTTCCTGTTGAATCCTGGTACTGATTTACGCGTGAATCAAACCCGGGCGGCTTTACGTCGTTGGCAAAAGCCCGGTGATGTCACCGATATTCCACGGTTTGAATACAACAATGGTTTTAATAGCTATTCCAGCAGTCGTTTAGTAGAAGACGGCTCCTATTTGCGCCTCAAAAATGTGGCAATAGGCTATACTATTCCTTCAAAATGGACGGGTAAAGCTAAATTGGGAAATGTACGATTGTATGCTACGGCTACCAATCTCTGGACATTGACCCGCTACATTGGCGCTGACCCGGAAGTGAGTACTTTGGATGGATCTACTTCAGCACAAGGGCTTGACTTTTTTACACTACCCCAAGTAAAAACCTTAGTAGCAGGGGTGACTGTTAATTTTTAAGAATAACTATTTCTTGTCCGCGGACTGTTGACTGTAAACTATTGACTAACGACTATTGACTTTTATATGAAACGCCTTCAAATCGCTATATTACTTACCGCACTTTTATCCGCCTGTAACACGGTCATCCTTGATCCGCCGGCGGTAGATTTGCTTATTGACGACATCGTATTCACCCGCTCCAGTGATGTACCTTCGGTACGGATTGGCCTGTATGCGGCGGCTCGTAATTTGGGAAGTCCTACGGTTCAGGCAGGAGATTTTACTGCGGATCACATCATTCACTTGGGGACTTTTACTGATTACAAAGAGTTTGGTACTAAGCAAATTACGCCTGCCAACGGTGTTGTAGCCGCGCTGTGGGGAAGTATTTTTCGGACAGTATACATGAGCAATTTTATCTTGGAACGCCTGCCGACTATCTCAGGCGTAAAATCAGCCGATGCTAAACAATTGACAGCCGAATCCAAATTTCTCAGAGGCTATGCCAATTTTATCGGCGCTTATACGTATGGCGGCATTCCTAAAGTAACCACTACAATTTTAGCAACCAATCGCACTGCAACAAGAGCATCGAAAGAAGAAATATTGGCTTCAGTACTTGAAGATTACAAAGCAGCTCTTGTTGACTTGCCTGATGGCAACCCGCAGGACCGCAATATTTATGCAGGATATGCCACCAAAAACGCTGTTCGGGCGGCTTTAGCGCGGTTTTATCTTTATCAAAAAAACTGGACAGAAGCGGAAGCAAACGCAACCCTACTTATTAATTCTCCCAACTACTCTTTGGTGACTTTTAATGAAGTAGTTACGCGGGATTATAACCAAGAGTCAATTTTTGAATTTGGTTATACCCTCAATGATTACGCAGGCGATATCAATAATTATTTTGTAGGTCGTCGCGAAGTGGTTCCTTCCAACCAAGTGGTGGTTGCCCTTACTTCACGGGAGTCCGGTAATCGCAATCAAACCATTCAATTTGAGTTTGATAAACAGAAAGGAAACGATAACGGCTGGACGCTCAAAAAATATGGTACGGCCGACGAAAGCAATCGAAATTTTGTCATCTTTCGCCTTGCCGAAATGTACCTTATACGCGCCGAAGCAAGAGCACAACAGGGTAAAATCACGGGCTCGACCGGTGCGATTGCTGATATCAACCGCCTCCGTACGCGCGCAGGTGTTGGATTGGCTGCCAACCTCCAACCTCCCTTGTTGACAGCCGCTACTCAAAATGAGATGATCAGTATTATTGAGCGCGAACGAGTGTATGAATTGGCTTTTGAAGGTCATCGCTGGTACGACCTTGTACGTACAGGACGTGCTCAGGCAGTGATCTCGGCTTTTTCAACCAACTGGAATTCTAAATACGAATTGTGGCCTATTCCACAGACGGAGATTCAGCGTAATCCATCTTTGGCAGGACAACAAAATCCGGGTTATTAAAGTAGGCAGTTTAAAATTTGCAGTAGGCAGGGTTGTTTCTGCTCATCACAAGTAATAAAATTCAACATGAAAAAAATTACATATTTATTCACTCATTCACTTATACTTTTATTCACAATTTTAGCAGGCGTGTGGCTTGCAGGTTGCGAAGAAGAAAGGATTGTTTATGAAGGAAGCAGCTTTGTACGCTTCACAGACACCACGTTGAGTTACAAGGAAAGCTATTCAAAAGCGATTAAAGTTCGTGTTCATAACGGCGGGAAAGTCCTCAACGAGTCTATTAATGTCAGTTATGTGGTGGGAGGAACTGCCCGTGAAGGGAAAGATTATCGAATTGAAGGTACAAAGGGAACAGTTATTATTCCCGTAGGCCAAAGTTTTGGTGAAATTACGGTCTATTTGCTCAATAACGCCAATAATATCATTGAATCCAGCAACATTGAATTCACACTTACTGCAGTAAAACCCGCCGATAAAGTGCAGGTAGGTTTTGGAAAAAGCGGTATGGGAAATAAAATTGTCTTTACGATTAGAGATGCCTGCATCATGGACGGAATTTATACCGGTCAATTGCCCGTCAATGCCACGCAGGCGTATCAGTTAGCAGATATTGAAATTTCCAGTGCAGATTGTAAACGTTATACGGTCTCTAACATAAATGTCGGGCTGATAGGGTTCCAACAATTCTTTAATTGGGAAAGCCCAGTAAGTTTTGAAGCAGAGCGCCCTACGCTCGATTTTATTGATAACGGAAACAATACCCTTACCATTCCTCGACAGATAATTCCGCAATTCGCAAGTGGATATGATACCTTGTCAGGAACAGGAGTATGGAATCCTGTCAATAAACGCATTACGCTCAACATTAAAATGAAAGTGTACAGTTATAAGACCAGAAAAGATACGGCCATTGTTCTTCCCCTGACGTACGTTCCACAATAAATAGCTCTGAATCTCATGAAAAATTTTATTCGCTTGTTTGTAGTTGTACTTATTGCCGGTGCGGCAAGCAGTTGCAGTGAAAAACTGGACCCTAAACCGTTGACGTATTCTCAGCTTTTGACGGGCACTGAAAAGAAAGCGTGGACGCTTAGCGCCCTTACCATTGTAGACCAAAAAGACCCTTTTGATTTGGCCGGAAACCAGGTATTGGATCCCTGCGAATTAGATGACCAATTCATCTTTTATGCAAACGAGGAGAAAAAATTAGAATATTCCAACGGGCCTACCAAGTGTAAGAGTACAGAGCCAGATATTCTTATTACAGATGTATGGCAGTTTACCAGCGCCAATGCTACCCTGGAAATGGGTATTCCCCGGATTTTTGGAGGGTTTAAGTTGCCCTTTATTGTCAAATCGTTGACCGAAACTACGATGGTATTGGAATATTATTTTGGAGATATTGATGCCAGTTATCGTTTTAAATTTACTTCGAGCGGGAAATAGAAGAATAGTATAGTATTGCAACCGCGCTTGAATCAAATTTAATAAAAACTCTTACAACCTAATTTGTCATGCTGACGGGTAGGATTTGTCTCTGCAAAAGTTTCGGAGTTGGGCAGCGAAAAATCAAAGTCTTTACAGAATGACAATCATACTTTCTTTATCTGTCAGTTTATGCGTTATATCGTTTACATTTTCGCGCTTTTTCTTTTCGCCGCTACCTTTTCTTACGCGCAACGGCGGCCCGAACCATGCGCTACCATGGAGATGGATAGTTTGCTTCGCCTGCGTAACCCTCAGGAAGGTTCGCTTGATGATTTTGAGCGGGATTTGCAACGTAAAATGGTGCAAATCAAAGCCCGTATGGCTTCCGGACGCGGTACTGCGGAAGTAATTGTCATCCCGATAATCGTACACGTTATTCACAATGGCGAAGCAGTAGGTGTAGGGAGAAATATCAGTCAGGCCCAAGTCCAATCTCAAATAGAAACCCTCAACGAAGATTTTCGGCGACGGGTCAATACCAACGGTTTCAATACGGACTCTCGCGGAGCAGATATTGAAGTTGAATTTTGTTTGGCTCAGTTCAATCCGCAAGGGCAACGCATGGCTGAACCGGGAATTGATCGCGTAAATGGCAACCGTACCAGTTGGGCGAGGAATGACATTGAAGGGTCACTAAAACCAACTACTTCGTGGGACCCTAACAAGTACTATAACATTTGGGCACTGGATTTTGCCGCTCAAGATGATAATTTACTCGGTTATGCCCAGTTTCCGAGCAATTCCAGCCTTTCAGGGATTCCGGGGAATGGCGGTGCCGCCAGTACCGATGGAGTTGTGATTGTATATACCAGCTTTGGGAATTCTCAAAAAGGAAGTTTCCCACTTTTGAAAGCGCCTTATAACTTAGGACGTACGCTTACGCACGAAACCGGCCACTGGTTGGGATTGCGTCATATTTGGGGAGATGCTGCCTGCGGAGATGATTTTTGTGCAGATACCCCTACGCAGGCCTCCGAAAGTCGGGGTTGCCAAAAAGGCAGGGTTAGTTGCGGAGGGGCAAACATGGTAGAAAACTACATGGATTATTCGGATGATGCCTGCTTTAATATTTTCACCAAAGACCAAAAGACCCGGATTCGGGCCGTGATGGAAGTGAGTCCACGGCGTTCCAGTTTGTTGACTTCTAATGTGTGCGGGCAAATTATTTCGGGCAAACCAATTCCAAATTTTGAAGCAGAGAACCGCACCGTATTGTTGGGCGCTCAAGTACGTTTTACGGACCTTTCTACTAATTTTCCGACGGCTTGGCAGTGGGAATTTGAAGGAGGCGATCCGGCTACTTCTACCGAACAAAATCCCACGGTAACGTATAATAAAGCAGGAAAATATAAAGTGACCCTGACAGTTTCCAATTCATCAGGCAGCTCTGTACCACTGGTAAAGACACAATATATTGAAGTGATCAACGCAGGATTGTGTGCCACCACTACCAATTTTGCAGGAACCGAAACGGTCATTCGTCAACCCAGTGGAACGGGCTATGTGGCCGGGCAGAACAGCCGAAAAACCCAAGCCGTTGCCGAGCTATTTACGAATCCGCTTGGATACACCAATTTGCGAGGAACATTTATAAAGTTTGGAGTAGCAAAGGCGGCAAAGGGTACTGAAACAGAATCGGTTGTGCGTGTGAAAGTTTGGAACGCTCGCGGTTTTCAAGGAGGTCCCGGTTCTGAATTAACGACCAAGGAAATTCCACTGCGTCGTATTTTGGACGATGTTAAAAACAATCGAGCCACTACAGTCGTATTTGATCAAAACATTGATTTGTCCCGCCAAAATAATTTATCCTTCCTGATTGGGGTGGAGTTTGATTATGTCGCAGGAGATACGGTAGCCTTGATTACAACCAAGAATGGCGAATCGCTCAATGCAACTTCGTGGGAAAGAAATTCGAGTGGAAACTGGGACCGTTATATAGTCCGTACGGGTTTTAACGTAGCTCATGCGATTACAGCACAGGTAGGAATGAAACCATCAGTGCAGGTACAGGCTTCGGCTCAATTTATAAATCCCGGAGAAGCTGTAACGTTGCAGGCCCGTGGAGCAGGAGTGATTAATTGGTCACCCGGCGAAGGATTGAGCTCGAATCTGGGTCCGCAGGTGACTGCCCGACCAACGCGTACGTTGACTTATTTGGTGAAAGGGACGGGCACAGACGTATGTATAGATTCGGCGAGTACAACTATCTATGTACGTAACGTTCAGATACTTGGCGCCGAAACATTGCCCGAAAAAGATTTTACATTGAGCCCTAATCCTACCGATGGTTTTGTGGAGCTTAGCTTTACTAATGCACTGCGAGGTAAGGTAACGGTGCGTTTGCGAAGCATTACGGGAGCTGAAGTTTGGCGAGGTGAATTTGAGAAAAACAGCGATGCGTTCAACCAATCCATCAACGTGAGAACATACCCTGCGGGGTCTTATTTTGTGGATTTACAATTGGGAGAATATATAGATCGAAAGCGCTTTGTGAAGTTTTGATAGCTGTCGATAACTTTTGGTTATGGTCTATTCTTAGTTTTTGGGGGGATTTTTAGGAATTCCCCCTTTAATCTTTCAATTTTGTGACACAGTTCAGAAATTAGGTTACCTGCTTAGAACTGTTTTAGAAATAATCAGGTTTTAATCGTACCAGAAAAACGGGTAAGAGGGAATAAAAATCCCTTTTCAATTTATAAAATAAGATATTAACTCGATAGAGAATAAGTACTATGTCAATCCCATTCTCCCCCAATGTTAGTGAAGCTGCTCGCAGAGATATTCTCGATTTAGAGAGCAAAATCAGCGTGTTTACTTCCGGTGATGTTCCCGAAGAAGCGTTTCGTAAATTCCGTTTAGCGAGAGGGGTTTATGGACAGCGTCAGGCAGGTGTACAAATGATTAGAATCAAATTGCCGTTTGGTCGTATTACTGTCGAGCAATTGGTTCGTATTGCAGATTGTTCGGATAAGTACGCAACGGGTAATCTCCATGCTACTACTCGTCAGGACATACAACTTCACTTTGTAAAATTGGCTGATTCTCCCGCTTTGTGGGCAGATTTGGAAGATGCCAATATAACCCTTCGTGAAGCTTGCGGTAACACCGTTCGTAATGTAACTGCCTCGGCAAGAGCGGGTGTTGATCCATTGGAGCCGTTTGATGTAACTTCCCTCACGCACGGAATTTTTGACTATTTTCTCCGTAATCCTATTTGTCAGGACATGGGGCGTAAGTTCAAAATTGCCGTTTCTTCCTCAGAAAAAGATTCAGCGTATGCCTATATTCACGACGTAGGATTGATTCCAAAAACGCAGATTGATGAGAATGGAAAGGAAATTAAAGGGTTTAAAGTACTCGTTGGGGGCGGTTTAGGTGCTCAGCCACTTTTGGCCCAAACAGCCCATGAGTTCTTGGAAGAACAATTTGTTATTCCTTTCATTGAGGCAGTCATTCGCGTATTTGACCGCTATGGTGAGCGCGTACGTCGCCACAAAGCCCGCATGAAATACCTTTTAGCTGATATCGGCTTGGAGGAATTTTTGAACCGAGTAAATGACGAACAGAAAGCCCTGAAAAACAAAGAGTTTACTGTTAGCAATCTACAATTTGCAGTAGATAGATTATATACTTCCACTCGTGAAGGAGGTTTGACAAAAGAAGATTTAATTGCTCAGACACAGGATGCCACTTATAAAAAATGGTTAGAGACCAACGTTTTTGAACAAAAACAAAAAGGGTGGTACGGAGTTCAACTGCGTGTTTTGTTGGGAGATATGCACTCTTTAACGGCACGTAAACTGGCTGACATTGTGCGCCAATACGCTGCGAATGATATTCGGGTCACGGTCAATCAGGGCTATTTGCTTCGTTTTGTAAAAGCAGAAGATTTGGCTGCAGTGTATGAAAAACTAAATGAACTTGGCTTAGCCGAGCCTGGTTTTGATACCACTGCCGACATTACTACCTGTCCAGGAACCGATACCTGTAACTTGGCGATTTCGAGCAGTTATGGTATTACCCGCGTTTTGGAAACAATGATGAAGGAAGAATTTCCTGATATTATTTACAACAACGACATCAAAATCAAGATCAGCGGCTGTATGAATGGCTGCGGACAGCATAGTTCGGCCAATATCGGCTTCCACGGCAGTTCTATTAAAAATGGTAAACTCGTTCTTCCGGCTATTCAAGTGTTGTTAGGCGGTGGTTTTAACGGTGTAGGAGAAGGGACGATGGGTGACAAAGTGATTAAACTTCCTGCCAAACGCGGACCTGCTACGTTGCGTACGCTTTTGCACGATTATGAAACCAATGCTTACGAAGGAGAATATTATAACGATTATTTCCTTCGTCAAGGCAATAAATATTTCTACGCACTGCTCAGACCATTGGCTGATTTGACCACTTTAACAAGCAGCGATTATGTAGATTGGGATCATGACGAGCCTTACCAAACAGAAGTTGGAGTAGGAGAGTGCGCCAGTGTTCTGATTGACTTAGTAGGTACAACCCTTATCGAAGCACAGGAAAAACTGGTTTGGGCAAACGAAAACCTTGAAAAAGCCATTTGGGCAGACGCTATCTATCACGCTTACAACGTGTTTGTGACGGGCGCAAAAGCATTGCTTATTACCAAAAGCGTAGCTACCAATACCCAATATGGAATTGTGAGAGATTTTGACGAACATTTTGGTGTTGACTTCGGACGTACATCAGAGACAGGATCTTTCAAAGAACTGGTATTCAGCATTAATAAAAATGAACCAACTGAGTCGTTTGCGCGCACTTTTGTAGGTGAAGCAGTGAAATTTTTGCAACAGGTAAATAAAATACGCCAAACACAATTGGCTTCGGAAGACGAGCCAGAGTTGTCTTTGGTAGAGTTTGGAAAAGATAGTTAAAACAGTAGTTAGCATTGAGTAGTCAGTAGTGAGAATTTTATTCCTTCTGATATGCAATACTTTGTGACTTAATACATTTTATGAAAGTTACTTTGATTGGTGCGGGGCCGGGCGATCCCGATTTAATAACCCTAAAGGGCATCAAAGCGCTTAAAGCTGCCGATGTGGTGTTACACGATGCCTTAGCGAGTACCGAATTATTGGACTATTGCAAGCCTGACTGCGTGATTATCAACGTAGGAAAACGCTTTGCACAGCATAGCTGTAACCAAGACGTAATTAATCACCTGATTGTGGACTATGCTCAGCAATACGGACATGTAGTTAGACTCAAAGGGGGTGACCCGTTTATTTTCGGACGCGGTTACGAAGAACTGGAATTCGCCGAGCGTCACGGTATTGATGTAGAGGTTGTTTCGGGCATATCGAGTAGCTATGCAGTTCCTGCGTTGGCGGGTATTCCACTCACGACTCGGGGAATGAGCGAAAGTTTTTGGGTAATTACGGGTACTACCAAAGACCATAGCCTATCAAACGACCTGTCGTTGGCAGCGCAATCATCTGCTACCGTCGTAGTCCTGATGGGAATGCATAAACTTCCCGAAATTGTCGAAACTTTTGCCCGATTGGGTAAGATGGATTTGCCGGTAGCTATCATTCAGAACGGGAGTCGTCCCGACGAAAAAATCGTAACCGGTAAGGTGAAAAATATATTACAACTGGCTCAGGCCGAAGGCGTTGGTTCGCCTGCTATCATCGTTATCGGGAAAGTAGCGCAACTGGCCGACAAAGTAAAAGAGATTACTCAATTAGCTGATTATTAACCACCCTTCATTAAGTTTCATTTGGTTTAAGTGATTTTTGGGACCTTGTCTTGAAAGTCACTTTTTCTTTTTTAGAACCTTCCGGCAACTTTACCGAATCAAATTAGGTTTAATTTTTAGGTACTTTTGCTGATAAATCATCAATTTGCTTTGAAAACAATCCCCACCGACCCGTACGCAGCACTGCGCTATCCCGAATTTGTCAGCCTCATTACGGCCAATAGTCTCACCACAGCGGCTATCATGATTCAGGAGGTAGTGATTGGGTATGAGCTTTATAAGCTCACCCACGACCCACTTTCTCTGGGATTCATTGGCTTGGCTGAAGCGCTCCCGTATATTTCTATTGCGTTGTTTGGCGGACATTATGCTGATCGCAAAGACAAACGAACGATTATGCAAATCAGTCAAAGTGTAATCCTGTGTTGCTCATTGGGTTTGATATGGGTGATGTATCCCGAGCACCGTTCGCAATTTTCTACGACTACGCTGCTTTTGACTGTGTACGGAGTTTTGGCTGCCATAGGGTTTGCTAAAGGGTTTTATTCCCCCGCATCATCTTCCTTGAAAGCTTTTTTGACTCCCCGCGAGGTGTACTCAAATGCGGCTACGTGGAGCAGTACGTTTTGGCAGGTGGGAGCCATTGCCGGACCGGGGATTGCCGGATTTCTATACGCCTATTTTGGCCTGATAAATACCTTATGGGTTGTGGTAGCTCTATTTATGATTGGTCAGGTGCTTTTGGCGATGATTTCTAAAAAACCAATTCCTGAAACAATGGGCCCTGCGATTGATGTTTGGCAAAGCATCAAAGAAGGAATCAAATTTGTGTATGAAAAGAAAATTCTTTTTTACGCTACTTCGCTGGATTTAGCGGCGGTCCTTTTTGGAGGGGTCATTGCTATTTTACCCGTATTTGCCGAAGATATTCTAAAGGTAGGGGCCGAAGGGCTCGGTATTATGCGGGCGGCTCCCTCGGTAGGTGCGGTGTTGACTATTTTCGCAACCGCCTACTATACACCTACCCGAAACGCTTGGCGTAATATGCTCATTGCCGTGGCCGGTTTTGGCTTGGCTACCTTGGTTTTTGCCGTTTCCACCAACTTTTGGTTATCCGTTCTGATGCTCTTTTTGACGGGCGCTTTTGACGCCATCAGCGTCGTTATTCGCCAGACGATTTTACAGGTTGTTCCTCCCGACCACATGCGCGGACGCGTCATTTCAGTTAACAGCGTTTTCATCAGTTCTTCCAACGAAATCGGCGCTTTTGAGTCAGGTTTAGCGGCTAAATTGATGGGAACGGTGCCTTCTGTGCTCTTAGGAGGCGGACTGACGATGGTTATTGTGACGTGGGTATGGCTGCGCTCCAAAGAACTGTTTGGAGTGAAACTGACTTGAGAACAGGATTCTTGGTATTTATCTAAACAATTTAGGCAACTATCGAGTTATGCACCTATGTTCCTCAAATCTCTGTCAGTGAACAATAACAAACTAAATATTTCCTTTCAACAACGTCCCGGTCTCAATTCCGAAGACTATTACGTGGATAAAAACACGGGTTTTCTGGTATTTACGGACATCTACCACAAAAAGCGAGGTTACTGCTGCAAAAGCGGTTGCCGGCATTGTCCGTATGGATTTAGGAAAGTGAAAAGTTGATGGCTAGGTTTTAGAAAGACCGTTGGACTTTTATAAAACAAATCGCCTCAAAATCAACACATCGTTGGCTCTTGAGGCGATTTTTGCTGATTCCTATACTACTTACTGCGCACTGAAAATAGTCTTCATCGCATCTTCGTAATAAAACAGGCGCTCGTTGAGAACGTTGAGGGCTTCGGCTTTGTCTTTGGACCAAACCAAAATCGAGAGATTGTGCTCTGAGGCTCCATACGAAATCATCCGAATCGGGATGTGTTTCATGGCTTCAAATACTTTCAGGGCAATGCCTTCTTTATCGGCTTTGAAATCGCCTACGATGCAGATGATGGACAAATCGCGGTCATGTTCTTCCAAATCAGCGATTTCGCTCAATTCAGCCGTGATTGCGGCCAAGTTGGTGTCATTGTCAATCGTAACCGATACCGACACTTCCGATGTCGTTATCATATCCACCGGTGTTTTGTATTTTTCAAAAATCTCAAATACCCGACGCAGGAAACCGTACGCATTTAGCATACGAGTCGAATGGATATAAATCGCCGTAAGGCCGTCTTTGGCCGCAATGGCTTTGATTTCGCGGTCGGTAGTGGTCGTTGCGATGAGGGTACCAAATGCCTGCGGTTCCATGGTGTTTTTCAGACGAACCGGCACGCCGCGTTGTTTAGCGGGAGTGATCGTACTTGGGTGTAAAATTTTTGCCCCGAAATACGCCAGTTCTGCGGCTTCTTCAAAAGTCAACTCGCGAATTGGGAAAGTACGTTTTACGATGCGGGGGTCGTTGTTGTGCATTCCGTCAATATCGGTCCAGATTTGGATTTCTTCAGCACGAATCGCTCCACCAATCAGCGAAGCTGTATAGTCTGACCCTCCGCGCTTGAGGTTATCCACTTCACCGCGCGGATTGCGACAAATAAACCCTTGGGTGATAATGAGTTGTTTGTCGGCTTGTTGACTTAGCATATCGCTCAAAAGCTGCTCAATGGTTTCCAATTCTGGTTCGCCATCGGTATCAATGCGCATAAAATCAAGGGCCGGTAACAACACCGAACTTTCGCCTTGTTCTTCCAAATACGCTTGAAACAACTGCGTACTCATGATTTCACCCTGCGCAACCAGTTCTTTGTCTTGTTTGAGCGTAAAAGGACGACTTTTTAAGACTGAACGAATGAAACTGAATTCGTTATCAACAATCGTTTGCCCCTTGGTAAGACTCTCTTCGGTACTGTATAATTCCTTGATAAACGCATCGTAATGCGCTTTCAAAGCTTCTATTTTTTCCTGAACTTCGGCATCGTTGTTGGCTTTTGCCGATTCTCCCATCGAAATCAACGCATTGGTCGTACCTGATAAGGCCGACAATACCACTATTTTGCGTCCGCTATCGTCCGTTATAAGTGTTCTGATTGAGTGCATCCGTTCGGGTTTTCCCACCGACGTTCCGCCAAATTTCCAAACTTGCATTTTTATAAATAATTAGTAATTGATGAATTTGTGACTATTCTTATTTATTGAGGTTTGGCCTGTCTCTTCGCCATTCCCCAAAGGGCAATTCCTACCCAAATAATATTAACGACAGCCGAGGGAATGGCTCCGTAAAAAAGCGTATTAAAAATCAGAAAAGCACTGCCTGCCAAATTGGCCCACAGATACAATTTGGAGCTGTGATGAATTTTACCGCTGATGTTGAGGGCATACGCACCTACCACAAGGACAGAACCCACCCAGCCAAGAACGTCTATTATAATGCGTTGGGACATTTTTTCTTACTGTTGATTTTTAGAATACGATTCGCAATTATTTTTTTACACTGTCAATATACAAGGTATCCGGGCAAAAGTCGAGCTCGTTGCTCCATACAACTGTTCCATTGAAAGACTTTACTGAATTGAATACAGTTTCATCAGCCAATTCTGAGAAAATACCTTTGATTAAGTAAGGTTTTATGTCGAAAATACGGGTTTCGTGGTTAGAAAAAAGAAGTTCTAACTCATGATTTTCCAGTGGTTTAACTTTTATGACTCTCGGATTCACATTCGTTTTATTTTAAAGGGTCTATTGGGAAAATTCTTTGTCCATTGACTGCTAATTGCCAGTCGGCCATTAAATCCTCACGGCGTAACTCTATCCAAGCTTCACTAACTTTGTTTTGGACCTCGGTAAATTACCATCAATCAATTCACCTGTCTCAATGGAGAAAACCGCTTCCATCCCGCTATAACTAACATGAATATGAGGTAAATGATGTTGTTTGTTGTCGAAATAATACAACGAAACAATTAAGCCATAAAACATTGAAATAACAGGCATCGCTTTTAAATTTTCCGCAAAATTACAAGATAATCCTTAGAAACTTGTCCCGTTTACCAATACTTGAAAATTGTCGTGATGATCTTGTATCCGGCCAATACAACTCCTTTGGCGGTACCCGAAATTTTGGAAAAGCCAATGCGTTTTCGGTAATGTACGGGCACTTCGGTGGTTTTCATGCGTTGTTTGGCGGCTTTCAGTTGCATTTCTACTGTCCAGCCATAGGTAGTGTCCTGCATATCCAATGCCAGTAATTTATCCCATTTTATGGCTCGAAAAGGCCCTAAATCAGTATAATGAACTCCGTAGAGCAAACGCATCAAGAGCGTGGCGAGCCAATTGCCAAAAACCTGCTGAGGTGTCATCGAACCGCGTTCACGTTTTCCTAATGCCCGCGAGCCAATCACCATATCGTAGCCTTCTTCAAGGATAGGTTTGACCAGTTCGGGGAGCTGTTCGGGATAGTCGGAGTGATCTCCATCCACAAAAACAACAATATCTGGCGGAACAAGCAATGATTTAATGTATGTTATTCCCCGCAAACATGCTCGCCCATAGGCAGGAAGAGGCTCATAAACTACAGTAGCTCCTGCTTCTCGGGCGCGGGCTGCCGTTTGGTCGGTAGAGCGATTGTCGGCTACTACAATTTCTCGCACCCATTCTTTTGGAATTTCGGCGATAACTTCTCCAATAGCGGCTTCTTCGTTGTAGGCGGGAATGATGACAATGATGTTCAAAAGTTTGCGGTTTGAGAGTTACAAGTAGGAGTTTGCAAAGATAGGGAAACTTTAGGACGGGTCGTTTCGTTTAAGTTTTGAGACAATAGAAATCAGACCCATTCAGCGTTGAACCTTTAGCCCCCAAAGCCTAATTTCAAACATATCTATGCACTGTCAACCCTTACCACTTACCGCCACGGGCGCATTCCCTCCTCTTTTTTTAGATTATATTTCCCAAAAAGAACAACTTCAGCCTTTTTACGGACATTTTCCTACCCTCAACAATTTTGAAAAGCAAATACAGCAAAAAAAATCGGATGCTCATGTAGACAGAAGTATGCTGGTGAAAGTGCTTAAACGTCAATATAAGCACTTGAAGAACAGTCCTGATTTGTCGGTTTTGGAACAATCCAATACGTTTACTGTGACTACGGGGCATCAGTTGAATATTTTTACGGGACCATTGTACGTGATTTATAAAATTGTCACTACCATCAATTTAGCGCGTAAATTAAAGGAGGCTTATCCCGACTCTAACTTTGTGCCTGTATATTGGATGGCTACAGAGGACCACGATTTTGAAGAAATCAGCTATTTCAATTTGTTTGGTAAAAAATATACGTGGCAAACGCAGCAAAAGGGTGCCGTGGGCCGTATGAATCCCCGCGAATTGGGCGAGGCACTCAAAATTTTACCCGAAAAATTACCCCTTTTTGAGAAGGCTTATCTAAAGCACGATAAATTGGCCGATGCGGTACGTTGCTACATGAACGATTTGTTTGGCAACGAAGGTTTGGTCTGTATTGACGGGGATGATGCTGATTTAAAAAGACTCTTTTTACCCGTCATCGAAGAAGAACTTACTCGGTCAACAGCACATGGACTGGTTACCGATACTACGTCGCAAATTGAGGCGTTAGGGTATCATACGCAAATTACTCCGCGGGAAATAAACCTTTTTTACCTGGAAGACGGCGTTCGTGAACGAATCGTAAAAGAGGGAACTTCCTACCAAGTGTTGAATACAGATTTAAAGTTTTTAGAAACCGAGATTCTGGAGACTGCCCGTCAACACCCCGAACGATTTAGCCCTAACGTGGTGCTTCGGCCGCTTTATCAGGAGATACTTCTTCCCAACTTAGCCTACATTGGCGGTCCGTCCGAAGTGCCGTATTGGATGCAGTTAAAGGGCGTATTTGACCATTTTTCAGTACCTTTCCCGTTATTGTTACCCCGTAATTTTGCGCTGTACATCAACGCGGCCAGCAGCAAGCGGGCCGAAAAACTGGGCGTAACGGTGGAGAATTTATTTTGGGATGATGTACGTTTACGGAAATCGTTTGTTGAAAAAGCTTCGACGATTTCGCTCGAACTAACTCAGGAAAGGCAAGCGATTGAGCAAATTTTCAATGATATTCTCCGAAAAGCCATTGTAATCGACAAAACGTTGGAAGGCGCTGTTAATGCCGAGAAAACGAAGGTTATCAATACGTTGGAGAATGTAGAAAAAAAGCTCCAAAAAGCGGAAGAACGAAATCATGAAACGGAAATTAATCAATTGCTGGGGTTAAAGGCCAAACTTTTTCCGAGTGGAGGTTTACAGGAACGAAGCGAAAATTTTTTGAATTTTTACTTGAACGACAGTACGTTCATCCAAAAATTGTTAGACAATTTTGACCCGCTTGCCTTTCAGTTTAATGTCTTGACAGAGGAAGAAGAATAGACATAACGCAATTGGATGTAAAACACAGAAGCCGACTTTTTCAAAAAGCCGGCTTCTGTGTTTTAGAATGTAGTGGTATTAAGCATAGATAGATTCTTTGCCAAATTTCTTTACCAATAGGTAATAAAATACCACGCGTAATTTTCGGTTGATTCCTTTGAGCGATGCGACAGTTTCGGCAATAGCGGCATCCAATTCAGGACCGTCGGGTAAACCTAATTTGCCAATTAAAAAGTTAGTTTTCACCCGATCCAATTCTTCTTGGTCTGATGCAGCTACTAAAGATGAATCCTGATTGTAAATGGAAGGACCTAATCCTTTGGCTACGGCAGTCAAAAGGGCTTCGTCTGCACCTACTCCGATACCGCTTAATTGCTCAATGGATTTTTCTATAACCTCTGAAAATGCACTCATGGTTTTGGACTTTTAAGGGTTTAAATAATTGATTTATGAATTCAGCCCAATAATCGAAAAAATGCTCAAATTCTACAAGGCTTTACGTCTTTTTTTTGATTCGCTTATAGACTTTCCAACATTGAAGTACTTGGTAAGTAAGGTCGTAGTCGGTAGAAAGAAGCATAAATTCCTCAGAAAAATCGCAGAAATAACGAAAGCGTATCAAGCCATCGCCACTCAACTCAGTAGCTTGCCCGGCAATCATCCCAAAGCGATAATTAGCTAAATCACGGCGGCGTTTTTCCTGCATCAGCATCGCTACCATGCGGTCTTCTTTCGCTGACTTGCTAAAAAGTTCATACAACAAAGTAATCGGAGATTGAGCCATGGAAATTGCTTCTCCAAACGAAAGGTTTTTTCGGGCTTCGGGCTCGGCCAATACTTGTTTTATTTCTTTTTCGAGCTGTTGTTCGCGTTTGGAAGTCACTTTTACTTCGGGCAATTCAATGGCTTTATCCAATTTTTTCAATTGAATTGTAATTTCTTCCGAGTTTCCATCCCACCGAAAAGCCCCTCGCACGTGCGTAAGGCTGGCAATTTCGAGGGAATCACCTACGGAAGCATCCAAAAAAAAGACCCCTTGCTTGTTGGTTTTGGTCATGTCTCTGGTTTTCAGGTTGGTAATTATTGCCAAATTGAGCCCTTCTTTGGTAGAAACATCCACGACTTTGCCTATGACATAGCCTTTTTGGGCATAGAGATGCCCAGTCAGTGTCCAAAAAATGAGTAAGAAATATGTATAAAAACGATTCACAGGTTGGGAAAAAGAGACGATAAATTTTTTAACGTCCAATGATTATAAATGTTGTTCAGTTTCCGAAAGCCATTTTCGATAATCTCCGTGGGCAATTAGCCTGAATGATATAACCGATTGGCAAAAAAGATACACCCGGCAATGAATCGTTTCTCCATTTTCAAGTTCGACAGGAACTTCTTGGCGGACATATTCAGGATTGAAATCATGAATTCCTTCGTAATGATCCAGAGAAGTAATGGTTTTTTGAAAATCAGTCAATTCCCAAACTTCTCCCTGTACATGGGTAGTTGCACCGGGTTGGTAAACAGCGCCCGGGTAGCTGCCTAAGTCGAATAGTTGTCCGGGGAATGAACCCTTTCCCCGCCAAATGCCCTTCTGTTTCAGCTTTTTAGAAAAAGGATTTGAAAAATCCTGCATCAATGTTCCATAGACAAAAAGGAATTTGTTGCCGTTTTCTTTGTCAACTTTCACAAATTTTAACGTTAATTTTCGATGGATAAACCGATGGTCCAACGGAAATCGTTGGGTTTTCGTCCAATTGCCGTATAACTTTCATAGGCATCCTCAAATCTAGTACGCAGACTGATGGCGTTACTCAGTTTATAAGCCATAGTCAGTGTACTGCTCCAGCGAAGGTTGTTGCGTACAGAAATTGCCGGTTGCAAAAATACAACACTCGTAATTCTAAACTTTCCTGATTTACCCGGCGCAAATTCACCCAGCAATCGGGTCGAGTTTCGCCATACATCAATATCATTCCTTTCAGTAAAGTCGGTTACTTCGTGTAAAATCAAGTTCGTAATTGAAAAATAGACTTTCTGTTTCTGAATAATCTTGAAACCCACACCCGCAGCTTGGGTCCAACGATTCAGGATATTTCGCAGGTTACTTTTCTCCCAAGATATAAATGCCAGACCGTAAATTGGTTTTTGGTGCCAAAACGAGCCTCTCATATCGGCAAAGAATTCTCGCTCAGCCAACAGTTCGCCTTGTTTTCCATAGACAAAAGAAGGACTGCTTGATAACTTGAATTGGTTGGTAGGCTTCCAATCCAACGCCGACGACAGCTGTAGTAATATCCGTTGTACGTTTCCCGCCGAAGCAATGCCATCCGTTGTAAATCGGTAATGAAACTTTGCCGTGCTGTCTTGTTCTGATTCCGCAACGGCATAGTTCGGATCGTCGTCTCCGCTGCCAGTCGTATCAGTTGAAACGACCTGTAAGGTATCTGAGGATGTACTTTGGGCCGTGGCTTCGCAACAAAATACAGCCATTGAAATGATAAAAAGTAAAAATAGTCGCAAGGTTTATGGGAATTAGGTCAGTTATACTTTTTAGACTAAACTCTACAAATATAAGCTAAAACTTTAAACTCACGCCATTTCCGTTGATTGCAATGGTGTCCAATAAGCGATGCAAACGGGGGTTATCGGAACGATGTATGAAATAATTGGTTAGGTCAAAGACCAACAAAAAGCCGCCCTGAACGATTACCGCCTGCCCAAATCCTCGAAAACGGTCGTTTCGAATTGGGCTTAGTTCGGTTTTGGATTTGTCCAACAACCAAAATCCGCTTGTGACATACGCAAGGTCCAAACCGGTATTGAGCAATAAGCTATTTTGGAGTGCGTAGTGCTCTTTTACTACCGAAGAAACGGTTGAAGATGAGTGTTTTTTACGTAAACTCAGGAGGCCAATACCCGCAATACCCACATTAACAGCATTCCAATACAAATTCATTTCGTGGAAATATCGGTTGCTTCCTTCGGCCTGACCAATGGCAATGCCGCTTACGGCCAAATTAGCTACCGACCAACCTGCCAATGTCAAAGTACTGACTCGCTGAAGATGCGCCTGTCGTTCTGTGATTTCCTGAAGTGTAGTTGCCGATTGGGCATGAAGGGATAACGTGGCAACAATCGCCATGAAAATAGCCGCTGTTAATTTTCTCATTGTGTGGTTCCGTTAAGGTTCAATGAGCAATACCTTTTGGGATATTTTTTGGTTTTGGAATTGCCCTACTAACCAATACAAACCGGAAGGGGCATTTGTTTGAAGAAGATAATCATTTGTGGTGACAGATTGCCGGCTAAATGGGAATGATTGTCCGTTAAGTGAAACCAATTGTACTTGGGAAGGGTCAATATTTTGCAATCTTACTCGAATTTGACGGGCAGAAACGGGATTTCCATAGAGCCAAATTTCCGGCTTTTGAGTATCTGTTTTTACCGAAATAATTTTTGAAAATTCAAACTTTCCATCGGAGTCAGTTTGCCGAAGGCGAAAGTAATTTGTGCCCGGCATAGGAGACTCATCCGTAAATGTGTAGTAAGCCTTGTCACGGGTATCGCCTACAGCCGCTACTGTTTTCAAGGTAACAAATTCTTTCAAATCGCTGCTGCGCTGTACTTCAAAATAAGCGGCATTGCGTTCCCAAGCCGTTTCCCAACTTAATTGAATTTGGTTGTTGAAAACCTGCCCTCGAAAATAAGTTAGCTCGACAGGTAAAGGAACCACCAAAACAGTACCGTTTATGTGCAGATTATCAAGCCTGAGCGTGCCGAGATTATCCATAGCCGAGTGGGCATAAATTCGGAAACTGACGGTGTTTTCCAAACCATTGAACGAAACGGAATAGTTGTAATTGCTAAAATTCGTTCCGACGGATGCAGAACCAATATTACTGCCAAAGCCATCCTGATTCGTACGAACGGATAATTGCGTTGGCCCCTGAGCCGATCTGTTACAATCAAAAGAGATAGAAGTAATACTCATCCGATAATTTTGAGGAGTCAACGACACTTCCACGTATTTGCTGCCATCGAGTCCGGTCGTTGGCCACAAACGAATGCTGATGGCATCACCAGTCGCACCGGCCGGATAGCCTGCCGCATTGACATTGGAGAGATTGGCAGGTGAAATGTTTATGTTGGGATTATTAACGTTGCCGCCGGTGTTTCCTTCAAAATCCCACGAAGCAGTAAAGGGACTTTGGGCATGCGCGGCAAACGCAAAAAGGAAAAATAGAATAACGTACAGCTGGATTTTCATTGCTTTTCCTCTTCAAATGATGAACGTCTATTGAGTAACTAAGAAGCCGATTATTCAATAGACGTTCATTTGAAAAAAAGTAACAGAGTTGCTGTTTACTCCGTTAGAAGAAATCTATAATGTCTTAGCTTTGTTCCAGTATTCATCCATTTCGGCAAGGGTCATTTCATGCAATTGTTTGCCGTCTGCCCGAGATTGAGTTTCGAGGTAATTGAAACGTTTGATGAATTTTTTGTTCGTGCGTTCGAGCGCAGTTTCGGGGTTAATGTCAATAAAACGGGCGTAGTTGACCAACGAAAACAACAAATCACCAAACTCACCTTCGGCTTTTTCTTTGTCAATCACCGAATTGTCTTCGGCGTTGAAATGCTCTTTAAATTCCTGCATTTCTTCTTCTACTTTTTCCCATACCTGCTGTTTTTCTTCCCAATCAAAACCTGCACCCCGCGCTTTTTCCTGAATACGCATGGCTTTGACAAGCGCTGGCAGCGAGGCAGGAACACCGCCCAATACCGACTTATTGCCTTCTTTGAGTTTGATTTGCTCCCAATTTTGCTTGACCTGTTCTTCGGTTTCGGCTTTTACCAGTTGGCCGCTGCCATCGCCATAGATATGCGGATGACGCACGATAAGTTTTTCACAAATACCGTGCAATACGTCTTTTATCTCAAAGTCGTTAGTTTCGGAAGCGATTTTGGCGTAAAATACAATGTGTAACAGAATGTCACCCAACTCCTTTTTGATTTCAGGCAAATCATTTTCCATGATAGCATCCGAGAGTTCGTAGGTTTCTTCAATCGTCAAATGCCGTAAACTGTGCATGGTCTGCTTTTTGTCCCATGGACATTGTGTCCGCAAATCATCCATGATGTTGAGAAGACGGTCAAAGGCGAGGAGTTGTTGCTGACGTTGGGCAGGTAATTGCGAAAAATCGGTCATTGGAATATAAATTCTTAGAATAGATTATATGGAGAAATAACCTTAAAAGCTTGGATAAAGTGTCCTTTTGACTTGTATTTTATGGTAATCTGTTGATTTTAAAGTTTTAATTGACAATTTCAAAGCAATGCCGACAGGCGAACCATTTATCCTGTCGGCATTTTGCCCTCAAATCAAGAGAAATCGTCGTCTTACTTAAAACTTGTACTTAATGCTCATTCCGCCAAAATAATTGGCTTTGCTTGGGCCCGGATTTACGTCCGTGGTTACATTGGCGGGATAGCCACTGCCCGGATCGGTATCATTGATATTGTTTCCCAAGAACAGGAATGTGTAATTGATTTGATTGGTGAGGTTATTGCCCGCTACAAATACATCCAAATCCACTTTTTTACCTGCGTACTTATAGCCAATCTTGCTGTTCAGCAAAGTAAAGCCCTTTACACTGTTCTTATTTGCAAAATCGGTATATACATCACCCAAATAATTGAGGGTGTTGTTCCAATAGAAAGCAATATTGGTAGTGATATCAAGCCCTAACGTATACTTGGTTGGAGGAACGCCTACGACCTGTTTTTGGGAATAGTCCACCACGTCGTTGCCAAATTTGGTTTTGAAATCGCTATACTTGAAGTTATAACTTGACAGATTGAAAAACGGCTCTATTTTCTGAATAAATCCTTTGCCTTGGTTAGGAGTCAGGATGTAGCCCAAGCTTAATTCCAGCCCTTTGTTGTTTTGATTTCCTGTGTTTGCCCAGTAGGTGTAAGTTCCACCCGTAGGTATTACTCCTGATAGTTGAGTCAGTTTGTTAGTAATATCAATGGAGAATAAGGAGAGCTTATAATCTAATCGGTTGTTAAGAAGTAAGCCTTGGAATCCTAAATCCCACATCCGTGCTTTTTCTGGCAACAAATCGTCGTTTGTTTTATTGACGGTCGTGATAAAGGCCGTTGTTGCGGTTGGCGCATTGTAGCCTTCACTGTAGCTTAAATTGATGATGTGGTTTTTAATCATTTTCTGCAAAGCCACGTGCGGGTTGATGGAGGTTGCAAACGATTTACCAAATGATAAATCTTTGTTGTAACCTGTCACTAAACCAAGAGGTGCCAGTAAATCAGTCCGATTGTAGTTGAGTTGGTTGGCACTAAGCCCTAAAATCAACGCTAAATTAAGCGATTTGATGGTAGTTCGGTTGTGAATAAAAAATGAATTTTGGTTGGTTACGTACTTAAAGTAGGAGCCTTTGGAAATATCCTGAACTTTAAGAGGATTTGCATCGTCGGTGCCCAGAAATCTATAATTGGAAATCAATGATCTTGATTGTTGAATTTCGGTTCCTAAGTCTAATTCATTGAACGCATTGACACCAATATTGGATTTTAAATTAAAAACAGACCTAAGACCAAAATTTGGGTTCATACTACTTTCATCAGCACCGGCAGCTACTCTTTTGAAATCCTGATTTGAGTAAAAAATGGAGGTAGAATTGCTGAGTTTACTCGAAAAAGCGTAGCGATTAGTTAATGCAAAACGAGTTGCCTGAATATTATTTCGTGCATTTTTCTTGGTATATGCAGGATTCCCGTTATCGATACCCGCATAATAATCTGCGTACGAAATTTGTCCCGTAACGCCCTCGTGCGAGTAGTTATGACTAAAGTAGGCTGTAACGGTTTGCTTTTTGTTCAATTTAAATTCACCAAAATAAGTCAAGTAGTTTTTTAAACTGTTGCCGCGCGGACGGTAACCGTCTGACTGTAAGTGGCCATAGCTCAAAAACATAGCAGAACTGTCATTTACTACGTCCAAACGGGTATTGGATTGAAACAAACCATACGAACCGACAATCAGTTTTTCGGACAATGACACACCCTTTGTTTCAGAAGGTCGGAGGTAAAAACGAGCAACACCCCCTACACCGCCGCCGTACATGGTCGCGGCCGGCCCTTTGATTACCTCAATGTTGTTGACCAGGCCAAAATCAATATCATCCATAATGGTTATTCCATCTGCCGTCGTAATGGGCACTCCGTTGTAGTAGGCTTTGATACCCCAGTTATTGAATTTTTGGTCGTTGCCGTAGCCCCGAATTACGATGCGTTGGCCACCGAGTTGGGTCCTTTTATCTACCTGAACACCGGTCATTGTTCCAACAGTTTGCTCTACAAAGGCGGGATTGTTTCGGTTGAGGTCGGCTTCGGAAAGCGCTTCTACCGATTGGGCATGACGCATAAACTCGGCTCGTTCTCTGGCCGCTTTCTTTTTCTCTTTGATAATGACTTCGTCCAGCGATTTGGTAGTTTCCTGAGCAAAAGTGATACCTGCGCACAAGAGAATATATAATAAAAGAAGAGATTTTTTCATTGAAAATAGAATGTTGATTTGAAATTCCTGATTGGACATTTTTTTAAGCAATACACTGCCCTATCAATACAGAAAGTATTGATAATATTAGGCTGAATACTTTATTCTAAATGGCTTTAGGAGGGTCCAGGAGTTTTGAGAAGTACAAAAAACAGTAAATTGAAATAGAGTGGATGGATTGTTGCCGAGAGTAGAAAAATGAATTTTTGAATTCGTACTGAAAATCGTTTGTCGGGATCAGCTGCTGGAAAATCAAATTCAAAATTTCCTTTATTACGCCATTCATCGAAGAAGCATCGGACTGAGAAAGGGCTTGAATATGTACGGCCAATCTACTTTCTTCGTTGTCTGAAAGGCAATAGTAATGAACCAAACCCTTCATAGTTTCGGTCCGTACTACGTCGTATAAATTATCATTGAACCAAAACTCTTTTCCTTCTTTTTCCCACTCCATGTTGGCCAAGTTTTGGGAGGTACCTACAATACAAACTAACTCTTCGTTTTCTAAATGGCGGGCAATTTTTCGGATTACTTTTTCTCGAATCAATTCTCGCTGAATACTCAAAATGGCGACAAAGCCTCCGATTTTGAGTAAGACCAGCAGAAGAAAAAGAGCCGAAAACCATTTTTTCATTTAGCAATAATGGTAAGAGTAAGTTAGACTAACAAAGCTTCAACTTTAAATCGAATTCACTTTAAAACTACCACTTTTTTACAAAATCACGTCCTCCAACATCTTGATATATTGGGAAATGCCCTCTTCTATTTCGTACAAATAAATAAACTCATCGGCGGTATGCGAACGACCTGAATGTCCCGGGCCCATTTTGAGTGATGGGCAGTCAATCAGTGCCTGGTCGGAAGTAGTGGGTGAACCGTAGGTAGTGCGACCTAATTTGATACCTGCTTTAACAATAGGATGCTCGACAGGAATGCTTGATGGACGCAACCGAATGGAACGGGCGGCTATTTCGGACTGAATATTTTGTTGAATGACCGAAATTACTTCTTCGAGTGTGTATTGGTCAGTGACGCGCACATCTATCGTAAACTTGCAGGCGTCGGGTACCACATTGTGCTGTGTTCCCGCGTTGATAATTGTCACCGACATTTTGATGGGCCCCAGCGTGGGTGATACTTTAGAGAATTGATAGCTTCTAATCCACTGAATGTCTTCAATGGCTTTGTAAATGGCATTTTCGCCTTCTTCGCGCGCCGCATGTCCTGATTTTCCGTGGGCAATGCAATCAAGAACTAAAAGTCCTTTTTCGGCTACTGCTAAGTGCATATCCGTGGGCTCACCCACAATGGCAAATTCAATGGGAGGCAGGTCATCCACAATCATTTCCAGACCTTCCCGTCCCGAAATCTCTTCTTCGGCGGTAGCGGCCAACACAACATTATGGGTCAGATTAGGGTTATCGTAAAAGTAGCAGAAGGTAACGATAAGCGAGCAAAGCGAACCCCCGGCATCGTTGCTTCCCAAACCAAATAGTTTTCCATCCTTTACAAGCGGCTCATACGGATTCAGCGTCCAGGAAGGATTAGGTTTGACAGTGTCGTGATGTGAGTTGAGTAAAACGGTGGGTTTATTTGGGTCAAAGTACTGATTATAAGCCCAAATGTTGTTTTTTTTGCGATGAAAAGGGGTGCCTTTGCGATTGAAAAAATCCTCAATTAAAGCAGCGGTACCTTCTTCTTCTCGACTAAAGGACTGCGTAGAAATCAGTTGTTTAAGTAATTGAATGGCCTCTTGCGCCAGTGCGTGGGGGGATGAAATTGTGCCGGTTTCAGACATAAAAATTGGTTTTGACCAGTGCAAAGTTACAGAAATGGAGTTAACAGTTTACAGTAGTCAGTTTACAGTTTGTCATTACCTAAAATAGGTTGACAGGTTTAGATAAAGATTCAATATAGTTAAAATTGTAATATACATTGATTTGGGTTTATATTTTTTGATTCATCACAAGTCCAAATAGGTAGTTT